>JAHFJU010000090.1 GCA_023245725.1 Candidatus Peregrinibacteria bacterium
ATTATTAGAAATAAGCCGATTTCTTATAATTGGTTCTCTCAAAAAAGAAGGCTCACATTTGAATGCTGGTAATGAGTGATCCAATGAACTAGGGCCATAATATTTGCCTCTAAATAATAGTGCATATAGTTGTTCAACAAATCTAGTTGGGCATTGTCCAAAATTTGCACCATGAATAATAAATCTATCCTCTTTATTTAGTCCGTCTAATAAGGCTAATAATTTTGGCAAATCACTACTCGCGATCATTCCAGAACCAGCGCTCCATGAGGGGACAGAAACATCATCACAATACTCAAGATTAAAATCTAGTCGTGAATTTGGAAAGGTTATTACTATTGGATTTTCGCTTGAACGAAGTTTTTCTTTTATTCTAGCCGCGAATTGATCTCTTCCGGCCAATACTAATTCATACGAATAATTTGGAATTTGCAGAGCACTAGCTACTTCGACCAATTGTTCGGGATCAAAGTCGCTCTGGAAAGGATATTCTGGGTGAACAAAGACATCAACTTTTTTTGCAGGTCTAGTTTCTCCTCTAGTTCGCGCTTCTAAAATTAATCCTCTTTCTACCTCAGCTTCATCCCGTGTATTTGACGAAATAGTTTTAATATTCATATTCAACTATATTATAAAGGCACAAATCCGAATAACTATAACACTTTTATAACCTTCAGTCAAAAGTGACAATATGAAATTATATTGTAAACCATGGAAAAAAAATATCAAAAATGGTATACTTAGATTCTAATAAACAAAAACAAATATGACACTCGACGAACAATATCAGGGAATTATCGATGACCAACGAAGTCATTTGCTTGGAATGCAGAAAGAGTTCAACGATTTGTGCGAATCTGAGAAGAAAAAGGCGCAAGATAAGCTGGCACAATTACCTAAAGAAGATCGCGAAGGACGACAGGCTGTTTTGGAAGATCAAAAGAAAGTGCTAGACGATGCTCTGGCAAGTTTAAAATCCGATGTTGCTGAATCGACACGTCATACGATGCACTCACTCGAAGGTATTATTCGCCAAAAAGAGACACTCGTTCTAAAAGATCTCGAACGTCAATTGGCGGCTCTCTAATTACGGGAGTATAATTCAATCTCACCGCCTAAAAAAATGTTTAACAGAACAAAAATAATTTGCACGATTGGACCAGCAAGCGAAAAACCCGAGGTTCTTTCTAAGATGATAGATGCAGGAATGGATTGCGTACGACTTAATTTTTCACATGGAACTTACGAGCAATTTGCCACAGTTATTCAACGAATTCGTGACGCCTCAGCTAGCAAAAAACAGGAAATCGGAATTATTCAAGATTTGCAGGGGCCTAAAATCCGCATTGGAACAATTGATAAAGAAGGTATAAAAGTTAAGAAAGGTGACAAAGTTAGACTTACTATTAAAAATGAGAAAGGCTCAATACCTGTTCAATACAAACACCTACCGAAAGATGTCAAAAAAAATGACACACTTCTTATTGCAGACGGACTTATTGAACTTACAGTTGTTTCTATTAATAGCTCAAAAACAGCGATTGATTGTGTTGTAGTTGTAGGAGGATTGATCGAATCTAATAAAGGAATTAACGTTCCCACAGCATCTATTTCGGCTCCGTGCCTTACTGAAAAAGATAAAAAAGATGTGATATTTGGAGTTAAACAAGGCGTCGATTATGTCGCATTATCGTTTGTTCGAGATGCGAAAGATGTAATTAAACTTCGTAAACTTTTGCGTTCACTTGGTTCAAAAGCGGGAATCATAGCAAAAATAGAAAGGCATGAAGCAATTGAACAACTCGATTCCATTGTTGAAGTTTCAGATGCGGTCATGGTTGCACGTGGTGATCTTGGAGTAGAGGTTCCTGCTGAACAGGTCCCATTACTACAAAGACACATAATTAATATCTGTAATAATCTTGGAAAACCGGTGATTGTTGCTACACAAATGCTAGCGTCGATGGTTGATAATCCACGCCCAACTCGTGCAGAAATTTCAGATGCAGCACATGCAATTCTCGATCATTCAGATTCAATGATGCTTTCAAATGAAACTGCTGTCGGAGCGTATCCTGTTGAAGCGACTGAAGTTTTATCTAAAGTTTCTTTTGCTGTCGAAGCTGACCTTGAAAAACATGGGCACCTTCTAAAATTCAGCCGAGTCGATGATATGAGAATTACGAATGCTACTTGTTTAAATGCGACAAAACTCGCTCACGATATTCACGCTAAATACATAGTTGCTGTAACTCGCAGTGGATACACTGCACGTGAGATTGCAAAATATCGACCCTCAATTCCCCTTCTTGTATTTTCATCTGACGCCTCTGTAGCACGCAAAATGTCTATCGTTTATGGAGTACAACGTACATTCGTTCAATGGATAGAGCTCGAAAATCCTCTTAAACAAATTCGTGCTTCACTAATTAAAGACGGATTAGTAAAAGAAGGAGATGAAATTGTTGTATGCAACGCAGGTTTTGGTAAAAAAGAAAAATTGATTACGACGACAATGATCTGAGATATACTTGAGTCATGATTATCTTAGGCATTGACCCTGGAATTGAGCGATGTGGATTTGCCGTACTTGGCATTGAAAATAATAAGACAAAGCTTCTAGATTGTGGGTGCATTCGTACGCCAAAAGAGCTTTCTTTAAGCGAACGACTTGCGATGCTCCACACCGATTTAAGGGAAGTTATTACCACTTGGAAACCAACAACAGCCGCAGTCGAAGAATTGTTTTTTTCAAAAAATACTAAGACAGCACTCACCGTTGCGCACGCTCGTGGGGTAATTTTGTTGGCACTTGAAGAAAGCAAAGTTCCAGCGCGAACTTTCAATCCTCTTACAATTAAACAAGCAGTGTGTGGTGTGTCGAGTGCTGATAAAAAACAGGTTCAAAAAATGGTACAATACGAACTGGGTCTTCACATAAAAAGTGATGACACCGTTGATGCAATTGCCATAGCTCTCTGCATGAAGGCTCATCTCAAACGATTGTAAAACCAATTTATGCAAAAAAGAAAAATTAGTTTTGGCGCGGTGGTAACTCTAATTGTATTAACAGCTGGCGGTTTGGGCACAGCGTTCGGTTTTGGATTGATAGGAAACACCCCCGATTTTTCGCAGCAGGATTTAACTACACAGAAAGACATATTAGCACCAGTCACAAAAACAAAAATTGCACGACCGAAGAACACCTCAAATTTGAACTACACCCAGATTATTCAAGAAGGGAATTCTCTATTAAGCAAAAATCAACTAGATGAAGCACTATCAAGTTTTCAAGAAGCCGCACGAGTAAGCCAAAAAGAAAGTCTTCCTTATGAAAAACTGGGTGATATTTTTTCTCTTAAAGCAGACTTCGATAAAGCGTCGAAAAGTTATGAGGTCGCCTTTGCAAATAATACGAAAAATCGAAAACTATATATTAAAGAAATTCGAAGTCTACTAAACGCCCGCAAAATTTCAGACGCACAAACGCTCATTTCAAAAGCGCAAAGCAAATCACCAGAAATACAATATTTATCAGCACTTATAGATGCATTTTTTAATGATCAACAAAAAGCGAGAGATGCATTTATTGCAATCACACAACTCTCTTCAACAAGCGAAGATTCGACTGATTTAACTCCTTTAGAAACACTTAAAAAAAACTCACTTATTTTCGGTAAAATGTATAAAACATTTGAATTGGCCAAAGAATCACCTCTTTCATATCTTCAAGCATTATTGGCAAAAAACTACGATCAAATTGGAGAATACGGACTTGCAATAGAGACAGCCTTTAATGGTCTAAAATCGCAAAATGATTATCGAGATGTGTGGGTGATTTTGGGTCATTCATTCTTAAAAACTCAGCGATGGGCAGATGCCGAAGACGCCCTTACAAAAGCCTTAGCCCTCGACCAACAGAGTTCAGCGGCATATATGTATCGTGGAATTTCTCGTGTTCACAATAAACAAGTTCGTGATGGAATTGCAGATTTTACACAGGCACTTTCGCTTGGATACAAGCCAAGAGTTGAAGTCTTACTTCAACTTGGCGACGCATATTACATTCTCGGACTTACTCAAAAAGCGCTTGAATACTACAAGCAAGTATTAACTGCCGATCCTGAGAGTTTAGATTTATTTAAACGACCAATGTCTATTGCTCTATTTACAACGAGCGACACGAATGTTGCAAATGATTTGATAAATATTGCTTCAAATAATTTTCCCAATAATGCTACGGTTTTTGCATGGAAAACTATATTACTCTCTCGAAGCGGGAATCTTCTCGATGCAAGAAATTATCTAGAGAAAGCACTAGTTCTCGATAAGCAGGATATCTATGTCATAGTGGCGCAAGCCGACCTTGATTTACAGGTTGGTAACTGGAGCGAAGCTGAGGCATCATATAAACACGTAATTGAAATAAGTTCATCGACCGAAGACGTACTCGTAAAGCAGTACGCACAACAAAGAATTGATCAACACAATACAAATCCTTCATCTCTATCACTGGAATAAAATAATATGCGCGTCGTCTTAACACTTTCATCTTTCATACTTGGCACAGTTATCGGCAGTTTTTTAAGTGTACTTATTTATAGGCTTAGATATAACAAAAAACACACAATTAAAAGCCGATCAGAATGCGTAAAATGCAAAGAAACGATCCCTCCATTCGATTTGATTCCAATTGTAAGTTATTTGGTACTTCGCGGAAAATGCAGAAACTGCAGCACCGCTATTTCAATATACTACCCACTAGTCGAACTTTTTACAGGAGTTCTTTTTGCATTCATGTATGTTAAATATCCATTTTTAGCAGAAAACGGTGCATTCTCAGGCAAAGAAGCCTCACTCTTCATTCTAAATATCTATTTTATGAGTGTATTGAGTTTCAGTTTTTTTTATGACCTAAAATACATGCTCGTTTCAGATAGAGTATTGATTCCAGCAATATTGATTGCTCTAGTGTCGTCGCTTATTCCCGGAACTCCAAATATTATAGACTCTTTAATTGGAGCTCTAATTGCATTCACACTCTTTGGAGTTCAAATTGTTGCATCAAAAGGTAAATGGCTCGGCGGAGGAGACGTTAGAATTGGCGTATTTATGGGAATGATTTTGGGCTGGGAATTAACACTAGTTGCTCTTTTCATGTCATACATTGTTGGTGCCTTCAGCGCAGTTCTTACAATAGTTACAGGTGATAAAGGCGCAAAATCGAAGGTTCCTTTCGTACCTTTT
>JAHFJU010000020.1:0-9757 GCA_023245725.1 Candidatus Peregrinibacteria bacterium
ATTGCTGTAACTGCAACGCCACCAGCGATAGCTGGGACAGCTGCTAATCCTCCTGAGGCAGCGGTACCACCAGTTGCAAGACCTACTCCACCTGCGACTTCTACTCCTCCAAATGACGTTTGTAATACACCTCCTACCGTCTGCAGAACTCCTACCCCTACGGTCTTCCACTGCACGTTACTCACTGATTGAACTACAGTTGTTGTAACCTGTGAAACAGTATTTTTCACTGCCACTGCTGTATCAACAACATTATCTCTAACTGCAGTCGCAACATTAGATACAGCGTTACCTACGCTATTTGCCACAGATGAAATTCCATCAAATAAGTCGTCAAACCAAAGACCACTTGGATCTGTATACCTAAGCGGATTATTTTTTACGTAAATATAGGCATTGCGACTAAGCGTGTCACCAATGCTACCAGGAACCGCGTCACGTGAAATAAAGCGACCAATTAGTGGATTGTAGTATCGCGCATTGTAATAGTACAAGTTAGATTCCGCGTCGTACTCTTGATTTGTGAAGAGATACTTTGACTGCGAGCTTGGAGTCAGTGAGCCACTTGCTGCAGAGGCAATTAAACTACCAAACGGATCATAATCGAACTGCTGAACTACCGCGCCCTGTTCATTAGAGAGCATAACCGCAGAGCCAAGCACATCGGGGTGAGTGAAGGTAATAATTCCTTGTGCATCGATCTGAGCAATCTGTTCATTCAAACCTTGCACGATGGTCTTTGTAACATTGCTTGCACCATTAATCTCATCGAGCACCACCAAACCGTTGTTAATATAATAGGTATTGTCTGAACCATTCACAGATTTTTTAATTCTATTACCTGCATCATCGTAGGCAAAATCAAGACGATTAGCGGGAAGCGCCGGTAAGAAGGCTGGGCGAGAGGTGTCGGTAACCGCAATACCACTGAGTCTATTTTGTGAATCCCACTGATAATCAACATTTTTTTGAGACTTTCCTAAACGAGTGTATGCCTCATGAGTGAGCGAACCGTTACCATCATAGGTAAGTGCTACAGAAAGTTTATCGTTTGTATTATATGATGCCAACTCTTCAGTACCGTTGGTATAATTATAATTCATGCGCGCATGCGGCATAGCAAGTGACAACCGATTGCCACGTGCGTCATAGTTAAATTGCAGATCATTATTTCCCGCTATGTCTGAATAGTTAACCGATGCAAGCTGATCAACGGTATCATAGGTATAGTCAATCGTGCGATTACTTACGTCTCCGTTAATAGAGGTTGTCTCGGCTGTTTGCGTTCGATTACTATCTGCATCGTATGCGTATACGTGCGTGAAAAGATTTTGCTGTGCTGAATTTTGAATCGAAAGACTGGTTGGACGCTGTAACGCATCGTAGGTATAACTCTGAACAATGCCATTTCTATAGGTCAGCGAAATTGGCTTGCCATTAGGATTATATACATATGTTGCCAAAGGCTGATTTTGGTACAACACCGAAGCCAGCTGACCAGTACTGGTATACGAGTACGCAATTTGTTTATTGCCAGGATCTGTAAGAGAAGCAAGTTGGTTATCAGGATTATATGTGCGTGTTGTCGAGTATGACTGATTATTAATATCAGTAAATGACTTTGTTTCAACCAATAGTCTATTTGCCGCATCAAAGGCATAGGTAGTTTCACCTGCAGCTTCAGCAAGACGTGTTACGTTGCTCCAATTATCGTAACTATAGGTAACAACACTGTTATCGCCGAGTTGCTTTTGAGTCGCACGGTTAAGCGCATCATAAGTGAATCTTGTTACCGCACCATTACCGTCGGTTTTTGTAGTGACATTACCACTCGCGTCATAGGTGAAGTTTTCTGTTTTATTACCCGGATGCGTAATACGAGTCACCTGATTATTAGCGTTAAATTGATATGATTTTGTAACACCATTTGTTAGTTCTGTAAGGCGATTACCATTCCCGTCATAGGCGTAGTTTGTAGTAGTGTTTTGAGGATTTTGTTCGCGGACTAGACGATTTAACCCATTGTAGGTATAGATCGTTATTCCACCAAGCTTTGATGTGCTTGTAGTTCTATTACTCACCGCATCGTATCCATATTGAATACTGTTACCTAGCGCATCTGTAACACGAGTAAGACGATTTTCAGCATCATACACAGAAGTTGTTACTGAACCGTCTGCCAAAGCAACTGATGTTTTATTTCCATTCTCATTATATGTATACGCAACAAGATTATCAGCAGGATTTCGCTCTTGAATTAATCGATTAAATTCATCGTACACAAAAGTTGTCGCGCGATTCATTGCATCGATCTGACGAGTAGTATTACCGACTACATCGTACTCAAAACTCATAGCGTTCCCATTCGCGTCTATCTGACGGGTCTTTAATCCACGAGAATTAAATTCGAATCGAGTTACATGAGTTGCTAGCCCACCATTCGCATTTTGATTATCGATAGTACGTACGATATGACCATATTCATCATAAAAAATTAGTGAATCTTTATTAAGTGAATTTGTTTTTTTAATAAGCCTGTTAAGAACATCATACTGGTATGAAATAGTTTGCCCATTTGCATTTCGCAAACTCGAATCAGCAATTGATCGCGCCATGAGTTCACCAGTCTTATTACCTTCACTATCGTATGAAAAGCGCGTCTCATTACCGACCGCATCAACTGATGAGATAACATGTCCATTCAGGTCATAGCTATACCTCATCAGACCACCATTACCATCGACACTAGAAATTTTATTATTAAAACCATCGTATGTATATGTTGCATCTACCCATGTTCCATCATTATTGTATCGTCGTACCGATACAAGGTTATTGCGAGAGTCATATGAGTAATCGATACGCTGATCGAGTAAACCAACACCGCGAACTTCTCGAGTTACATTACCATTCGCATCATATGTAATATTCATCGTAGTGAGCGGCTCAATACGCTGTGTTACACGATACGCAGCATCACGCATATAGTTAATCGTGTTACCGCGGGCATCAGTCTGACGAATAAGATTACCTAAGAAATCAAAATCACTACGTTCGATTAACGAACGATTAGTACCAACACGCTCTACCGAAAGAAGACTCTCGGGAATATTTGTATCGTAAGTAAAGTTCGTCACATGCCCCAATGAGTCAGTCTGTGAAATTTTATGACCCTCAAGGTCATATCTAAAAAGAGTCACAGCGCCTGAAGGATCCGTTGTTTTTCTTAAATTACCGAAAGTATCATACTCATAAGCGTAAGTACCGCCAGTCTCCATTAGCTCATTAATTTTATTACCGTAGCTATCGTATGTATATAAAGTTGAGACTGTTTGATTAGAGCTATCAGCCTGCTGCACGACCGTGGTCTTACGAGTTATATAATTACCTCCAGCATCAAAGATAAAGTTAGTAACACCATTATTTTTATTCGTATGACGAGTTACATTACCATACTGATCATAGACAAAACTCTCACTCTTATTAAGTGGATCAGTGATCTGAGTTACGGAACCATTTGCTGCATTTATTGAATAATGAGTTGTTCGTATTACTGGCGGCTGATTCAAATCAACACGCGATGTAGCGCGTTCGTCTTTTTGAGTGAGTCGGTTAAAGTTATTTTCATAGATATAATTGACCTCTGTGTGCCATGCGACGGTATCAGGTAAAATTTCCTGTGATAATCTACGACGATTATCGTAACTGTATTGATGCACAACCCCATTGGAATCTGTAAGTGTTAACGGCATTCCATTTGCATCGTATGTAGTGCGCATTACATTATTTGCACCATCACGGTCGTATATCTTTAATCCTGCGACATCAAAACACGTTTTCTGAGTCGCTATATTTTGCGCACTGCTATAACTATTAACTGAGGTACACGTCGCACTATCAGGCACAGCTGCATCTGGAGAATCTACATACGAAAGCTCATATATTAATCTACTTGTACCAACTGCATCAACTCGTGGATTAAACTCTTTTTGGCTCAATACTCTACCGGAGCCGTCATAGAGATTATATAAAATTGTACCTCGAGGATCAATGTAGCTAACCATTCTACTATTATTGTCATAGCTAAAATGACGAACCACATCTTCAGTGAAACCGTTATACGTTCGCCCATTATGCACTTCAATTAGATTTCCAGTACCGTCATATATGTAACTAATAACCCGAGGATATTGAGGACTAAAACGATCAGTGATAGTTAATACTTTATCCCAAGTAACGGTATCAACAGCACCATATGCAAAGTCTACATGACGACCAGATGGATCGGTTATAGACAATAACAATGGCACGTCACGCACAACCGAGTATGTAAAGATAGTTGCATTACCGAATGGATCTTCGATTCGCTCAATCATGCCCAATGAAGTCGTCAACTTTCGAGAAAATATATATTTGATTCCATCAAGAGTTCTATAAACCAAGTTTCCATTCTCATTGGTCAAAGTATCATCAATTCCAGCAGGTGAAACAAAGGTAGAACCACCATTGTTAGTAGTAAAAGTTACACCAAGCGTACCCCCCAAAAACAATTGCACGTTGTGCGTTGTAGAATCTTGGTAATAATACATATTAGTTGAAAGATTCCAACCATTACCAACACGATTGTTATTATCGACAACTCGGCTGTTATAACTACGAATGATACTGATAGGTACTCCTCTTCCTCCAACATCTAAATCTTTTTGATTCATCTCAAAAACTCCAGTTCTAATATTTACTGGATCTGCTCCATACGATTTTGCTTTTACATCGTTAGGACTTGAAAGATAGTACTTCGCATGAACAGTGTCGTATAAACCAAGCACTTGGGCACCTAATACATTGGTACCAGCAAATTTTTCTTCTACATCGGCAAAACTATCTTGATCACTATTTGGTAAGCTACCAGTTGCAGGAGGATTTGCTCCACCACCACATCCACCGCAATACCCATTGCGTTGAACGTTAATAGTCGCCTGTGAACTTGCAACGTTATTACCCTCATTAATTTCACTGACAACGTTATTCGGATCCATCTCAACAATAAGCTGATAGGTGCCAGTCATTGGTATGGCTGCCGGAATAGTACCAGTCAGATTTACAACACTGTCATACCCCACTGAAAGATTAAGTGATGCAGGATTTTGGTTGATGAGAGTATAAAGATTACCGGTGTTAACGTCGTTTAGTCGAATACGATACGCAGCACCATTGGTAGCCACATTCCCATTATTTTGAATACGTGCCGTGACACTAAGCTGCTCACCTGAAAGGTAGCCGCGAGGATTTACAAGCTGCACGTTACTCGGCACAAAATCTTGGCCTGCTCGAACTGTTATTTGAAAAATTGCCTTATTATTATTCTCGTTACTTTCAGCTACCTCACCTAATGCATCTACCCAAAGTGATAGATAATAAGTACCTGGAGCAGTTCCACTAGGAACAGTGAAACTTGCTGATTCATCGCTATAATTATTCACAGGAAGAGCGGGGAATGTATCGGTCGAAACACGATCACCAGAATTATATGAAGCTGAATTTGGAGCAAAATAGTAGTAAATAGAGGCTCCAACTGGTGCGGCAGCCTGACCAATATTTTGTGCACGCACATTTACCGTAAACGACTGACCTGGTAATACTGAGTTAGAGCTTACAGTTGCATTCATATATGTAAGATCTGGCTGAAGCGGAGCAGCAACGATAATACTTTGCGAATACTGATTGTTACTATCATTACTCTCCGAAACTACACCAGAGTAATCAACCCAATATGTAAGTTTGTAGTTGCCTGGCGCAGTACCAGCAGGAATCGTATAATTTATAAATTGGTTAGCTGTAGAATTTGCATTAAGAGCTGGTAACGCATTTAAACCGATAGCATCGGCTGGAGCGTAACTATCATTAGTTAAGTGAAAATAGTATCGCGTACTACCAGCGGCTGCACTTGGTCCAGCACCGTTATTCCTTACATTATTAGTAAAATTTATTACCTCGCCTGGCCGAAAAGTATTATCGGCCCTACCTGAACTAAATGAGGTACTTACCAAATCTGGTAAAGGCGCCGTGGTCTGCACCATTAAATACGGGCCAGGAGATGCAGATCCCAAATTATTACTGCGACTTGATCTAAAAATAAATAATCGATTTGGCCATGTCGGAGGATTGTTATTTAACCATGCTGGCGTTGGCTCGATTGCAACTCCATAGTTATTAATATTGTTTTTCCAATCATTAAAGGCCGAAGTTACATCGTATAAGTATTCTTGACCTCGAGCGGCGACTGTCGACAAATTAACCTGAGGACTAATAGTTAATAGGGTTCCACGGATTTGATCATATCGTATTGTATTAATATCCCAGTTTTGAGTAATTCGTCTGGCAACGGTTGTTACGTTACCATTGTAATTACCTAGGCCCAAACGATCATATGTCATGACAAGTGTTGCGCCATTAACCTGATGATTCGCGGGCAAAATACCTGCAACACTTGGAAATTTTATTACCATAACCCGTGACGCAGGTCCCGCAGGATCTTGTCCATAATAGCCTACGAATAAATCAGCGGTTGCAGAATTACGATCACCCAACCAGCGCAAATACAAATCAGTCACTCCACCGAGAGAACACGCCACGCCGCCCAAATCACCTGCATCACAGGCATAATAAATAGGATCGATTATAACTGGATACATTCTTCGTTGATCGAGCAAATACTCGGCCGTCAACATCACGCCAATTTTCATTGTATTAGTTGCTGGTTCAAATTGAATTTTTTGCTCAAGATCTCTAACTGACATATCGCTTTGTGTATTATCGTCAACTTGAGCAGGACTAATAGAAAACGACGACCCACTCGGCGTTGTTATTGCGAGTGCCTTTTGCTGTACAACCGTATTTTGGTTATATATTGTTCCGTTTTGGTCTTTCACCACTGAGCCTGCAGGCAATCGATAACTTTCCCAAAAAGTAAGTACGTCGTTTTGGTTTAAATGTTGAGGTTTACGTTCTATTATTATCTTTCGTTCACGTGTCTGCTTACTATCTGTAAATTCAAAGTGAATATTAGGGAACACATCTCGGTATGTAGTCACTGTTGCCGACTCAACTTCTTGACGAGTCATAGACCCCTTTAACGGCGTAACATTGGTACCATTGATATCTAATTCACCACCAGATACCGCTACATTATTGCGAGGGAAAGTAAGTTGATATTGATACCTTGCATTAACCAAAGGTGTCATCTTCGAACTATTGAACTCATCAAAGTAATTATAGTTTGCAGGCATCTCAGCTAAACCTCCGTTTACATTTTTAAGATATCGAGGAGTTTGATAAATCTTATATAGTGACTGCCCGTTGCCAGTATAAGCAACATCTAAAATGGGATTTATAACTCTAAATTCACCTCTAGGAAGCGCTGGTTGAGCGGGTCCAGACAAAAACGGCACATTATTTATCAAATCAATAACAGCAGTATTTTGTTGAGCCATCGGCGTTTGTATCACGGGCACAGATTGAGGAACAGCAGGCACCGATGACGCAGGTTTAGCAGAAGCAGGAATTGCCGCTTTTACTGGCGCTGATAAAGCCGCCGGCACCGGTTTTACAGCAGGTTGCGCCGCAGGCGCAGCTTTTGCCGGAGCTGGAGCAGGCGAAGCCGCTGGTACCTTTGGCGCTACTGAACTCGCACTAACTGGTGCTTTAGCTAAAGGTAACGGCGCACCAGAAGGAACAGCCGCCGCAAGTACGGTTAGCGTATTGAATGTCGCAATATATATTGCAAGCGCTGCGATGGAAAGTGATTTAAAAATTCGCATATAGAAAAAATCCTGCAAAGTGAGGATTTAAAAAGTAATAAGAAGAATACTCAAATACCATAGCCTGCATGCTACACCTCACCGCTTTTTATAAACAAGCAAAGCAAGTCAAAAACAACTTGCAATGTAAAGGTTATGTTGATGTCTAGCCATAAAAACAGCCCAAAAAAACATGAAATAATTATGAACGAATTCTGAAATCCTAAAAAATTTTATCGATACAAATCAGACTTTCCGTCTGAATGGTATGCTTTCTCCATCATCATCATTACATGCTCTTTTATTGCTGCCTCTGCCTCGCGATGATCTAGCTTTTCGATCTCTGGTAAGAAATAATTCAAAATATAGCGCATTGCTTTGCCTTTCTCTTGAGCAAAAGCCTCCATTCGAGCAAGAAGTTCTTGTGGAAAAAATCTAAACCAAATATCTGAAAGTGCCGTCGCATAATTAAATTTGCGCGCGCCCATCTCTACCGCGCGTGTAAAATTTTCAGGAGTTAATCCACTGCCACCATGCAAAACGCCGTACGCACCAAATGGGCGCGCCATGTCTGTAATTTCACGAATTCGATCCCAGCCAATATGTGGAGCTTCTAAATAAACGCCGTGGCCGTTCCCAACAAAAAATGAAATTGCCTCAGGACGTACTGCTTCAACAAGACGTCGAGCATCTTCAACTTTCGTGTAGTAGTTGCCGATATTGTCACGAACCTTTGGGTCAGCCAAAGCAGATGCAGCGCCAACTTCTCCTTCTTCAATCTCAAGTGAAATTCCCATCGGGTGAACTTTTGAAACAACATCACTGCACTTAGCAATATTTTCTTCAAGCGGACGATCAGATAAATCAACCAACAAAGAAGAAAATCCTGCTTCAATTGTTCTTTGCATGCACCCGTCTACATCACGCTTAATGTGATCATGATGAAGCACAACCGGAACGCTATACCCAAATTCTGCTATCATCTTTTCAATACCATCATGTGCCAAATCTGAAAGTCGAGCAGGCGGCATTTCGCAATATTTAACCTCAGACTCAGCAACCTCTAAAATAACAGGAGATTTACACTCCCATGCAGCACGCAGAACCGCACTCAAAATCCATTTTGACCGGATATTTGTAGCTACGACACCAAATTTATTTTCATCTGCGACCCTTAAAATCCCCTGTAAATTACTTACACGATAACCATTTTTTAGAGTGCGAACATAAGGATTAACATCGGGTAAAAATGGTGCAAGAGGTGTCATATAAATAGGAGTTAGATGCGGAAAATAACAATAATGGATTTAGCCAAAACACAGCTTAGCGTTCGCTGGCGAAATTGCAACTCTACACATAAAATTTTATTTAACATCTTCAATTCCGTCTGAAAGCGCATCTATCTGTTCTATAATATTTCGAATATTTTTTATTATTTCATCAATAGTTTCAACGCCAATACCAGCCAACAGGGGTCGTCTACTTCGAATATCACCGATAATTTTAAGTCGCGAACAGAATTCTTCTAATTTTCCGATTTTAGAAAGATGATCAGACAACTTTGCAACATCTGAGGCCGAGACATCCTTACAATACAAAAACACACCCATATTTGCTATCAATTGATCCGATTGAGATTGTATAGCTTTACGTCTCTCCACATTTTTATTTCTAACTGATAAATGTGCGGCGTGACCAGAAATAACATGGAGCGTTACAGTATCGCTCGGCGCTAAAGATCTCGGCGCAATCTCGGCTTCAAATGGGCCATTATTCCTAATATTCTCTGCTCTAAAAAAAGCAGTTACAGAAGCTGTTTTTTTACTAAATTCATCTTCAGTAATTTGATTACCAATAACAATACTTTTCACCCCTCGAGAAAGACGACCGACAAACATCTTAGCCGAATTAGAATCTTGTCCGATGCTAGAAAAATCAATTCCACCAAATAAATACTTTAC
>JAHFJU010000020.1:9767-18244 GCA_023245725.1 Candidatus Peregrinibacteria bacterium
GCGAGATCCCTATATTCTCCACTTAACTCAGACTTCAAATAGTCGGCATCACCAATTATAGCTTCGCATTCAGTGCGTATTTTATCATCTTTAACAGGTGCTTCAGCCATATCAAATCAAATATATACAATATCTACAGATAAAGTCAACAGTGATTTACTACCTCCTCATCATCATACAATTTTATATTACATTCACTATGAGACATCACCAGCGCCCCCTGTCTCTCATGACGACGTGCTCTTCTAGGGGCAGGAATTCCTCTATATATACTCACCCCACAGTTTACAGGACGATTATTTTCATTTTCCCACAAATATCTTTTTCTATTCCATTTTTCAATATTCGATCGAAGCGCAAGAATAGCTAAGTGATGTGTTACCAGCATAACATCTTCAGGCGATGTATCAGGCTCAACATGCAACGCCTTCATAAGTTTTTTTATACGTGTATCTTGAAACAGCTCAATAACTTTATCTGTAAGAGTTTCTGGCGCACCTCCGTGTTTACGAATCAACATTGCCATAAAACTGCGGACACGCTCTTTCACTTCGAGCAAACTTTCTCCACCTTCGTGCTTATATTCATATCCTGTAGAAAGTTTATACAAAATCGCGTACTCAGGATTAAATGTCATGTATATTCTCCAGTCTGCATAAATATTTCTTTTTCCATGCTCCTGTTCACGAATTCGGTCATCTTCAGAAACTCTCACGTTACCTAGTTCAGGCCAACCCTGAATAAGGCCTTCAAGTGTTCTGCGTGTTCGTTTATAAGGCGACACATAAATTCTATTAGGAAATGGTACGACACCTTTAAGTTTAGTACCAGTTACAACAGATTGATTAAAACCACGATGAGTCAAATCGGTATCATAATCTGAATATTCCGGATGACAGCTAACATTTATTTTATTAGCTAAATCGATTAATTCTGAACTCGGAAATCTTCCACTCATAAACTGCGCTTTCGTCAACGATTCATATTCATCATTAAATAGTTCGGTAAATTCTTTAAATCCAGTAATAGATTCACGATCCCTCGCATTGTATGCCGATTCGCCGTGACGAATTGTAGTTATACTATTTGGCCACTTGAGCATTGAAATATGTATAAACTAAAAATAACATTTGTCAATTTTTTCTCAGATTACATTTCTAAGAAAGAAAGGGAAGGCTTGCGCGAGGTACGCGGGTGGTAGACCTGCGAGAGTCTATTTCCGCCGTGTCCGAGATCACTCTATAATGAGCAATGGCCAGAAACGGAGGGTTCTTTGACGTGAGCGAGTGAACCTCCCTTTCGTGCGACCAGGACACAAACCTTATCCCTTTCTTATGGGGTGGACTAATTAAGTTGACCAAGCAGAACAACAGAACCCTGAGCGACTGCCGAGTCTTGCTGAAGATACGAAACCTGTTTCACCGCTACCATATTCAAATTAATTGCAGCTTCACGAACCGAACTGAGTGATTTTTCTTTTGCGATTCCTACTGAATTTCGTTCGCGATTCGATACCAATGATTCATGTTCAATCTCAAGTTTTTTTAATTGATAACCTTTTGTATTTACGTCTGTAAATTTTGCAAGATAGAAAAATCCGATTACTCCGATTGCTAACGCCAAACTGAACATTGTGAAAAATTTTCCAATGCGGATCTGAACCGGAAACGTCGCTGTGCGAAGTTTTCGGTGTCGAGATACTGATTTTGCGAGAACGAGATGTGACATGTTATTTATTTACGCTCTATGACTCTGAGCTTTGCGCTACGTGCGCGAGGGTTATTTTTTAGTTCTTCGTTTGTTGGTGAGATTGGTTTCTTTTCGAGGAGCGTGTACTGCTTTGTAAGTACAGCTTCTTTGAATATTCTTTTTACTATACCGTCTTCGAGAGAATGAAAACTAATGACAGCAATTTTTCCTTTTGAACTTACCGAGGCCAGTGCTCCACGAAGTCCTTTTTCTAGAACCTCAAGTTCTTTGTTTACCGCCATGCGAAGCGCTTGGAAGGTGCGTGTAGCAGGGTGTCTTCGTTGTCGAAGTCCCCATTCATGCATCTGCTTTCGATCGTGTTCCGGCCAAATAAATGAACCTGGCAATTGATCTTTTACAAGCGTTCGTTTTGCGTAGTAAGCATTTCGCGAGTGGACTACACCAGCGATGAAATCCGCAAGTTCAAGTGTTGATGTGAACTGAATATGTTTGCGGTATTCATCGATGTTGTAAGCAATGCGCCGAGCAAAATGGTCTTCGCCCAGTGTGTAAATAAGTTGTGAAAGATCTTCGACTGAATATGTATTTACAATTGTGGCAGCAGTCAGTTCATCTATAGGATTTAAACGCATGTCGAGCGGACCATCTTTGAGGAATGAAAACCCTCGTGTTGAGTCGTCGACGTGAACCGACGAGATGCCGAGATCAAATAAAATTCCATCTATATGACCTTCTTTTTTCACTATCTTCTGAGCAATGTCTTCAATCTCTGAGAAATTTGTGTGAATGAACTCAATCTGATTTTTCTTGGAATAATCTTTTAGAAGTTCCTTTGCTTCTTCTAGGTTTCGAGCATCTGTATCGAGGCCATATACCTTTGCTCCATGTTCGAGCATTAATTTAGTATGACCACCGAGCCCAAGGGTTGAGTCAATGATGACGTTCCCCATTTGCGGCTTCAGATAAGCCAGAATCTCGTTAGCAAGGACCGGAATGTGCACGTGTACACACATGGATGTTGAAAGGTTGTTCAAAACTTGTGCACAAGGGGTGTATAACTTTTTTGCTCACTTCGTCGCCAAATGTAGTGTCGAAGCGGCATATTGTCAAAATGATTTTCGCAAAAACACATAGATAGTTCAAAAAATGTGTTCTTTACGTCACCTATTTTTCAGAATTTCGTTATTAAATAGCCAAAAACCGCGTTTTAAGACTTACTATTGCGGCTTTCAAGGGTTGTTGGGTAATTTTTGTGATCAGCTATGAGGCTGTACTCATATAACGATACACGTATATCAAAAAACCCTTATACAAGGGAAAAACCAGCTTTATCATACAATTTTAGCCGCAGATTCCAGGAATGACCAAACTCCCCTGCCTTATTATTTGAGGTTGTCGCAAAGTCATATCTATAATTGTTGAAGGCAAATTTTCTGAAGATAATATTCCAGAATCGAGAATAAAATCAGGTTTTATTTTTCTATCTTTAAATTGTTCGCGTATCGCTTTAGCAGTATACGGCGATGGTAACATTGTTACGTTTGCACTCGTCGTAGTAATTGGGCGACCAAGTAGTTGGGTAAGCCTCAAAGAAAGTTCGTGGTCTGGAACACGAATACCTACGGACTTATATTGTTTATTTAGAAACGTCGGCAGAGTGTACTTACGTGGCAGTACAAGAGTAAGAGCTCCCGGCCAGTACTGCTGCGCGAGTACACGGGATTCATCATCGAAATCCGCATACCCCTCGGCCTCGGCTAAACTTGAAACCAAAATAGAAACCGGCTTATATTCACTCATTTCTTTTAAAGCGTACAACTTCACTAAAGCCCTTTCGTTAAAAACATCACAAGCAAAACCATAACAAGTGTCTGTTGCATGCGCTACAACTCCACCTTCAAGAAGTACTTTCACGGCTTGTTCAATATCGCATTGCGAAGGGGTCATGACGCGTAAAGTATACACGAATCAGCAATCTATATTGTTAACTATGATACTAAACCATTATTTGTTTTGCCCTTAATTGTTTTAGTATTTGAAGGATATACCAATGCGTATATTTTCTTTATAGCCTCAACGCGTTTTACCTTATCTGAAGAGATTCCTTCAAAAGTCACAGCGTCCCAAGTAGTGAAGCGTTTTAAATGCCTATATAGATTTTTAATAAGGTCTGGACCTAAAATACCATCTTGATTTGACTCTGGGACTCCTACTACTCCTTGTAAAATTTTAACTCCTTCTCTAATTTCTTTTGCAGACCAAGGTGCCAAACTAGATACTCCAAGTACATCGGAGAATAATTCGTCGCTAATTCCATATCTATCAAGATATCCATTTTGAATATCTTCCAAGCGTTTACCAGTCTTTGGCCTCTTGAAATTATTAACCTCGTCGGACGTGAATGTTAAATCTGATTTTGACTCACTAACTCCAGTAAGCCTATCCCATACAGTAGTAATTTGATCGATTGCTTCTTTTCGACGAGCACTAGCCGCTGCTTCTTGTTTATCAATAATTTGGGGATTCAATGACTGAGATAAAGGAGGTGGATCATGTTCATGATCCGCAATCAACTTTTTACTCTCATCGTCAGTAATAGGTTCAGGAACCGATAATCTCCTATCGGGTCCACCAGATTTACTATTTACATAGTCATTTTCAAATTCCATATTATTTGTTTTTTAATTACTATTTCGTATTAACTATACAACATAAACCTATTTTTAGCAACCCCTGCCGCATGCCCAATTTGCCAGCACGCCTCGTTTACGTTACCTTGCTTCTGCTATAATTTTTCGTACTACACCTACGCTGCACACCTGCCAGCATTAGCGCCTAAAAAATCATAGCCACAAACCATTCCTAATAATCATTCACATTATTTATGAGCAAACCACGTGTCGCCATTAACGGATTCGGCCGTATTGGAAAACTTATTTTTCGCTCAAATCTAATTCACGACCTTATAGATATCGTTGCAATTAATGACCCTTCACCAGTTGAAATGCATTCGATAATGCTTAAATTCGACTCATCGTACGGACCAATTACAAACATCGGGCTTAAAGACGACGATATTTATGTAGATGGAAAAGACCTAGTTGTTAAAGGGAAAAAAATTCAGGTTTTTTCGACTCGAAATCCTCTTGAATTGCCTTGGAAAGACTTAAATATCGACCTTGTTCTTGAATGTACAGGCGCATTTACAAACCGAGAGGGAGCGGCTCAACACCTTACCGCTGGGGCAAAACGTGTAATTATTTCGGCACCGGCAAAAAATCCAGATGCAACATTCGTAATGGGAGTTAATGACAACTTATTCGATGCAAAAAAACACTTCATTATTTCAAACGCATCATGCACGACAAATTGTTTGGCTCCAATTGCAAAGGTTTTAGATGAATCATTCGGTATTGAATATGGATTTATGACAACCGTTCACTCGTACACCAATGACCAAAATATTCTCGACGCATCTCACAAAGATTTTCGACGTGCGCGCGCAGCAGCACTTTCGTTAATTCCAACCAGTACTGGGGCGGCAAAAGCAATCGGTGAAGTACTTCCTCAGCTTGCAGGCAAATTAAACGGCATTGCTGTTCGAGCTCCAACACCAACTGTTTCACTTGTAGACTTGGTTGTGATGGTAAAAAATCCTCCAAAAAATGCCGCTGACTTGAATGATGTTATTGAGAAAGCCGCAAACGGATCTATGAAAAACATTATTGCACTTGAGAAACGTCCGCTTGTATCTATTGATTTTAAAGGTAACTCCCACTCGAGCATCGTAGATAGTGAGTTATCGATGGTGACAGGCACCATGATTAAAGTATTTAGTTGGTACGATAATGAGTGGGGTTACTCGACACGAACTGTTGAACTTGCCGCTAAGGTTGGCGCGTAGGTCTACTAACCTGCGCTATTCGGGTTATTGTATTATGCGGCGATTTTAGTGAAAGACTCAAAAGAGTCATATTCGGCTAAGGATGGAGTCATGTGGTCAGATGTTGTTACAAATTGTTCACCCTCTTCGGCAAAATCTATTTCAGCCAATAACTCACTGTGATAAAAGTCCCCCAATCGAGTTGCTTCTTCGTATTTTGCATTCATGCGTTCAACCATAGTTATTACGCGTGGCATATCTAGAATTCGTTCGCCAACAGCACGTCCTAGAAGTTTCAAATTTTCACGAATTTTATTGATCATACGTGCAACTGTTACATTGCTATCGGTATCAATCTCAAACTGATTAGCTGCAAGCTCACCCAATAATACAACTGTTGCCTCTGCGTTCTCGTAGCTCAATACATCATTAGGTAGCGATCCTGAGTCTAAAGCCTGTAAAACCGCTTTTTCAATTTTACTTGCGATCTTCATAAGTGCCTTTGGTAATTTTGCGCGATTAAGACCTGCTGATAGTGATTCGGCATTCGTATTAAGTGACATCAAAAGGCATGAAACCGTTGGACCTACTCGTGTTATTCGACGACGCACATCTTGTCGTACTCCCTCAACTGGCACATCGATAGACTCAAGCCCTGGCATGCTGGCATCTGAAACCATTTCGCTTAGTTCTGTATAAGCTGTCAATTCATCTGAAAAAAATGTATCGCCCATATCATGGCGAGTGCTAGAAGTGTCGCCTTCTCCCACAATGTATGGAACGAATTGAGTGGCTGCGTCTAGATTTGATAATGGAGGTGAAAGTCTCATGTGAATAATTGTTAAGTGACGCATATTGATACCCACTTGCTCAAAAATCCGTTACATAACAGGTTAGAATTTGTCGGTACAGAAAAATAAAAATTTTGTTACAATGACGGCACTTTAAAAGGATTTTATGCAAGACCGCTCCCGAGCCATTCTTAACGCTATAATTAGAGAATTCATTGAAACAGCCGAACCTGTTGGCTCAAAAGCGATCGTATTGAGTTATCATTTTTCTATCTCATCAGCGACTATTCGTAGCGAAATGGCTGCACTCGAAGAACATGGATATTTGTACCAGCCTCATACCTCTGCAGGGCGTATACCAACCGATGTTGGATACAGAATGTACGTTGATACGCTCGAAGAACCCGAAATTTCACGAGCCGAAAAATTGGCTGAGAAAAAATTATCAGAAGCGATGCTCTCACACAGAACGAATAAAGCGCGCGAAAAATTATATGACTGCGTAGCAATTTTGGCTCAAGCAACAGATAGCGCGTGTTTTGCAACTTTGCCAGATAATCCTCGAACATACTTTTTAGGATTTTCAAACGTGCTAAAAAAACCTGAATTCAGCCACGACCTGATGCGTGCATCTGAAGTAATCGAGGTGCTTGAAGAAACCGATCATTTGGTAAAAATTCTACGATCACTCGACATTACAGAAGATCCGCGAATTTTCATTGGCAAAGAAAATATTATTCCACAAATTCAGTCGTGCAGCTTGATTGTTGGCCGCTATAAGGTAGAAAACTTCGAGGGCTTTATGGGGATTTTAGGGCCAACCAGAATGCAATATCCATATAACACAGCACTGCTAAAAAAGGTGCTGGCACTACTTAAATAAATTCAATTTTAAAGTGCCAAATTTCAAACGGCGCGAAACAAATCCCAAATGGGAATAACCAAATTATTAATATATGAATGACGAAAACAATCAAACAGGAGCAGTGGAACATCGAACACATGGCGCACAACCGACATCTGAATCAGGTGATGATGACACAATAACATCGAATACAAGCGGTTCAGCGGGTACAGGTAACGGCGCTTTCGGCGTTGAGCTTGAAGAACTTACAAAACTACAGATGGATCTCGTACAAGCGCAAACTCGAATTGAAGAATTAACTGACACGTCGAAGCGCGCGCTGGCAGACCTAACAAATTATCGTCGCATGGTAGAACAAGAGCGAATTCAGTATGTTGCATTTGCAAACAGCTCATTCATTCGCGAAATTTTGCCAATCGCCGACAACTTTGCGCGCGCATTTACACATGTTCCATCAGAAATTTTAGAAACCGAATGGTACAAAGGGGTAGTGCAAATTGAGCAACAATTAATAGGATTTTTAAAGCGCCAAGGTGTTGAAGAAATTCCTTCTTCTATTGGCCAACCTATGGACGCAAACCTCCATGAGCCATTACTAACCGGCCCAGGAGAAAAAGATACAGTGATCGAAGAGCTTGAAAAGGGCTACACACTGGGAGGTCAGGTTCTACGGCCAACAAAAGTGAAGGTTGGTAATGGGGAGTAAAAAGGCAAAGAATAACAAGTTTTTTGGGTTAATAAACATACTTGGGTGGCTAGACATTTTTTGTGTGGCTGGTTTGATGAAAGTCGGGCAATTATCAACGCTGAAATATGAATTTAATCAACGGCGACTCATGCTATAATTGCGCAATTAGGCAAACCGCTGCGAGTACCTCGATGGCTTCTGTATAACAAAAAACGAGCGTATATTTGTTCACGTGAGCAAAACAGAATAAACGATATTGTTGTTGAAACGTCAATATTTTAGCGATAAATTTCTCTACGGTGACCGATCTTAAGTATCAAAAAATTATCTTCAGATTTTTGCATTATCAATAATCGATAATTGCCTATTCTAAGCCGGTGAGTTGCCGGTTCAAAATCGACAACAACTTCAAGCAACGAAAATATATGCGTATGCGATTTTAGCTGTTCAAGCTTCTGCGTAACTCTCTTTTTTAAATTCATTTCGAGCGAATTGAATGTTTTGAGAGATTTTTCTGTGAAGGAAAATAGAATCATCGGT
>JAHFJU010000020.1:18254-21001 GCA_023245725.1 Candidatus Peregrinibacteria bacterium
ACTCTCTAAAGATTCCTGAAGTTCTTTTTTAAGCTTGGTACGATTTTTCGACATCTCATACTCCTCAATATAGTCTTCAAGCCATGCTTCGTTACCCTCAAAATAAGGAACAATGAAAAATTCTGGCTTTCCACGATTTACAACCGTATATGCTTTTCCAGCTAGTGAGCCTATATTTTTTTGCAGATCGCTTTTTGTAATAATAGTCATAGATATATAGCTTAATATATAACTAAGTATATAGACCAATACATTCTGCGTCAATAATATGATCTTTCCTCCAAAAAACAAGAAACATGAAATATATATGAACTCAGGACACCAAGCTATAAAGTAACTAGTTCTTAGACCCGCCGACATTGCCATTTACAAAAATACCCACATAAGTAAGATAGGCAGAAAGAACCACAGAAACTCCAGTAAGCACTGCTGAAATAGCAGCGTCTACAGCATGTTTAGATAAAATTCTACGCCTGATTCGCAAACTATTAGCCCCATCTCTTGGTAATGGGCCGCTTCTACCACAAGTAATCAACAATAATTCACAACAAACTCCAACACACAGAGGCAGTTAATAAAATATATTGACTCAATAATTCTGGCACTCTATAATCGTGAGTGCTAACTTTCATTTAATCAAAATATATATGGGAAAAATCATTGGTATTGATCTCGGTACAACAAATTCATGTGTCGCCGTTATGATGGGCGCTGAACCAGTTGTTATTCCAAATACAGAAGGCGGACGCACAACTCCATCGGTCGTTAGCTTTAAAGGTGATGAACGAATTGTCGGAGTTACAGCAAAACGCCAAGCTGTTATTAATCCTGAAAGCACGGTTTTTTCTGCAAAACGTTTTATTGGCCGCCAGTACGATGAGTGTCTCGAAACAATTAAGCGCATGCCTTACAAAGTTATTAAAGGAGGAAAAGGCGAAGTTGAAATTGAGGTAAACAAAAAACAGATGCGCCCAGCTGAAATTGCTGCAATAGTATTGCAAAAATTAAAAGCAGACGCAGAGGCGTACCTTGGAGAAACTGTTACAGAAGCCGTTATTACGGTTCCTGCATACTTCAACGACGCTCAGCGTCAAGCCACAAAAGATGCCGGTAAAATTGCCGGACTCGATGTAAAACGTATTATTAACGAACCTACAGCAGCGGCACTTGCCTACGGTCTCGACAAAAAAGGCGGACTTAAAAAAATCGCGGTTTATGATCTTGGTGGAGGTACATTCGATGTTTCAGTTCTTGAAATTGGCGAAGGAGTTTACGAAGTTTTAGCAACAAACGGAGACACACAACTTGGAGGTGATGACTTCGATGAACGCATTGTCAATTGGTTAATAACTGAATTTAGAAAAGAACAAGGCATCGATTTAGGCAATGACAAAATGGCTCTTCAACGCTTGCGCGAGGCTTCAGAAAAGGCAAAAATCGAGCTTTCAACATTACATGAAACTGACATTAATTTGCCATTCGTAACAGCAGACGCAAGCGGACCAAAACACTTAAACGTAAAACTCACACGCGCAAAACTCGAAGACCTCGTGTCTGACCTATTAGAAAAAACAATGGGGCCGTGCAAGAAAGCCATGGACGACGCAAAAGTTTACATGAGCGATATTGATGAAGTTGTAATGGTGGGAGGCATGACCCGTATGCCAGCAGTATTAGAAAAGGCAAAATCGATTTTTGGAAAAGAGCCACACAGAGGAATTAATCCAGATGAAGTTGTTGCAATTGGTGCCGGAATTCAAGGAGGTGTTTTGCAAGGTACTGTTAAAGATGTTCTTCTTCTCGACGTTACTCCCCTTTCACTTGGTATCGAAACTCTCGGCGGAGTTTGCACAAAAGTTATCGAGCGCAATACAACAATTCCAACCAGCAAATCACAAGTTTTCTCTACTGCAAGCGACAATCAGCCATCAGTTGAAATTCATGTTTTGCAAGGAGAACGCCCAATGGCTTTAGACAATAAATCCCTTGGAAAATTTGTACTCGACGGAATTCCACCTGCACCGCGCGGCGTACCACAAGTTGAAGTTGGCTTCGATATCGATGCAAACGGCATTTTGAAGGTGACAGCAACCGACAAAGCAAGCGGCAAAAAACAACACATTACAATTACAGGATCATCTGGTTTGACTGACGCAGAAATTGAAAAAATGCGCAAAGAGGCTGAGCAATTTGCTGAAGAGGATAAGAAAAAGGCAAAAACAGCAGAGGCAAGAAATAAGGCTGACTCTCTAATTTTCCAGACTGAAAAAACATTGAAAGAAAACGGTGAAAAGTTGAGTGATGAGATCAAAAATCCTATTAAAGCAAAAGCTGAAGAACTTAAAAAATTGCTTGAGAATAAAGAAGCAAGCGCCGAGGATATTGAGAAATCATTCGATTCACTTTCTACCGAATTACAAAAAGTTGGCTCTGAGTTGTACAAGAATACGCAGCCAGATGCGGCAGCAGGCTCTGCAGAAAATTCCGAAACACCGCCAAATGCAGATAGCTCAACAGCCGAAGATACAAAAAAACCTGACGAGCCGATTGAAGGTGAGGTTGTTGATAAAAAGTAAAACGGCGTTGACAAATGGCGCATATTAAGTAATATAGTGCCTTATCAAGTTAAATCAACAAACTCATGAATACTTTAAAATCATTCGTTCTTGCAACAGCATTAGCAGTACCGGGTTGCGACACCACCAGCCAAGAGGAAAAAGCAAAGTTAACAGATGAAGCCGTGGCAC
>JAHFJU010000091.1 GCA_023245725.1 Candidatus Peregrinibacteria bacterium
CAACGAGTGCTGAATGAGTAAAGAGAGAAAGCGTTTTTCCAAGGATTTTATGGTCGCGTTTTTTCGCCTCTTCTAGTTGTCTAATATGCTCGTTGAGCTCTTCTTTTGTCTCAAAGGCGGTGCCGTAAATTCGCTGTAGCATCGGGTTTTTCTCATCTCCTCGCCAATATGCACCGGCTGTATGAAGTAACTTGAATGCTTTAATTTCGCCCATGTTTTCTAGGTGATTTCCTTCACACAAATCAATGAATTTTACGGCGCCTTTTTTGTCTACGTTTTCGTAAAAAGTTACTGTTGTTGAGCCGGCTTTTTTCCAGCCTTCGCACAGGTCGACTTTATATGGTTGTCCAATGCTTTTTAGCCACTCGATTGCCTTGTCTATGTGTTCTTCTCGGCGCACGAACGTTTGTCGTTCGTTAATAACTGTGTGCATGTGCTTTTCTAAAATCGCCAAATCTTCTGGAATTAGCGCACGTGGAAGCTCAAAGTCGTAGTAAAATCCTTTATCAATTGGCGGACCAAATCCTAATTTTGCTTCTGGAAACATTGCAATAACGGCTTGTGCAAGCGCGTGGCTGCATGAGTGGCGAATGTGGTATAGGTGCGATGATTTATCGAGTTCAGACATGCGTAAATTTAATTAATTGTAATGTTGATGAATAAGCGAAAACGGGCTTAGTGTACGCGATTTGTGGAGTGAGCGTCAATTTGTGCTCTCCTGCATATAATCCACAACGATTGTTATGATGCCTTGAATGGTTTTATTGCAAGATTTAAATTGGATTTTTTCAAGCACGCCATTGCCAAATTTTCGCATGAGATCGCTTATAAGGGCGTGGATAAATGATTGTGTAGCTCCTTCGACTTTTTCAAAATCCAAAATAATATTTTCGCCTTTTTCAAGCGCTGGAACGAGTTCTTTGACTCGAATATCTCTGGCTATGTCTTTATTCTCTGCGAATTCCCCGACTTGTTTGAAAAAAATAATGTGTGTCATATGAATTGTGGTTTTTTATATTTTTCTTTTTTTCTGTCACGTATCGCCTGGTTATATGTTTCATTTACGAGTTTTAAAATTAGCGAAAACTCTTGAGTATCGTCTAGCGATAAATCTATTCCTACCGCTGTACCATGCCAAAATGGCAGATCATCTCTTTTTGAATGTCTATCTTCGAATGGGTCAGCGTGTAATGAAATTCTTTTTCCTGTTCGTTGTAGCAGTTTATACATTGCATTACCGCTATAGAGAACAAAAAAATCTTTATTCACCGTTGCTATTGATTTTATAAAAAATAAGCCAGCACCAGCATTATATTCAGTTCCGCCCAGTTTTTGTGTCGTTCCTGTTATGCCTGGAGTAAGGGCTAAACGAATTGCCTCTAAATCGTTTGGAGGATTATATGACTGGTTTATAGTTTTCCATATGCCAACCCCAGTATCGGCTATTCCAACGCGAACAGTATTGCTCTTTGAATAGTATTGAGCCGAAACAATTGCACCATTTTTTGATAGAGAGTGCTCGAGCACGTTTCTAATAAGTTCACTTAATACATATCGCAGAGGCTCTGCATGAATAGGTTTAAGGTGAAGTAGAGGAGTCATTTCGGTTATAAAAGTGCTCAATTCTTCTGAGGTTTTAATTTGAGTGAGTGGAACAAATCGGCCGCTAGACTCATGTTTATTTATATTGATTCCGGAATTGATTCCCAGAAAATTAAATAGACCCATTCGTTCAAGGTAATGTTTCGATTTTGCTTCGAGTACTTCGCAGTGAATTTTTTTTGGTTCAATTCCCATGCCGAGAGCTGCTATCATCGACAACACCAACGGATGAATAGACATCCATCTTTTGTGAAAAGTTACATTTAGTTCATTCTCATCACTTGGGTCAAATCCATTAAAAAAAGTATCAATACTGTTTAGCCACGCTGAGTTTGGAATATGTATCTTCATCTATCTGTATTTTACCGGAAATCCGGTAAATAGTCAAAACACCGGAAACACGGTAAATCTCCGGTGTATATTTATTCTACTTAGCCTGAATTCTAATCTGTTGATTATCATTTGGATTATTCTGCGGTGGATTGATATGAACAACTCCATCACAAACTGTGCCTTGTCCTGTGTATGACTCCGGATTATCCATTCCAAAACGATTTTTCCAGAATGCAGTATCGAGCATTGTAATATCGTTTATCGCGCCCCAACTTTCTTCTAAAATACATACCGCGCTGCTAACTTAGTAATAAGTATAATCGTTATCGGCAAACATAAACTGTTTCGGAATGTTTTTTGCCTTAATTGCTACCGACACAAATTCAGCACGGTTTACAGGATTTAGTGGCTTAAAAGTTCCGTCGATATATCCTCTTATAATATTTTGTGATTGTAAGTATGAGATTCCTTTAAAGTAGAGTGATGTGTCATCGACATCGGAGAAGCTGCCAAAAACCGTTGAGGGAGCGATAAAAAATGCCGCGCATGCAAGGAGGAGTAGGTGTTTTTTTATGAAATTAGGAAGAGTTTTTCATCACAGCAGCGGAGCGAATGGGCGTATTGTCTAGTACCTTGCCTAAGAAGGCACGGGTTTTCCCAGTAGGATATATTAGCAATAACTGCACATGGCAAGAAGCCACTAATTCCTAGTCTGTTGCTATTTAAGTTATGAGTACGGCAAGGTGGAATACGGCCGTTTTAGCCTAGTCTGTTGCTATATTCGCCATGCGTTTCATAGCTCTTTCCCGGGAAGACATTTTTACAATGATTCTCTGGAATTGTAAATGGCGCGGATTCTAAATAAACCCCAATTTTTTTAGTAGTTAAATGATTTGCGCATGTAATTTGACACGAGTATAAGTCACGAACTCGACTTAAAATCTCGCTTGGCAAGTAACAAATATGCGTTTCTGGAAGTGAAAAACTCGCAGCAAATATTTTCTTTAGGATTACTGCCTAGCCAAGAAATTAAGGTTGAGGAAATTTATCTAGCCTCTTTCTAAGCCGCGCTATGGATATTTAACAAAAATGTGACTAGATCTCTGCAGCATTACGCCGTTTGCCTGAATTGTGATTTTATGGTAAAATACTCAGATGGATTTATCAGCAACACTACAGATTATCGGCGGTTGTTTCTTCTTGGCGCTTATGCCAGCTACTGCTTGGACCTACATTTTTCTGAAGAAACAGAAAGAAGATAGGCGAGTGGCGTTTTTCACGTTCTTGCTTGGCGCTGGTTCTGTGTGTCCTATCCTCCTATATAAATATCTTTGGAAGTTCATTCCATCGATTAACATTATTGAATACGCAAAAAATTATGAAAATGATCTTATTGGTTTGAGTGGATTTGCTATGATTCCTCTTAGCGTAATTATTACTTTTTCTGTTGTTGGAGTGCTTGAAGAGACAATGAAACAGTCTGTTGTACATGCGGTTGATGATCGGAAAATCAGGCATATTGATGATTCGGTAATGTTCTCTATTTTGGCTGCCATTGGCTTTGCGTTCACTGAAAATATTTTGTATTTTTATAACATTTGGGAAAAACAGGGGCCGAATAATTTGCTTGTTCCGTTCTTATTTAGATCGATTTTCTCCTCATTTGCTCACATTCTTTTTTCGACGATGTACGGTTATTACTATGGAGTTGCTCATTTTGCTAAGCCAATTTTACAGGAAGAGCTAAACAATAAGCGTCACTCGTTTTGGGATTGGTTTCATAAGAAGGTTAGTCGCGGCGAGGTTCGATTGTTTCATGAAGAGAAAATGCTTGAAGGGTTTATTTTAGCAGTTGGTTTACATGCCATTTATAATGTGTTTTTAGAGATGAATTGGACGTTTATTATGGTTCCGTATTTGGTTATAGGATTTATGTATATTTCACATTTGTTTGGCGAAATTAAGAATCACAAAAGACTCGATTTGGTGTATGTAGATGAGCGAAATCATGGGTAGGAGATTTTTGGCGTTTTTAGTGTTATCTCAAAAACAAATCCTTATTTTTTTCGTGCTCGGCATTTGTACGCGCAAAGTGGGCCTTCCCTTTCGCATCGGTAAGGTAAAACCAAAATTCAGATTCTATAGGATTTGCAGCGGCTTTAATCGTTGCAAGCCCCGGATTACAAATAGGAGTGGGAGGAAACCCTAGTTTTGTATAGGTGTTATATGGTGAATTTTTTTTGAGGTCACTGAGTGAAAGTTCTCGTGAGACGTCAGCCGAATTTGCCGAAATTTCGCGTTCATACAATATAGATGCGTCGACTTGTAGCGGCCATTCTTTGCCGATTCTATTCCATAATAATCCTGAAACAAGTGCCAAATCTTCTTGCGATCGCACCTCTTTTTCGAGAATTGATGCCATTATTATTTGGTCGATTGTGTCACTTTTAACTGCAGAAATATGCAGAACGCCCCCCTCGTGAACCCTCTTCTCAAAATTTGAAAGCATTTTTTCGATCAACTCATTTGGAGTAAATCCTTGGGCGAAAACAAGGTATGTATCGGGGAATAAAAATCCTTCGAGCGATGCCCCTTTTGTTAGAAATGGATATGCTGTTAATTGAGCGTCGGTCGGGTTTTTTGCGGCTTCTATAAAGGCTCCGGCGGTTATGAGCCCTTCTTTATTTAGTTTTTCGTCGATTTCGTAAATTGTAAATCCTTCAGGAATTGTAAATGAAATTTCGCCGTTTGTTGGATGCGCCAAAAAATTTAATATTCCAGCTGGAGTCATGTCGGGTTCAATTTGGTAGCGTCCTGCTTTAACAGTACGTTCGTTGTCAGATAGTCGTGCGTAAATTTTGAAAAATGTTGTCGAGTTAATGAGTGATTTGTTTTTTAATATTTGCGCGATTTGGCTCATTGATGAGCCGCTTGGAATGTCGATTCTTATTGATTCGGTTGTCGAATAATGAACGGTGTGAATCGAGTATAGGTATAGGGTTGCGGTTATTATTGTTGCTAGTATCGCGATTTTTAGTAGGCGGCGAAGTGGGGTGTTTTTTTTGTGAGGTCTCATAGATTTGTTGGTGATGTAAATGTTTGAAGTTCGGCAGAGCTCTTGTTTTCGCTTATTCTCGAGCCATTCTTTACTCTCTGTTTACTCTCTGTTTACTCTCTGTTTACTCTCTGTTTACTCTCTGTTTACTCTCTGTTTACTCTCTGTTTACTCTCTGTTTACTCTCTGTTTACTCTCTGTTTACTCTCTG
>JAHFJU010000092.1 GCA_023245725.1 Candidatus Peregrinibacteria bacterium
TAGTATTTAGACATGAATATTAAAAGAGTCTATGCTGATTTGGGGAGTAAATTAGAGGAGAATAAAGCGCTTATTATTTATGGACCAAGGCAGGTTGGTAAAACCACTTTAGTTCAAGATTATCTGAAAACATGCCCGTATAAATACCGTCTCGACTCTGGTGATAATATTGTAATTCACGAAATTCTTGGGTCTCAAAATTTCGATAAACTCAAAAAATATGCAGAAGGGTATGAGCTTATTGTAATCGATGAAGCTCAGCGTATTCCGCAAATTGGTCAGGGGTTAAAAATCCTTGTCGATACAATTCCTGGCATTAGAATTATTGCCACTGGATCCTCTTCATTTGAATTAGCCGGTCAAGTTGGTGAACCTCTTACTGGAAGAAAAACTTCTCTAACACTTTTTCCTATTTCACAGCTTGAACTTAATGAACTTTATAATAAACAGGAGTTGCGTGCGAAACTCGATGAATATCTTATTTTTGGAGGATACCCCGAAGTTATAACTTCGCAGACCCGCGATAAAAAAATTGCATTGCTTGAAGAGCTTGTTCACTCATATTTGCTCAAAGATATTTTGGAGCTTGAGCAGGTGAAGAGCTCTAAGCTGCTTTTAGATCTACTTAGACTTCTTGCGTTACAAATTGGTAGTGAGGTTTCGATGCATGAACTGGCAAGGCAACTTGGTATCGATGCAAAAACCGTTGCTCGCTATATTGATCTTTTTGAAAAGGCATTTGTGCTCTATAACTTGAGAGGATTCAGCCGCAACTTACGTAATGAAATTACTAAAAAAAGTAAGTATTATTTTTACGATACCGGTTTGAGGAATGCGGTAATTGCAAACTTCAACGATCTTAATTTGCGCAATGATGTTGGTGCACTGTGGGAGAATTTTCTCTTTATTGAGCGATTAAAAAAACGCAACTATAGTCATATTCCTGCAAATCAATATTTCTGGCGTACATGGGATCAAAAAGAAATTGACCTGATTGAAGAGCGTGAAGGAAATCTTTTTGCCTATGAGTTTAAGTTCACCAGCGATAAAGCGAAGGTGCCAAAAGATTGGAAAGAGGCTTACCCCGACTCAGAATTTCAGCTAATTAATAGGGATAATTATTTGGAGTTTATAGTATAGCTGCAGACTGGTGGATTTTTGAAAGACGAGTAGTTATTCTCGTTCCTGAAAGATGGAATAAAAACGTGCTTCTTGCATATTTTTTGCGATTTCTTCTGGAGAAAAAACGCGGCCATTCATAGCGACATAAACACCATGCTCAAGGTGTTCAAGTTGTGCAATAGAATAGCCTAAACTAAATGGTCCGTCAGATGGCGAAAATCCATTAAGCGGAATTGCCGAGCCAGTTAAAACTATAACTTGATCTTTGCGTTTTAGGTTTGCCTTTAAAAATCTTCCTGTGTCGGGCATGGTGTAAGTGCCATGAGTTATTAGGATTTTTGTATGCGAGCTTTCTTCAACAGTTTTTAGTATTTGATTTAAATCTTCCATGCAGAGTTGTCTGCTGTCTTTCATGCACACTGTGGTAAACTCGGCCTCTGAGTAGAGTTTTAGACTTTTAATAAACTGAGGAATAACTGAGTGTTCATTTGTTACCGCTGTATCTTTGCTACCATCGTAGTATGAGTCAATCGTGCCGCCGGTTATTATGTAGTGGATTGTGGATTGTGGATTGTGGGGCATGTCGTTTTTGTTAAGTGAATTGAGAGAATTATATTTGAATTGCAAAGTTCAGCCTAATTAATCTCATAATAGTCTGAAACATCGGTAAGTAGCAATACTGTAAATCCATCTGTATCGCTACTGCAATAGTTAAACTGCACATTTTTATCAGTTGCGAGTCCAGCTATACCGCAACCTCTTCTATATCCCTTGCCAGCATCATAGTTGCGAGGATTGTTTATAAAATCATCAAGCACTTCAGTGGGCGGTCCCGATGTTGTTTGCGAAATACTAATCAGTGCCTTTGCTTTTCCGCGTATGCACTGAACTGACACCTCACCTTTTGTACAATAGTCAGTCCCGTGTTCGATTGCATTAATCAGAGCCTCCGTAATAGAGTCTTCTATAGAAAAGAAAACTTTGAATGATCCATCATCGTTCAGTAAGTCATATACATTTTTTATCAATATGTCATAAAAGTAAGTTCGAAACGCATCTCCTAAATCTACAGATTTAGCTAAAGGATGTTCGTTGTGTGCATAGAATTTCTCCTTTCCATTCTTATCAATAAAACTGGTCAATATAATACCGATGTTTAAGTTAACTACTTCGGCTAAGTCATCATCTTCGAGTGTCTTTATTATTGTATCGGTGAGCTTCTTTCGTGCCAGTGTTATAGGATGTGTTGCATCTATTTCTACTTGAAAAGCGGTAATGGGTTCTCCCACCGCATCAAGTCCACTCTGAATAGTAAGTTTGCGATTGATCATACGATTGTATTGGTATCCCACACTGCAACGCTCAAGCTGGGTTTGGGATTTGTGTATGGTAAGTTTCTTCGGCTTCTTATCTTAGGTCCAACGATAAGTGCACTCTGTGCTCTATTCACTAGCCATCTTGCTAAGTGTGAGGGCGGTTGGTCTCGTAATGTATCAAGTGCTTCTGTCATATCTTCTGAGAGATCATTTTCTCTATACAAGTGCAAATAATGCATGTCTTCTTGTAAATGTAATGCCGTTTGCATGCCGCTGCTCATAAGTACTACTCGATGCACATCTCCTTGATTTAATTTAGGAGTGGTAGGTTCGATATTCCCTAATCCATTTGGGTAGAAACCGTGATAATTAAAATCAAGTGATATTGTTCTCAGTGTTTTAGCAGACTGAATAATTAATGCAGTATGATTAAGCTGTTCTGCAAAATCGCCGTCGCAATTGTCTCTATTATTTTCTAAGATAACCATGCTGCCCGTGCCTTTACGGCCACTAGTTTGATATTTGTGTGCCCGTTCTCCTTGTCTTTTATCGATGTCTCTAAGTCCGGTACTATTGCTAATAACATTTGCGGCACTATTTTCAAGATGCATAAGGTATTCCCCGTCTGGATCATCTTGTTTTTGAGTTGTAAGAATTATGACGCTACTTCTAACTCGGTTTGATTCTTCTGTTATTGGATTTGTTCCACAGACAACAACGCTTTTGGCGCTATGTGCAACTATCATTGCATCGCGACTACTGCTTTCGTGTCCAAAGTTCACTGAAGCAAGTGCAAGATCGCCCCTGACTGTCTTTATTTCGCGTGGGGGCCAGATTGTGCCGTTGTTGGTTGTTACTGGATCTTGGGTGGTGTAACGTTCAATGCTATTCATGTATTGATGTGTTAAAAAGTGAGGGGCTAATGTATAATATTTAGGGCAACTTGGCAATGCTAGTGCTACTAGTGTTCGACATTTAATCTGTTAAATGCTATACTAAATCTGCCCACAAAGTTTGGGCAAAAGGTGCATGCGCTTACGAAACGCCACTAAAATTACAACTATATATGCTCAATTCAGTTTTGAAAAAACTCGGCCTAGATGACAAAGAAATCGCTACATATTTGATGCTTCTTAAAATGGGACCGCAGCCGGCTAGTGTGATTGCGCGCCAGCTAAGGATTCCACGCACGACAACCCAGCATCTTCTCACTCAACTTGAAAATTTGCAGCTTACAACCATAGCTCTTTCAAAAAATACGCGTATCTATGCAGCAGTACATCCTGATTCTCTTTCGCAGTTGGTTGAAGTAAAAAAGCGCTCGACGGTTGCCCGTTATGACCAGACAATAGAGGAGCTTAAAAAAGTCGCTCCGCAGTTGCTTGGCTTAATGCACTCAACAAAAGTTATTCCGGGGGTTAAATTTTTTCAGGGACGCGAGGGAGTGCGCGCCGTTTTGTTCGACACGCTCACATCAAAAACCTCACTCAAGGGTTATGCGAATATCGATGCCATGTTTGAGCACGTGAAAGATATTAACGATGAATATGTTGCCGCTCGTGAGCTTACTACAATAACAAAGCGCGGTTTACTACTTGATACTCCATTTGCCCGCGAGGTTCATAAACTTGGTGTATATTCGCCAAAATCATATGTAGATTACAAGTGGATTAACCGCGAACTGTACCCATTCGCTCTCGAAATGAACATCTACGATAACCGCGTCTCGTACATTACCTACGTAAAGAATGACTTTGTTGGAGTTATAATCGAAAATGAACACATATATAAAATGCACGACTCAATGTGGAATTTGATTTGGGATTTGCTGTAGCAATTTGTTCCCATTAAGTTTCTAAAGTAAGTGTATAATGCGCAGGTGAATAAAATTGAAAAACATAATAATGAGTTTGAATTACTCATTTCGGCTAAAGGAGCGGCAGCGTTGAAAGATGCTGGCATTTCTATTTCGCAATATGAAACATGGGTTTTTTCACGTGTATTTCTAAAAATGAAGCTGTCGTACGCAGGAATTTTTATATGTATCACAGGGTTTATTGAATGGGCATTACTTAGCGATCCAAGGCCGACTAATGTATACGTTTATGCGACTTTAATTAATGTTTTTATTAATTCTCTCGTTATATTTTTGGCGTATCGATTAACACAAGGAAAACTGAATTCATATAATCCAATATACGATGGATTTATATTAACGTCTCTTACTCCATACACTGAAGATTCAAAAATAATTTCGAACATTTCTTCTGTTAAAAATGCTATTTTGAACGCAGAAAAAAGCGTGCCATTAAAAGAATTGGAGCATCAGGCCTTTCACGGATCCGATGCCTTTGAGCAGTATAAGTCAAAATTAACCGACGCTGATTATGAGGAATCTGCGGTAGCTGATAAGTTAAGAAAATATTTTAAATATTCATCATTGGTATTAGCTGTTTTGTTCTTTATATTTTTTGATAAATCTAAATTTTTCTTTCACATATCGCTCGCGCCATTATTCGTGAGTATTGGACTCCTTCTTTTTTGTAATGAATATCCAAAGTACAAATTAGGAATCTCATATAGTTGGCAAAATGGTTCAGCTCACTTTGGTAGGTGGGTAAAAATCAGCGCTATATGCGCAATGATTTTCGCAACAATTATTATTTTGATGGGGGTCGGTACCTTTATTGATTCAATGAGAAACGATGTAATATCGTTTGTAGTTAGTTGAAAAACAGCATAGAAAACATA
>JAHFJU010000093.1:0-1727 GCA_023245725.1 Candidatus Peregrinibacteria bacterium
AAAGCCACAGATTCACAAATTCATAAGCTCCGAAGATCCACCACCATCAGGTGAAGATGAAATTTTACTTCGAGGGGGTGAGGACGAAAAAATAGAAATTCTAACAGAAGCCTTCGGGGAGCCCTATATCAAAGTCATATTAAACAAAGCACAGAATCATGAATCCGTAGAAAAACATGTCGATCTTTCGAATGATTTAACCGTTACCGGATCTCATAATTTTATGAATGCAGAGGAAGCTGCTGCATACATAAAAGGATTTCCTTCGTCGTGGACACATAATAAAGTTGCGCGCATTACTATAAAGCAAGAAAACTTCGGACCAGTATCAAGTTATAGTACAAGTGGTAGAGTTATTGGTAGATTTTCGTCAAATGACAATTCCATTACCCTGTATGGTTCAATTATTAAAGAGAAAAATTTAAGACAGTTTGACCTAACTGTTGCACACGAAATTGCTCACGGAAACGACTGGCTACGCGATAGTGAGCTTACACCAACTGAACGTATAAATCTCCTTGCAAAAGTTTATGTTCGCGTAAATTCAGAGGACAGATTCCGTTCTGGTTATGTAGAATCTATTGGTACGAATGACAAAAAAACAACGCTTTCGCACAAATGCGAAGAATATTTTGCGGAAATTGCCGCAGCTTATTTTAACGATCCTTCAACATTAAATTATAAAGATTTTACTATTATTCATAATTTAATTTCGAAGAAAAGTCCTGATTTTGATATTGATAAATCGAAGTGGCAACGTGTTAGTTCATTTAGTACCCATCGAGAAATATGAAATTTAAAATCTTTAAAAAAGATGAGCTTCTTGGCAATTTGGTTTTTCAAAATAACATATATTATTTTGACGGAGATGATGCGTGTAAATTATTTATCGCGAATAGCGTTCGTGCGGGGCTAAAAATTAAAAAAGATATTTGTGTAGACGGAACATTTTCGATTGTTGAATCTCCGATTGAAAACACCGACCCGCTTTTTGCATTTGCACTTATTGACCACTTGCGCGATTCTGGATATTCTTTGCACGAAACAATCGAAAATATTGAACACATGTTTGATAAAATCCTGTTAGGCCTTGCAGACAAACCGGATATTTGCGTGCAATTAGCGGCGCGATGGGCTAAAATGTCAACACTTGAAAAAACATACTTATTGGATTGCCTAGAAAAGGAATCGGTGACGGATACACTATGATCGAAGTTGAGCGAAAATTTTTACCTCCCGCAGAAGGTCTCGAACGTCTGCTTGCTGGATTTGTTCTAGAAAAAACAAAAACAAATAGCGATCGATATTTTGATACTTCTGAACATGTCCTCACGGCTCGCGAATGGTGGCTCCGAGAACGTAATGGCAAATTTGAATTAAAAATTGCGAAGGAACAAAAGCACTCAGGATTCCCAACAGACGTCTTTGATGAACTTGAAACCGATGATGAGATTTATGCAGCTCTAGGTATTGCCCGAACTGACGCCGGACTTACTCATGATTTAGAAGCGGCAGGCTTTCTTCCTTTTGCACACCTCTCTACAGAACGTAGATCGTATTCAGACGGTAAAATATTAATAGATGTCGATCACACAATCTCTATACCGACTGACCTAGCTCGAGAAAATTCTTTTGTTTATGATTTAGTCGAAATCGAAATTATGGTGAATCGTGAAGATGAGATTCTAGAAGCGCAAAAAATGATTTACGATTTTGCTGAATCGCGT
>JAHFJU010000093.1:1737-4882 GCA_023245725.1 Candidatus Peregrinibacteria bacterium
CTCCTGGAAAATTACTGGCATATATTAAACAGTGTCGTCCACAACAATACAAAGTACTCCAAACAAACGGAATTGCACCGTAACGAACTGTCTGTTACTATTGGGCGGACTATACGGAGGAGCTTGTATGATGAATTAAGAGCGGAGGGGTCGCATAGTGGTCTAGTGCACCGCCTTGGAAAGGCGGCGTCTCGCAAGGGACCAGGAGTTCGAATCTCCTCCCCTCCGCTTTTAATTCAATCAATGTGCAATTAGTCAATTTTTTCAACTGACTTTTCAAACGACATAATTGACAAAGCAGCGGTAGCAAATACAAGACCGAAATCGCGAATACCGGTTGCCGAAAAGCCAATGTCAAGTGCAATCACGAACAAATGGAGCGCAAGAATTGCTGCGGCAGGCCCAACAAAAAATCCGAGCGCTATGAGACTGCCCAAGATAACCTCGAGAAGTCCGTTTGCCATGACAATCATCGCTGGCGGTAAATGTACAAGCGCAACTGCCCAGGTCGGAACTATAGAGACCCATTGCAAACTATCCATCAGTTGAGAAAAACCAAACCACAAAAAAACTGCCGCGAGTCCAAGCCGCAGAACATGCTGACCTAATTTTTGATTCGATAGAATCATATTATTTTGAAAGTTCTCCTAATTTAAATCCGCTCAGAATTCGCGCTGGCCCTCTGCTACCGCCATGCTGACCACTATATAGATCTGTTCCGTCTTTGCCGCACATTCCAAGAATTGCGCCTTCTCCACCCGGATGATTTGGGATCCAGCTTGTGAGATCGTAAACGGATCCACTCACCACTGACCAGCAACTCGAGTTTGAGTTATGCTTTGCGATTTCCACCATCGAAAATCCTGCACCAGTTGAAACAGGTGTCGGAGCCGGATTTTGTTTATTGTCACTTTTTGCAGTCGTTGGCGCGGTCGACGTCGCAACTGCAGCAGGTACTTGCGGATATATTGTAGGTTTCTTAGTCATCGTCACCAAAGCGCCGACACCAGCAATAAGTATGACTCCGAAAGTCGGGACTATGATTCGTGTATTCATATAGTTAAAGTTAGGCAAGGACTAATTATAGCAAAAGTTCTGAGTTTGGATAAGCTGTACCAAATCCCCCATTTGCGCTACACTACAAGCCACTACTACTGATATGAGCATCCGAACCGCAAAATTTGTAACAAGTATCGTCGGCCCTGATAAACTTCTCGCTGATAAAAATTTTCCACAAATTGCCTTTATTGGCCGCTCAAACGCGGGAAAATCGAGCATTATTAACTCGCTCACGAATCAGGCAGGCCTTGCAAAAACAAGCTCATTCCCCGGTCGCACCCAGCAGATCAATCTTTTCTTGATTAACAAAGCTTTTTATCTCGTCGACCTTCCGGGCTACGGTTACGCAAAACTTTCGCACGATGCGCGCGCGCAGCTCGAAGCCCTTCTTAATTGGTATTTCTTCGAATCAGGCTACGAACAGAAGAAAGTTGTTTTGATTATCGACGCATCACTCGGACCAACCGAAAGTGATCTCGAGATGCTTCATGCGCTCATGCAACACGAAAAAAATATCATCATTGTTGCAAATAAAATCGATAAAATCAAAAACTCGCAGTACGACGAACAAATCAAAAAAATCGCAGGGCTTATTGGTGATCACCCACTCATTCCCTACTCATCAGAAGCGCGCTTTGGCATGAACGAGTTGTACAAGGAGATTTTGAAATAATAACGACACCGATCGAAATCTGTGATATTTTGATTTGTATGCAAACCGATTTTCAAATCCTCCTCTACTATAAATACGTCCGCATCGACGATCCTGCAGCCCTTATGGCGGCCCAACGCGCGCTGTGCGAACGACTCGGCCTCAAGGGTCGAATCTTAATTGCGCACGAAGGAATTAATGGAACGCTCGAGGGCGAAACGGCGGCGACCGAAGAATATGTTCGCGAACTTTTTGCTGACCCACGGTTCGGCATTTCCAAAACTCCGTATCAAGGTGCGTGATGAGATTGTTGGAACCCATTTCCCTGCTGAAATTGACCCCACGCTCAAAACAGGTACGTACATTTCTGCTGAGCAGATGCACAACCTCATTCATGGTGACGAAAAAATTCACATCATCGACATGCGCAATGATTATGAATTTAATATCGGCCGTTTTGAAAATTCAATTTTGCCATCGCTCGAAAATTCACGCGACCTTGCAAAATCAGTCGAAGAAATCACGCATCTCAAAAACGAAAAAGTTGTGACCGTTTGCACCGGCGGTGTTCGCTGCGAAAAAATGTCGGCGTACCTGCTCCACAAAGGTTTTAAGAATGTCTCGCAGCTCTCGGGTGGAATCGTCACCTACATGGAAAAATATCCAAACAAAGATTTCAAAGGCAAGCTCTACGTGTTCGATAATCGCATCGCGATGGGTTTTGAAACCGACTCACCTGACCACGAAATTATCGCGAACTGCCAGTTTTGCTGTGTGAAATCCGACAACTACATTAACTGCACGGATCCAAAATGTCACAAGCAGATTTTTTCGTGCACAGACTGTGTTGCAGCAGGAAAAACGACCTGTTTAAACGGTTGTGTGATCACGGAAAAGGCGCACAATCACTAGGGTTGATTTTTTATTTTGCGCTTGATAGAATCTTTCTCATATGGCAAAACCACAACAAGGCAAAACCGTTAAAATTCATTACACAGGCCGTTTTCTCGATGGAACTGAATTCGACAGTTCTCGCGGCCGCGAACCTCTTGCATTTGAAATCGGCGGAGGTCTTGTAATTCCTGGTTTCGAAAAAGCAGTACTCAATCTTGAGCCTGGAGAAAGCGTAACTATCACCATTCCACCAGAGGAAGCATATGGTGAAATGCGCGAAGAAATGATCGCCGTTGTGCCAAGCGCACAGTTCCCTGAAAACATTACTCCAGAAGTTGGTGTTATGTTCCAGATCGCACTTCCAGATGGCAAAACACTCACTGCAGAAATTACTGATATCGAAGGTGATAATGTGACCGTGAACGCAAATCACCGCCTAGCGGGTAAAGATTTAGTGTTCGATATTGAGCTTGTTGAAATTGTCTAACATCTCAGATCTAAAAAAAGAACCCGCGACGGGTTCTTTTTTTATACCGCGAT
>JAHFJU010000021.1 GCA_023245725.1 Candidatus Peregrinibacteria bacterium
TGTTTTGAGCAAGTAAAAAAAGCGATTGAAGAAATCACAGAAGCTGACGAAAACGCTAAAATTATTTTGATAGGCAGATCATTCGGTGCCTTTATAGGATTACTTGCAGCAATCCGGCTTAAATTTGAAAAAATCGCAAAAGTTATTTTAATTGAAGGGCCTCTAAACCCAAGCGTAAATTTGGAACTGCCGCCATTATTTTCACCGCTCAGGTTCTGCGGAAAGCACTATGACGAACGCGAACAACGCGCGCATATAGCAAACAACGAAGTACAAAATTACCGAGATCGACTTGTAATGGTTCAATCACTTGCCGTAGACGCAATTGTTCCGAATGCGTCGCATGTTCTTCCGGGGAGATACCCTAGAATTGAATATGGTAACAACGACATTACTCGTGCGCAGATAAAAAATATGTGTTCACAAGGCGGAATAATTATACAGCTCCCAGCTGCTTTTGAAGGGTTTGGAACTGGAATCCTCACGGCTCTTCCGCAAACATACAAGAATCACCTTTCTTGGCCTCCAGAAAAAATGAATGCCATATCTGACATAATTTCGATTGTCTCTGAATCCGCATAAAATAAACAAAAAACACTATGACAAACTCTTCTCAGTCTTTTTTCATTGACTTATCACCTACCCCTGCATAAACTACCCCGCGGTATGTCAAACAAGCACACTAATACGCAGCACGGTCTTACGACCATGAACCTTACACGCCCAAAGAGCAAGCTCCGCAAGCGTGCTAACAAAGCAAAGGCTAGGGTTCGTCGTGAAACATGGCAAAAATCATTGCAGTCTTCATCGATGCAGGGTTAATTGTCAGCCGATTTAAAGAACCTTTTATTCCAGGATTGTTTAGAGTAAAAAGGAGTTAATGTTCAAAAAGAAAAAAAATATTGAGTCAGAAACAAATAAGTCGACAAGCATGCGTCGCAAATATTTGCATATGCAAATTGCTCAACGCAAAAAAACAGCTGGGCAAAAGGTTTTCGTCGATCGCCCGAGAGCATTTTCGATACGTAGCAAAAATTTATCATCTTTCATTACTCGCTTTCGACGTGCAGGACTTGTTATTGGTATTATAGGCCTTTCGTTAGCCTGCATTTATGTATTGTTCTTTTCAAGTTTTGTAGACGTTACCAAAATTCAAATTGAAAAAACCGGAGATTCTCTCTCTCAAGATCGATTGCAGCCATTTATCGATGATATGAAAGGACGAAATCTATTCTTTATAAATGGTGAAAAGATAGCAACCGACATTCAATCCTCTTTTCCTAATGAGGTCTTGGTTGCAAAAGTAAAAAAATCTTTTCCCGACAAAATTATTTTGGCCATAAGCGAGTACCCTTCTGTGTTGAACTTTCATGTAAAATCAGATGCTGGCGAGCAAAAAATAGTACTTAATCAAATAGGATTTATTATCGCGCAAAACAAAGATTTTTCAGGAATTCCAACACTAGTTTTGCAAAGCGACAAGCCTCTTCCTATAATTGAGGGAACAATAATTCCCAAAGACAAACTTGAACCAATTGTGACTGCTCTAACAAAATTTCCAGAAATTTTTGGCATGAAAATTATTTCAGGCGAATGGAAAAAAGTTGAACGTGAGCTTCATTTAAAAACCGATAAAAATTTTATTGTATGGATCGACCTTACTCAAGATGTAGAAGCCCAGATTCTCAAATTAAAACGCGCTCTTCCAAAACTCGACATTTATAATGTACCTCTTGAATACATAGACCTCAGAATTGCTGGCGCAGATAACGAAAAAGTGATATTTAAAAGAAAGAAATAGACGAATATTGATTTAGTTATATGCTTTATATTTTATTGGGGATTTTAGGCGGACTACTAATAGGATGGTTTGCACCGCTTACCATTCCTGTTGAATATACTCGCTACACCGCAGTAGTTATTTTAAGCATTTTCGACGCGGTGGTTGGAGCAATTAGAGCGCAACTTACTCAAAACGAATACGACGCGATAATCTTTACTACAGGATTACTCTTTAATGTGGCAATAGCACTGGGCATTACTCTCTTAGGCGATTTATTGGGTTTAGACCTATATTTAGCTGCTACGGTGGTACTTACTTTTCGTATATTTAAGAACGTTGGCGTGGCTCGCCGAGCCATGTTTACCCATATATTTAAAAAAGATAAGAATCTTACAAAATCAATTCATAGTGACATGTAGGCAAAATTTGTGTAAACTCCATTTTCCTGATATACTTTTCAAGTAATATCAATACTAATTAGCAAACAAATCTATGTCACTCGGAAACAAATTAGCTTTATTAAAAGAGATGCTCGAAGCTGCAGAATCTAACATGCGATCAGCGAAGCAGATTTTGTCAGAACTTACTGGCGGGTCGGCAGAAATTAAAGCTTCATATACTAAAGCCGCTGCAAGTTTGGCTTCTTCATCTGAAGGAGGACAAGTTATTGAAGGAGTTTTTGACGGGCAACATATGATCGGAAACGACGGAAAAACCTATCCTGTACCTTCAAACTACGCAAGTAAATCGAAACTAATCGCTGGAGATGTTTTGAAACTTACAATTGGAGAAGATGGAACATTCATTTACAAACAGATCGGTCCGACTGAACGACGTCGCGTTGTTGGTCCTCTTATTCACGAAAACGGACAGTACAAAATTTTGGCCGACGGAAAAGCGTTCAAAGTTCTTCTTGCATCTGTAACTTACTACCGCGCAGAAGTTGGCGACAATGTTACTTTGATTGTTCCTGCTGTTGAAGAGTGCGAATGGGGAGCAATTGACAATGTTCTTCCAAAGTTTTAAGCACTAAGAGCACTTGGAATTTATTTGAATTCAGGTATTTGATATTCTCTCATTATGCTCAGCTGGACTTCTTTGTCGCGCCCAATCATCGCGCTTGCTCCAATGGCAGGCTACACCGACACTACATATAGGCAACTTGTTAAAGAAATTTGCCCGCAAGTTGTTTGTTTTACTGAGTTCACGAATGTAGAAGGAATTTTGCATGGCAACGATGCTACGATGCGCCAGATTTTTTATAATCCTGAAACTGAACGCCCAATTGTTGCACAATTATTTGGCAAAAAACCTGAAAGTTTTTATAAAGCAGCAGAGGTTCTTTTTGAATTAGGAGTTGATGCAATAGACTTAAATATGGGTTGTCCTGCGCGAAAAATTGTATCGAGCGATCACGGCTCAGCACTGCTGAAAAATTGCCCCCTTTCTATTGAGCTGGTGAAAGCTACAAAAGAAGGAATCGCGCACGCTGCCGCTAGAGCAAATAAGCCGGCTATTCCGGTTTCTGTAAAAATGAGGATTGGAACCGCGAAATACGACGAAGAATATTTACTGAACTTCACGTCTTCGATGGTCGATGCCGGCGCTGAGCTCTTGACCATTCATGGTCGAACCAGCAAGCAAATGTATTTGGGAGTTGCAGATTGGAATCCTATGTATGCTGTAAAAAAACACATCGGTAATAGAGCATTGATAATCGGAAACGGCGACATAAAAAGCGGTGCAGATGCTTGCGAAAAAATCGGGAACCTAGACGGAGTAATGGTTGGTCGCGGAAGTTTCGGAAATCCCTGGGTTTTTTTAGACATTTTGGCGGCCTTCAACAAGGCCGAATTCACTCCACCAACTCTTCAAGATAAAATTAAAATATTGCTCCGGCATATTGAGCTTTCATGTTCTTTCAAAGATGAAAAGTGGGGTATACTCGAAATGCGAAAACACTACGGCTGGTATATTAAAGGGTTTAAAAACGCTTCAGATAAACGAAAAGAGTTGATGGCCCTTACTGAACGATCAGCGGTAGAAAATTTAATTTGCTCACTACCTACATATGTCGAAGAAGAGCCACAAACAAAATCAACAGCCAGCGAAGAAATCATTTAGCGATCAGATACTTGAAAGAAATCAGGTTCTTATTCGATCACTAATATTTGTTGCGGTGTCAGTATTATTTAATGTACTGCGACAATTCATAACTTATAAAATGTGGGGATACAAAGTTTTCTATGCAGATGGATTTTCACGTTTCGCGCTTTTAGGTTTCGTTCCACTATTTTGGTATACATGTTGGGGTAGAATTAAAAATGAAAAATATAACAGTGAAAGCGGATTTGTTATGGTTATGTACGCAGTAGCGGCGCTATTTTTTGAACTCTGTTCAGTTAAATGGTTGAACGGAATAAGCCCGCGTGCAATGCAAATTGGCGAGGTGATTATAGGATTTTTGCGTGAACTTATTCTGTTATTTATGTACATGGGCCGACCGTTTTTGAACAAATTCAAGTACGAATTTTTGTTGATGACGGGAGTAATTATTCCTCTTGCTGCGGCACAAATAGTAACCGAATATTATTGGGAATATTCATCTGCAGTAACATTTATTGCTCTTAAAGTTCTTGTTCCACTTACACATTTACCATACACGATGAATCCGGAACATTTTACCCTATCGATAAAAGACTTTGCAGTTACTATCGGCGCTTCATGCGCCGGATTACAGTCATTGACAGCATTTACAGCACTCTTTGCTCTCGCAGTTATTCTTTTGAGAAAAAATGGCGCAGTAATAAACGTAACAAAATCGATTTTCTTTTATTTAGGAGGATTTGTACTTGTGTATATAACCAATAGCATTCGCGTGTTGGCAATCCTGTTAGTCGGTGCACTGTACGACAAAAATTTTGCCATTAATAGCTTTCACTCAAGCATCGGCGCTGTATTGTTCTTATTCTTTTTCGTTTTGTACATAGGTTATTGCATTCCTAGAATGTCATCACGCAGAGTTCAAAAAACGGCTGACTAATAGGCAAAAAAATGATATAATAGTAGGAATCAAATAAAACAAAAATGAAACTCGATAAAATATTTCGAACGGCAGTAGAATACAAAGCATCTGATGTTTACATTACTACTGGTTCAAAACCTGTAATTCGTATTCATGGAGATCTTGTAGAGGTTAGCGAACACGAGCCACTTTCTGAAGTACTTGCAGAAGAGTACATATACGAGACAATGAACGATCTGCAAAAAGAGACTTTCAAAAAAAATCTTGATCTCGATTATGCAATTGAACTTTCGGGTGTTGCACGCATGCGTGTAAACGTTTTTGTGCAACGAAAAGGAATCGCTGCTGTATTTCGTATTATTCCATCTAAAATAACAACCATGGACGAGTTGGGTTTGCCTGCTCAGTTGAAAAAACTCCCTGAGTTAAGAAATGGAATTGTTCTAATTACAGGGCCGACAGGTTCAGGAAAATCAACAACACTATCGTCGATAGTTCATCACATTAATACTTCTCGCAGATCTCACATTATTACGATTGAAGATCCTATTGAGTTTGTTCACGAAAACAAAATGAGCATTATAGATCAACGCGAAATAAACTCACATACACGCTCATTCACAAACGCACTTAGAGCATGTTTACGTGAAGATCCAGATGTATTGCTTATTGGTGAAATGCGCGATCTTGAAACAATTTCTCTTGCGCTAACCGCAGCAGAAACTGGCCACCTTGTGCTTGCAACATTACATACCAGCGGTGCGGCGAAAGCAATTGACCGTGTTATTGACGCTTTTCCTCCAGACCAACAAAATCAAATCCGCACTCAATTTTCAGAAAGTCTACGAGCAGTTGTATGGCAAAATTTGTTAAAACGTCGTGATGGAAAAGGCCGAGTTGGTGCGCATGAGATCCTCTTTAATAATCATGCTGTCGCAAATCTTATTAGAAAATCAAAAACATTTCAGGTCCAATCTGTTCTCGAAACCGGAATTCAAGAAGGCATGCAAACGATGGAGAGATCACTAAAAGATCTGCTTTCTCAAGGATTAATTAGCGAGGAAACAGCAAGCGAATACATGCCTGCGCACTTCGAAATATAATGTGCTATAATCCGCGGGTATGACAACACCTTCCTACCCTCAACTGCATATTAAACGTGGAAAAGAACACGCTGTTTCGAAAGGACACCCATGGATTTTTGCTGGCGCGATACACACTGATGTACCTATTGAACAGTACGGCGCAATATTTGATATTCATGTTCCTGACGGCAACAAGTTTATTGCTCGCGGATATTTTAACGGACACTCACAAATAGCTTTTCGCGCATTAACTCGCGATCAAAACGAAGCTATTGACCAACGCTTCTTTGAAAAAAAATTCAGAGAGTTATTTGAGCTACGAAAAAGATTTATTAATACCAGATCTACAAATGCGTTTCGTTGTGTGTTTGGCGAAAGCGACGGGATTCCGGGATTAATAATAGATAAATACAACGACGTATTCGTAATTCAGATTCATACAATGGGAATGGAACTATTGCGAAAAACAATAGTTGAAGCGATGAAAGAAGTATACAACCCAAAAACAATTTACGAACGAAGCGATGTTGGAGTAAGAAAGCACGAAAATTTACCAGATGAACCGAAAGGCCACGTTTGGGGAGAAAGACTTACAGGCGAAGTTGAAATATTGGAGCACAATGTAAAATTTTTGGTAAATGTTGTTGATGGCCAAAAAACAGGATTTTTCTTAGATCAACGCGATAATCGAAAAGCACTTCAGTCATACTGTACTGGCAAACGAGTACTAAACTGCTTCTCGTACACAGGCGGATTTTCAGTTTATGCGGCTTTAGCCGGAGCCACAGAAACGATCAGCGTCGACGTCGCGGCTGCCGCACTAGAAACAGCAAAACGCAACTTCGAGATTAACAAGTTACCGACGAATAAACATCAGTTTATCGACATGGATGTTTTTAATTATATTGATCAATGTGAGAAAAAAGGAGAGAAATTCGACGTAATAATTCTTGACCCACCAGCCTTTGTCAAAAACAAGGCAAGCCTAAAAAAGGGCCTCGCTGGTTATTTGTACATAAATGAACGCGCACTACATTTACTGCCTAAAGGAGGAATACTTGTATCGAGTTCCTGCTCGGCCCATGTAAGCGATGAAATGCTTCAGCAAACCCTTTCAATGGCGGCAGCACGAGCACACTGCACACTTAAAGCAGTAGAAATTCGTCATCAACCGATTGACCATCCTTTCAATGTTCAATTTATTGAGGGAAAATATTTGAAGTACTATGTTATGGTGAAAGAGTAGATCGTACTTAATATGCAATTACTGTTTCCAACACACGAACTAATTGAATCACAACAATTTTTAAAATCATTTTTTGAGGCTCAGAAAGAACTAGATGCAACGAAAGATGATCGTTATTCAAATGACGTTCCACGGCCAAAAACGATGAAAGAATATGTCGATACATTATTGGCACATTCACGCGGTGAAAATTTACCAAATGACTGGGTTTCGTATTCAACTTTTTGGCTTATAGATAACGACGAATTTATCGGTGACACTCATATCAGACACACATTAAATGACCATTTGCGAAATATTGGTGGGCATATCGGATACACAATTCGACCATCAAAACGCAAACAAGGATACGGTACAAAAATTTTAAAACTTGCACTTATTGAGGCAAAAAAACTTGGCATCGATTTTGCACTCATAACTTGCGACGAGACAAATATTGGTTCTAAAAAAATCATTGAAAAGAACGGCGGAATTTTTGAAAAGGCTTCAGAGCAAAGTGATGGGCACGAAAAAAAACTCCTCTACTGGATAAAAATTAGCTGATACATATCGGAAAACACAGACCGCCAGCGCGAACCCGTGGGCTACTCATTTTCGTCTTGCAAATCGACTCTCGATAACCTAGTATATAGGTACTAGGTAAACTTAACTGTACTCACATATGACTCCAATCCCTCCTAAAAAAACAGCCGCTCTAAAATTGGCCAAGCAAGCCCGCGGAACCCTTGAGAAAGTAATCAGCATGATAGAACTCGACGAATATTGCCCAGACGTTATTCAGCAAGCAGACAGCGTTTGTGGATTTATGAAAAGCGTAAAACGCGAACTACTTGCCGGACACTTAGACACATGCGCACAGAAGAAATTAATGGAGAATAAAGACCAAGCTATAAAAGAACTCATAAAAATCTATAACCTCTCTAACTAAATGAACACACCTCAAATTACCGAGAATCTAAAAGTTATAGGAATGCACTGCGCTTCATGTGCAGGAATTATAGAAAGGAAAGTGAAAAAAATTACTGGCGTGAAAGAGGTCATGGTTTCATATGCAAACGAGTCGGCAATAATTACGCATGAAAATGTTTCGTTTGATGAGCTGAATAATACTATTACGAAGCTCGGATATTCGTTTATGAAAGAAGATAAAACCGAAGCGATGCAAAATCTAAAAGAAGAGAAAAATACAAATACAAAGGAAGATGAAGTTACCAAATTAAAAAAAATGGTACTTGTTTCAATACCAATGATTGGTATTAGCGCGTTTGTAATGGCATGGGAAATTTTTGGGAATCGTGCTCACTACATACCTGCGATGAACGAAATTACAAAAGAGTTTTTTCATCACCTGCTTCCTGTTTTGGCGACGTACATGATGTTTGTTGTTGGGCTGCCATACCTAAAAGGAGTGGTGCGTTTTTTTCGCTACGGACAGGCAAATATGGATACACTTGTAGGAATCGGCACATTTACTGCGTATTTTTACAGTTTCGTAGTTTCAGCATTTGAAGAAACACTTAAACCTTTTTTAGATGTAGAAAACATGTTTTACGACGTTACAGTAATTGTTATAGGATTTATTACACTTGGAAAATTTCTCGAAGCTAGAGCAAGATCACGAACTAACGAATCATTAAAATCGCTGCTTTCACTTCAGGCAAAATCGGCGATAATTCGAAAAGATGGAATAGAAATTGAAGTACCAATTGAGAGCGTAGTAAAAGGAGATTTAATTGTAATTAAGGCGGGAGGAAAAATCCCTGTAGATGGCGTTATTGTTGAAGGAGAGACATTTATAGATGAATCGATGATCACGGGCGAACCTATTCCTGTAGCAAAAACAATAAACGACAAAGTTACCTCTGGAACCGTAAATCAAGATGGATTCATAGTGGTAAAAGCTGTGAGCGTTGGTAGTGATAGTTTGCTTGCTCACATAGTTGATTTAGTCAAAGCGGCGCAAAGCAGCCGCGCGCCAATTCAAAAATTGGCAGATAAAATTTCTGCAATATTTGTACCAAGTGTAATGATAATTGCTGTTCTGTCATTGCTAGGCTGGCTACTAATTGGCAGTCGATTTATGCCTTTTAACAGCGCATTTGTAATTGGAATTACAAGTTTCGTCGGAGTGCTTGTTATCGCATGCCCATGCGCATTAGGGCTTGCTACGCCGACGGCAATTATAGTTGGGGTTGGTAAAGGCGCACACAATGGAATTTTAGTGAAAAACGCTGAAGCTCTAGAAAAACTTTCGAAGATTAAACATATTATTTTCGATAAAACAGGAACCATTACAGAAGGAAAACCAAAAGTAATTACTTTTGTGAATACTAGTACTCAAAGCGATGAAAAAGTAATTTCTCTTGCTGCAAGTATAGAAGCGACCTCGGAACATCCGCTTGCGAAGGCCATATTAAAATTCGCAGAAATAAAGAATGTAAAAACTCATACGGCTGAAAAATCAGTTATTGAAAAAGGGAAAGGAATAAGCGCAGAGGTACTTGGAGAAAAAGTATTAATTGGAAGTGACACCTATATTGAAAAACATTGCGCACAAAAACTTGACCAAAAATTACTTAAATCAGAAATGGCAGACGGAAAAACTCCTCTTATTCTTGCCACAAAATCAGACATTCTTGCGTACTTTTTTGTAGGCGATGCAATAAAAAAAGAGGCACAATCATCAATTGAAAAACTACATGCACTTGGCATTACTACTCATATAGCAACTGGCGACCACGAGGCGGCGGCACAGGCAGTTTCTGCTGCAGTTGGCATTGACTCATGGCATGCACGTCAATCTCCTGAAGATAAACAAACACTAGTGCGTGAACTTCAAAAAAATGGTAACAGCGTTGCAGTTGCAGGAGATGGAGTAAATGATGCTCCAGCACTAGCTGCGGCCGATGTAGGAATTGCAATGGCAACCGGAAACGATGTAGCAATTGAGACTGCCGATGTTACGTTGCTTCATGGTGATATTCAAAAAATAACTCAAGTAATTCAACTTTCGAAACAAACGCTTCGCACTATTAAGCAAAATTTATTTTGGGCTTTTGCTTTTAACGTTATTGGAATTCCAGTAGCAGCCGGTGTTTTTTACTCACTCGGAATTGTATTGAATCCAGCTTTCGCAGGTGCTGCAATGGCTTTCTCAAGCGTTCTTGTTGTCTCTAATTCACTACGGCTTAAACTAATTAAACTATGAAAAATCACACACTCTACGTTCAAGGAACGCACTGTTCTGCATGCAAAATTCTCATTGAAGACATAGTGAGCGAACACAAAGGAGTTAAAAATGTATGCGTCGATTTAAAAAAAGAAACCGTACATATCGAAACTGAACACGAAGTAAACGCACACGAACTCGCTAAAGAATTGGGCAAATTACTAGCCCCAAACAAATACAATATTTCGACCGAAAAAATTGAAGAAGAAAAAAACATGAAGGCACTTGCACTCGCTGTTCCACTTGGTTTTCTATTATTGGCACTATTTTTATTTCTGCAAAAAATCGGAGTCGTATCGATAGGGTTAGAAGGAGAAGTCACGCCATTTACTCCCCTACTCATTGGAATTATTGCATCTTTCTCAACATGTTTAGCGGTAGTCGGAGGACTCGTACTTTCACTTTCTGCACAAGCATCACAAAATAATTCTGGAGCAAAACCGTTTGTATTTTTTCACATAGGAAGGCTTATAGGATTCGCCGTACTCGGTGGTATTTTAGGAACTCTTGGAGGAGCTTTTACGATAAATCAAACTGTCCACGCAATTCTCGGGCTCATAGTTTCGGTGGTTATGATTATTCTTGGTATTAACTTACTTGGAATTTGGAAGTTCGGAAAACGTCTTCAGTTGGCGCTTCCACGAGGCATGTTCGATAAATTTACAAAAATAGAAAATGGACTTTTCGCACCGTTTATTACAGGCGTTGGAACATTTTTTTTACCATGCGGATTTACTCAATCGATGCAAATCGCAGCACTCTCCAGCGGATCATTCACAAGCGGTGCACTTATAATGTTTCTATTTTCACTCGGAACTCTACCTACTCTTGGGCTTATTTCATTTGGCTCGTTAAAATTTGGACAATCAAAATACTCACAATATTTTTACAAAACCTCAGGCGTCGTTGTAATTGGTCTGGCAGTTTTAGGGCTCCTCGGTGGACTCGCAGCACTCGGCGTAATATCTCCTCTCTTCACTTTTTAATAAATTAATTTCATGAATCAGAAAATAATCATCGGCATCACAGTGTTTTTAGGAACAGCATTACTAGTCGCAGTACTAACATGGAATGGCCCTGTAGAGCCAAAAAACACAGACTCATCTAGTGTGATTTCTCAAGAGAATGGCGTACAAGTAATTCATATTTTAGCCAGAGGCGGATTCACCCCGAGAATTGTTAATGCAAAGGCAGGCGTCGAAACTAAACTAGAAGTTGAAACGAAAGGTACATACGATTGTTCTGCATCTCTGAATATTCCAAAACTTGGAATTCAAGAAATATTATCACGAACAGGAACAAAATCTTTTAATATTCCAGCTCAAGAAAAAGGAGCAGTTATTGAAGGAACTTGTGCAATGGGAATGTATGGATTTACACTTTCATTTAGCTGATAATTTCAATTTCTCTAAAAGTGACAAGTTCCACCGCCACGTTTCTCAAAATAACGCTGGTGATAACCCTCGGCAGGATAAAAATTTGTATACTGTTCTATAGAAGTTACTATAGTACGTGTTCCCCAAACACCTGACTCTTGCAACCGAGCTTTCGAAAGTTCAGCCGTTTCTTTTTGAGAAGGGTTGTGAAAAAAAATTGCTGAACGATATTGAGAACCGATATCTGGCCCCTGTTGATCGCGCGTAGTAGGGTTATGGTTTGCCCAAAATATATCGAGTAGCTGCGAAAAACTCACCTCACGCGGATCAAATTCCATTTGAATCGCTTCTGTATGACCACTATTTCCGGTGCAAACTTGTTCATATGTCGGGTCAACAACTTCTCCGCCTGAATAGCCGACCTGCGTTCGTTTAACTCCCTGAACTTTTCGAAAAAACTCTTCTACTCCCCAAAAACAACCAGCACCAAAAGTTGCAAGTTCGTTACCTTCTTCTATTAGAACGTGCAATGGCTGTGGTTTGGTTAAAGAAGATTCTTCAGTAGCGGTGCCAAACATGGCTATAGTATAATCCTTATACACTTATGCTTACAACGCTTTTCAAAATCTTCAATCCCCTATTTTTAAAGAACAGAAGTAAAATTATAGGAAAATTGAAAAAAGGAAAAAGGAACGAGAGAAATATTGACGTAGAAAATCATGCTAATAGGATTTTAACTGAACACAAAATATCGGCTGATAAAAGCCAAAAATCAACACAGAAAACTTTCGAAACTCTTGTTGATATTGTTTTTGCAGACAATAGTATCGCATTACAATTTAATGGAATGAAAATTCGGCACACGGCAATGTGCGGCGCTGTTATTAAAGAAATAATGAAACTAATGAGCCAGAAAAATGATGATATTCATATGATGTCATATGGCGACGTAGAGCTGCCTGACGATATTGAGAATGTAGTTCTTGGAATGATTGCCAGAAGTTCTGTTGAACACATGCAATTACTTATGAAATACGGGAACGGCTACGACTTAACATCGAGAGGATGTACTGAAGCACGAAGTGCATTGATTGATTACTTTAATCGATTTTACGGATTTTACGAATTAAGCACCTCAACTCAAAATGAAGAAGGGACAAAAATTAACACCTCGCTGCGCGATCTATTAATTTCGCAGTGCACAATAGTAAATGGTGGCATGCGCGCACTCGATGATTTTGCCGCGACTTTTGTTAATATGGCGTTCAAATCTAACCGACGAGTTAGGTTTATGAGTCCAGATAACAGCTTTCCGACTTGGCTTGCAGTAATCAAAATTCATACACGCGACGGAGAGCTTGGAGATAATTATTCAATAAGTACCGACCCAACAAACCGATTACACCTTTGCCGAGATGATGTAGAAACTTTTTATGGTGCATTTTCTCCAAATGAAGATTTAAAAAAATATCTCGATGTATGGTGCATAACTCCTGTTGGGAACCCTTCAGGAACAGCGATGACACCTGAACAACTTCAAGAAACGATAACAACAATTTACAAAGAAAATCCAGATGCCATTATTTTTTTAGATTGCGCGTATGTTAGAACACTACGTCGACGAACCGCTCAAGCACTTTTGAGCCCAATATTTAACTATGAGAAATTTTATAAAAACGTTATAGTTCTCGAAAGTTTTTCAAAGACACATGGATTGTGCGGTGAGCGAATCGGGGCTTTCTTTACACCAAATTCAGAGTTATACACAATACTTCAGAATTACAATACTACGGTTTCGTCGGGTAATGGCAGATACAAAGACGCGCTCGCGCTAACGCTCGCGACGCCTACAGAAGAAGAAGTGAAGGCGGTCAAGCATCTACACCGTTTTTGGGCACATGAACGCGCCAGTTTATTTAACTATTTAATGAGCGACCGTTTTTCAGATGTATTCGAGCGCAAACAATCGCATATAACGCCCGACCAACTAAACGAGCCGCTTGGAATATATATTTTTCTCAAACTTAAAAAAGGCATCGACCTGAAAGAAGTTTTTAAACGTACAAAATGCCTTGGCGTTGAAGTTGAGATGGGCTCGGGAACGTATGTGAGATTTGCGGTATGCAAACTTAAACAGAGCACTTTTGCATAAAGAGATTAATACGAATTCACATCGTTGGAACGTTTTGCAAATTGCAGCTTGCTCATTTTTAATTGAGAATGTAATTCATTCGCTTCCGTGGCATTTTTTGAATTTTTTACCTGAGCCACAGTGGCAAGGATCGTTGCGGCCAATTTTCTCACCATCGCCATCGCGGCCGGCGAGCTTAATAGTAGTACTAATTTCTCCTGTATGATCAGTTGCCGCCCGAATACCTTTAGGTTCTAAATCTTTATCTTGCGAGCCGGTCAGGTTGCCTTCAATTTGCGCTTCGTTTGTTCGCAACTTTGCCTCGTCTGGTTCAGGCGCCTGCGCTAGCATGTTCTCCGCGGCCTGTGTCTCGATTTCAATTCCCAAAAGCATTCGCACAGTATTTGAACGAATTCCATCTAACAATTTTATAAACAAATCGTATCCCTCTTTTTTATACTCAATAAGAGGATCATGCTGCCCATAACCACGGAATGAAACTCCTTCACGAAGCCGAGACATGTGATCGATGTGCTCCATCCACAAAAAATCCAAAGCCCGAAGATACACTCCACGCTCTATAGATCTCATTGTTGGCGAACCCGAAACACCTGACTGCTCATCATTTGAAGAAGCCGCCGATTGCGTAGCCTGAGCATAATCAGCCAACTCTTTTTCTCGAAGAGCATATTGATTCCATAACCAGTGTTTAACAAAGTCGATTAAGTCTTCTTGCAAATCAAGATTTGTAAGCGACTCAAGTGGCAAACCTTTTTCGTCACTTCGTGCCATAGCGCGCAGAACTTCTGCCAAATTCACATAGCTCCATTCAGCTTTATCAGCAGACCCAGTATTGGCTAACACAAGCCTCTCAGCCTCCTGTTCAAAGAGCACCAAAATATCATTTTTAATGTCATTTGAATTAAGCATTTTTCTACGACGAGCATAAATAATTTCACGCTGCTTGTTCATAACATCATCGTATTCAACCAAATGTTTTCGAATTTCAAAGTTACGTGCCTCAACCTTTTTCTGTGCACTTTCTATTGAAGAAGTAATCATTCCGTTTTCAATCGGCATGTCTTCTGGAACCTTTAAAAAGGTCATCATTTTCTGAATTCGTTCACCGCCGAAGAGACGCATTAATTCATCGTCAAGTGAAACCAAAAACTGACTTTCTCCAGCATCTCCTTGACGACCACTACGACCACGAAGCTGATTATCGATACGACGTGATTCGTGTCTCTCGGTACCCAAAATAAATAATCCTCCTAAGTCGGCAACTCCTTCACCCAATTTAATATCGGTACCACGACCAGCCATATTGGTTGCTATCGTTACAGCTCCTTTTTGACCCGCATGAGCCACAATCTCCGCCTCCTTTTCGTGAAATTTTGCATTCAAAACAGTATGGGGAATCCCCTGAGAGGTAAACAAACGACTAAGTATTTCTGATTTTTCAATTGACACAGTTCCAATCAAAACCGGCTGACCTTTCTTATGAAGTTCCTTAACTTTCTCAACAGCAGCCATGTATTTGCCGTTCACATTCTTATAAATAGCATCGGCATGATCAAGACGAGCAACCAATCTATTTGGTGGAATTACAATGGTATCGAGTTTATATATTTTAGAAAACTCCTCAGCCTCGGTTATTGCAGTACCTGCCATACCAGCCAACTTTTTAAAAAGACGGAAATAATTTTGGAACGAAACAGTTGCAAGAGTTTTGCTTTCGCGATTTACTTCAACGTTTTCTTTTGCCTCAAGTGCCTGATGCAAGCCATCGGAATAACGTCTTCCCGGCATAATGCGACCTGTAAATTCATCGACAATAATAACCTCTCCATCTTTTACAACGTAATCGACATCGAGTTTAAAAAGTGCGTGCGCTTTGAGTGCCTGCTCAAGATGATGAACTTCTTCAAATCCACTTTCGGCATAAATATTCTCCATTCCAAGAAGTTTTTCCATCTTTGCAATTCCTTCTTCTGTAAGTGTTACTGCCTTCTGTTTTTCGTCAATAACATAATCGGTTTCAGAAGATAGCTGTGGAACCAAACGTGAATATTTGTAATATTTATCTGTAGATTCTTCAGCAGCAGAAGAAATAATTAGAGGAGTTCGAGCCTCGTCAATCAAAATCGAATCGACTTCATCGACGATTGCATAATATAACTCGCGTTGAACAATATGCTCAGGACTAGTCGCCATGTTGTCGCGCAGATAATCGAAACCAAACTCGTTATTTGTTCCGTATGTAATGTCGGCAGCGTACGCAGCCTTTTTTTCAACGTGCGTCTGCCCATGCAAACTAACGCCAATTGTTAGCCCCAAAAACTGATAAAGTCCGCCCATCCACTCTGCATCTCGTTTAGCTAAATAATCGTTTACAGTAACCAAAAAAACACCACGACCCGCAAGTGCATTCAAATATATAGGCATTGTACAAACCAGCGTTTTGCCTTCACCAGTTTTCATTTCAGAAATGCGACCTTTGTGCATAACCATTCCACCAATCAACTGAACATCAAATGGAATCATATTCCATTCCGTCTCGTTTCCGCGAACCATCCACTTACGACCAACAAGTCGTCGACATGCAGTTTTCACCAACGCGAAAGCCTCTGGCAATAAATTATCAACAGATTCTCCTTTAGAAACTCTCTCTTTAAATTCTGCAGTTTTTTTTGGAAAATCTTCGTCGCTAGTCAAGGTTTTCGAATACCCCTCTTCTATTTCATTAATTTTTTTTACAATAGGAAGCAATTTGTTGATTTCTTTCTGATTTGGGTCACCAAAGATTGTTGAAATAAGTTTAAACATAATTGTTCTGGAGAATACCGTAAAAATAGCCTAAACGACACTAGACAAAACAACTACTTATGGCGGATACTAGTGGTAATGAATGGATTTAATAGCCCAGCCAGAAAAAGCGAGCCAGACGCCGAGATACCGGTAGCAAAAAGACTGAGAAGCGCGGCAAGAGTTGCCGTAGCAGGCCATATTAACGGGAAAGACGTTATATTCAGCGCAGATTTGCAAAAATTTATTGCCGACCAAATTACCACTCTTGCTCAAAGAGAAAATTTAATGGATCAAAGTGGAGTTCTTCAAGCAATGGAAATTATGATGAATATGAATGGATATTTAAGTAGCGACCTGACACTCGCAGTAATAGCGGCCGTACTAAGCCAACTTGGAGTACCGTGTACTGAGATTGCTCAAATAGCCGCTACAAACAAAAAAACAGAAAAAAGCGTAGGGAGCTTTAGATCTATATTAAAGTCAAAAATCCAACTTATTGCACCAAGTTTGTACGAATTATATCTTCGATACAGAAATGCCTCATATACAACAGAACAGCTGGCAACTACAAATACGCCTAAACCGACAGGGGCACAGGCAACTATTAATGAAAAAGTAGAAAAAGTTTTAGCAACGCCAATTGTAGATGATCCAGAAAATACAGGTCATGCCGATATGGAAGGATCATTTGAAGTTCGCCCAACAAACACAGTTGACGATATTATCGCAATACTTTCACGCGCCCCACAGAACCAAGAAACTGAACTTGTACAAATATTTCTGATGAGAACAGTTGGTATAGAGTGTAACGTCGCAGAAAATGTATCTAATATAGATCCTACTAATATTCTAGAAGTTAATGACGCATGGAAACTATTATCAGCACTCAACGATGAATCTGTAATAAATATTTCAGAATGTGAAAGAAATCCAGTTTGGCATTTTTTGTGGGGAGTTCGTGCAAAACTATGGAAACGCGAAGACCTTCAACCATATATTGATGCATACAAAATGCTTGGATTATCGGGGCAAGAATAATAACGTTGATAGCGTGACACCCGATATGCGAGCTTGTTTGGCGGCATCTTTATTAACGATCTTTATACGGCTTCAAGACAACGACAACGGTTTTTAATAGGATTTTAATATCGAGCCACAGCGACCAGTTTTCAATATAAAAAGTGTCGTGATTCACCTCCTGCTCAAAATCAAGGTCGGAACGGCCATTAATTTGCGCGAGGCCGGTAATTCCGGGTTTTAATGTAAGCACAAATTTGTGGTGTTTTTCATATTTTGCAACCTCTTCGGGCAAGTGGGGGCGAGGGCCGACCAAACTCATTTCACCAATAAGAACATTCCATAATTGAGGCAACTCATCGAGAGAATATTGTCGTAAAATTTTGCCTACCTTTGTGACTCGCGGATCGTTTTTTATTTTTACAAGTGGTGAATTTTTCCGTGTGTTATTTTCTGCCAGCTCGGCATAACGCATGTTATGTGTATTCATTTTCATGGTACGAAATTTCAGGCAGCAAAACAGATCACCGCGCTCACCAACTCGCATTGCTTTACGCCCATCATCGAGATGACGAAAGAAAACAGTTCCCTTTGATTCAAGTTTTATAAGGATTGCGATAACAACAAAAATTGGCGAAAGGATACTTAATCCAAGTAGTGATGAAATTACATCAAAACCACGCTTAAGCACTTTTCTCCAACCCTCTAAAGGCGTGGGATTTAAAGTTATAAGAGGAACTCCGCCAACATTCATAAGTGTAAAACCGCTTCTATGAAGCTCAAGAACATCTGGAACAAAATGATACTCGCGCTGATGCTCTCTACAAAAATCGATTAAACGAGTCGCATCGTCTTTATTGGAATGTGAATGAAAAATCTCATCAAAATCATTTGAATCAGGGATTTTTTTAAGTAACTCATCAAACGAACGTACGCAAGCGACTAACGAAAACGCAGCAGTGTTATTAACAAAATCCTCTAACTTATTTGCACTCGAATTGGTACCGATGATAACAATTCTTCGTTTGCCAATTCCAAATTTTAAAAGGAGTCGACGAAGTACTCGTAAAGCAGTACGCCCTGCAGAAACAAATACAGACATAAAAATAACCGCTAGCAAAAGCACTAAACGCGAAAATGGAAAATCACGAATAAAAAAGTAATAACTTATAACAACCATCAACCACACCACAGACGAAAACAAAATATTTTTAATCTCAGCACTAAATGAACGCGGACGATTAAGAGAGTAGCAACCATACAACATTAAAACAGACACAAAAACTCCTGCGCCGATAAGCGCGAATTTTATATATTCGTTAAAGGCCGGAAAACTCAGCGGATCTATTTGATTAAGGTATGACACATTCAATCGCGAGCGCAAAAAATATGCGACCACCAAAGCCCCGACCGCCATGCAATAGTCGAGTGGAACACGTAAAACTCCAAGTAGTAATTCTGAACGCTTCATTGATTGAAGAATAGCATAGTCTTAGGAACCTCTGAAAATAGCGATCGTCTTGGTTCTTTCATAATTATAAGCCGAGTTCTGTACCGCCGCGCGAAGCGCGGCGAGTGCGACCATCTCTCTAGCCCCGATGTCGCCAACGGGGTCATGCGGCAGGCAGTGTCGACCGTACAGAAACGGTGGTTCGACAACTCCCATCCTGCCTTGCTGCGAAAAGGGTTTACCAGTACTGCACGTCACCGTACAGCCCGTCACGAGATCTTTCGACCTTGTGGCCCGACGTAAAGTCGGAACGAAGCTCTTTTAATCTACTAAAGCAAATTAAAAACTCACTTCACGCTTTT
>JAHFJU010000022.1 GCA_023245725.1 Candidatus Peregrinibacteria bacterium
CATCTTGGATTTTTACGAATCTATCCTGAATTTCATTCTCCCATTTTTTCTGTGCAGAAATATCTCTTAAAAAAACTGCAAACCCCATTAATGAGCCATTTTTTTTGTATAACGCATTAGCCGTGAGCGCTGTCTCTATGAGAATTCCATTATTATGTGAACACATTAATTCAATATGCTTAACGAATCTTTTCGTTTGAGCTTCTTCGATTATTCCTTTTATAGTTAAGTGTTTTGGCGATTCTGGATGCAAAATAAAATCGAGAGTCTTGCCTATTACATCGATTTCTTTGTATCCAAACAAACGTTGAGCTCCAACGTTCCAGCTTTGAATATTGCCATTTTCGTTTAACCCAACTATAGCCTCATGAGCATTATGAGTGATTGATGCTAGTAGTAATTCGGTATCGGCAAGTTTTTGTTCAGTATATTTTATTGGACGCAAATCGGTAATCGTCGCAATTGTATTGTTTTCGTCATCATGGTTTGTAGAAACTAGAACTGGGATTTCTGTTCCGCATTTACTCCTTATTGAAATTGTAACATCTTGATTTTTAGCATCAGCGAAAAGTTCTGCAGTCTCTTCAGGATTCCTTAAAAACAATTGATACTTTTTACTTATCATTTTATCTGGAGAATACTCTGTCATTTTTGCTAAAGCGTCATTAACATATGTAATTATCCCTTTCTCATTTATTACACACAGCCCCTCTCTCATTTGCTCTAGAAGTTTTTTAAATTGATCTTCAACTCCATGTAAAAAAGCCACGCGTAATGCATAACCAAGATTTTCTGAAATAACTTCGAGTAGAGGAATAAATTCTTTAAGTGGTTCGTTTATTTTAGTCTCAATATTCATAACACCAAGTAATACTCCTTCAAAAATAAGAGGTAGGCAAAGCTCCGATGATATTTCTCTATGTACATTTATATAGTCAGGATCACTGTTAACATCTTCCACGAATACAGTTTTTTTTGTGCGAATCGTTCTGCCAATAATACCATCAGATATGTCGACCTTTCTTTGAACCTCCTTTTTTTCAGGAGTTAAAAGGGTTAGTTCGTTTTCAGAGTTGTTATCGAATACCCAAATGTGTATGTATGTAAATTTGAGTCTATTCTTTAGGATTTGTGAAACTGCTTTGCAAAAATGCTCAAAATCTAGGTTTTTACTCATCAGAATCGTAAACTGAGAAAGAACATCTAATACCAGCTGAGTAGATGATAATTCATTTTGAACGGCATGCAGTTTTGCTAAAGAGCGGATAACTTGTTCTTTCTCTTTAGTATCTGGACGCACTTGTTTTTGTTTGCGAGCTTGAGTGAACGTCATGCTGCCTCATCTTCGTCAAATTATGGGTTAGCGTCAATACCAGTTTCAGTAGAGTGTCGGCGAAAACTGACAACTAAGCTGATCCATATGAAAAATAGCGTTGAGGCCTCCTGTAAGCCGAAAGGTACATCAACTATTCCATGTAGTAGTACATAGCTTATCAGTAATATCCCAAGAGTGATTCGTGCTTTTTTGCACCATACTATTATTATTGTGCAATATGTAAGGAATATAAATGCAAGTCCGCAAATGCCCAACTCGCTCCAGAAATGCAGTAATAGGTTGTGCGCGTGTGGCGGAACCTCTTCTTCTGGAATTGGTTTGTCTAAATAAAATGGCATCGATTGCCTAAAATACGACTGAAAATTTCCGGGGCCAATGCCAGTAATAGGATTCGCACCAAGTACATTCAGGGTAACTGTGTATATTTGCACTCTTCGTTCCAATGAATTTTCTTTTTTGTAATTTCCTAATAGAATTTGAAGCTTTTGGGAATTTATTTGTGAGTATAAGAATCCTGTAACTAGCACGATGCTAAGAATTATTAGAACCAATTTTTGTTTAATTGTTGGGATTTTTTTGAATAAGTACGCAAATGTGACAATTCCGCATGCGCCTAATCCTGCATATGACTTAGATGAAATCACTACAGCTAAGCCTATAAAAAGTCCTGCCATATATAAGAGAGTGTCAGAATAATTTTTTTTCTTTGTTTCACAAATTTGATACGTGCTCATTAAAAACAAAGGTGCGAATATATATGACAACCAGTTCGCGCTTTCAGGTTTATTTATAGAAAATGGATCTACGTATGGCCAAACAGCACGATTTAAAAAATCATGTGAAGTTCCGGGTAATGTGCCAATTGTGTACTGAAATACGGTCGCTCCGCCAAGAATTGAAAATGCAAATATCATGTGCTTGATAAAACTGTTCAATTTTTCTTTTGTATCAAATGAAAATGCTATTAATAGTGCGCTAAGAAGTGGTGTCAGATAATTCGTATTTGTATAGCTAATAAAGCTATGAATTATAGGTTCAGTTGGGTTATACGAAATCGCGGCAGCTAATCCTCCTAATAATAAAAGTGAAATGCACAGCAAAATGTATTTGTCAGTTAAATACGCCTTTATATCAAAAAAATGTTTTTTAGGATTTGTAATGAAATAAATAACGAGTGCTGACGAAACAGACCAAATATAAAAATCATAAACACTAAAAAAATCGAAGAATGCTTTGTTCGAAAATGGTCGAAAAATATTTAGATACTTATAAAAGGAATTGTGAAAACGGTAGTCTAGAATACCCGCCACTAAAAAGTAGGGGATACCAAAAGAAAGTGTTTCTATAAATGTACGAAGTTTTTTTAACGTATTTTTTTCTTTCATCAAAAAGCACTTTACAACATCTTGTATCGAAAATCTTGCATTAATTTTAAGAAGGATATAAAGTCTCGTTACAAATTCTTGTGGGGGTGTAGCTCAGTTGGCTAGAGCACCTGATTTGCAATCAGGGGGTCATGGGTTCGACTCCCATCACCTCCACCACAGAAAAAACTCAAACCGCCGAAAGGTGGTTTTTTTTTGCGAATCGATTAAACTAATCAATGAATTATTATAACGAACTAACTATTTATATGAGTTACATTATTGGAATTTTAGGATTTATCGGTGGGTTGGCAGTCGTTGTTTATCGCGAAAGGGTTAAGCGGTTCATTGGTGATATTGCATGGTTCGAAAAAAATCTCGGTCCTGGAGGTACATACACGGGTCTTCTGTTTATTGGCTTGGGTACTTCAATTTTATCGGTTCTATTTATGACTGGAACAATGCAGGAAATGCTAAAAAAACTCCTAGGTCCTATCTTTGGGATATAATATTCCAGCTCCACGTCAAGTCATTATAAAAATGTTATTGACACTGGAACTTACATGAATATAATAAGTGAGCTTTTTACGGCAATTGATGATTCTTTCTTCACCGCCCCTCAGCTTCAAAACAAGCTAACGATCGACACTAATATGTTGGTTTGAGGTTAAGGGGTGTGCAGAATACGCACACTATTTTTTTGCCTCATGCTCTGCATTAGGCGCAATGATCATTGAAAATTCGAGTTAATACTTTATAAAGCAATTGTTTTTTCTAACAATTGCTCGTTAAAGGCGTTTAATCGTCAAAGTAATTATCATCTATAGCACATATAGAAGGTATTAACAGAGAACGATTCTGGTAATAAGTTACAAAGGGAATATAGTGGATGCCTTGACATCAGTTTCCGATGAAGGACGCGGCAGGCTGCGATAAGCCTCGGTGAGGGAGCCAAGCACCCTTTGAACCGGGGATTTCCGAATGAGGCAACTCAATACGGGTTATGCCGTATTATCTCGATTAATCGAGATGGACACACAGTGAACTGAAACATCTTAGTAGCTGTGGAAAAGAAATCAAATAGAGATTCCCAAAGTAGTGGCGAGCGAAATGGGAATAGCACAAACCTCCGCTTCGGCGGAGGGGTTATAGGACTCCATTTAGGATTCAACAATCTTAGTCGAAGGAACCTGGAAAGGACCGCCATAGCAGGTGATAGCCCTGTAGACGAAAAGAAAGTTGACCGAGGAGTATCCTGAGTAAGGTCGGACACGAGAAATCCGGCCCGAATTAGGGGGGACCACCCTCCAATGCTAAACATAACTGATGATCGATAGTGCACTAGTACCGTGAGGGAAAGGTGAAAAGTACCCCAGATAGGGGGATGAAATAGTACCTGAAACTATATTCTTATAAAGAGTCACGGTACCCTTATGGGTATTGTGGCGTACTTTTTGTAGAACGGACCAACGAGTTAGCTATATGAGGCGCTAGGTTAAGCCAGTTTCTAGGCGAAGCCACAGCGAAAGCGAGTGCGAAAGCGCGTTAGTCTCATATACTAGACCCGAAACGGGGTGAGCTACCCATGGGCAGGATGAACCTCGCTTAACCGCGAGGGGAGGTCCGAACACACTGGTATTGCAAGACCGGGTGATGACCTGTGGGTAGAGGTGAAATGCCTATCGAACCCCGAGATAGCTGGTTTTCTCCGAAATAATTTTAGGATTAGCCTCAAGTAATAAACTTTGGGGGTAGAGCTCTTTTTAGGCTAGGGGGTGAAATACACCTACCAACCCTAGAAAAACTTCGAATACCAAAGTGTCAGCTTGGGAGTCAGACCGTGACAGCGAAGTGCCATTGGTCGCGAGGGGAACAGCCCAGACCGCCTGCTAAGGTCCCTAATAAAAGTTTAGTGGTAAAGGATGTGAAAATGCATAGACAGCCAGGATGTTGGCTTAGAAGCAGCCATCATTTAAAGAAAGCGTAACAGCTCACTGGTCGATGCATTTTTGCGCCGAAAATATAACGGGGCTCAAACTTTTAACCGAAGCAGCGGGTTTCATAGCTAACGCTATGAAGCGGTAGGAGAACGTTCTCAGTGCACTGAAGCTCAATCGCGAGGTTGGGTGGAGCGCTGAGAAGTGAAGATGTTGGTATAAGTAACTCAAACCAGATGAAAACTCTGGTCACCGAAAATCCAAGGTTTCCCAAGCAACGTCGATCGGCTTGGGGTTAGTCGGTCCTAAGGGCTTGCCTGAAAAGGCTGTCCGATGGACAATACGTTAATATTCGTATACAACCTTATTTTCGCCCAAGCAAAACGTGCAGACTTGTATATGAAGGCCCAATTTATTGGGTTGGATTATATGATCTCTAATCGTGGCGCTAGCTAGGGGTGGACGCAACAGGAATTTGAGAGCGTATATAATGAATGTACGTGCAAGTAGTAAGTCTATGGCCTTATAGGTAAATCCGTAAGGTTTCGCGAGCTACGACGCAAAATATCCCGACTTGTCGGGGTGATTCTCAACGTTTCAGTTGCCGAGAAAATACTCATAGCGAGAAAATAAGGTTACCGTACCGCAAACCAACGCTGGTGGATGGGTTGAGTATACTCAGGTGATCGGGTGATACCCTCTTAAGGAACTCGGCAATACAGCAGGCGTAACTATGTGGATAAGCCTTGCCCTGATTTATCAGGGCCGCAGCGAAAGATGCCAGGCGACTGTTTATCAAAAACACAGCTCTATGCAAAACCGTAAGGTGACGTATATGGGGCGTCGCTTGCCCAGTGCCAGAAGGTCACGAGGAGAAGTTCACGCTTCGAATCTAAGCCCTGGTGAACGGCGGCCGTAACTATAACGGTCCTAAGGTAGCGAAATTCCTTGTCGGGTGAGTTCCGACCCGCACGAAAAGCGGAACGGTCCGGCAACTGTCTCGAGAGGGTGCCCGGTGAAATTACAGAGTCGGTAAAAACGCCGATTAGTCATTGAAGGACGAAAAGACCCTGTGCAGCTTTACTCTATCCTGACATTGAGTCGAGATGCGTTTTGCGCAGTATAGGTGGGAGCCATTGAAGAGCGGATTTCGGTCTGCTTGGAGGCAACATTGAGATACCACCCTAAACGTATTTTGCCTCTAACCAAGTGTAAATAACTTGGAACAGTGTTTGGTGGGGAGTTTAACTGGGGCGGTTTCCTCCTAAAGAGTAACGGAGGAGCGCGATGGTTAGCTTAGCCTGGATGGAAATCAGGCTGGACGTGTATTCGCACAAGCTAGCTTAACTGCGAGACCTACAAGTCGAGCAGATACGAAAGTAGGCGAAAGTGATCCGATACCTCAACGTGGGTTGGGTATCGCTCAACGGATAAAAGTTACGCCGGGGATAACAGGCTGATCGCTTCCAAGAGTTCACATCGACGAAGCGGTTTGGCACCTCGATGTCGGCTCGTCGCATCCTGGGGCTGGAGAAGGTCCCAAGGGTATGGCTGTTCGCCATTTAAAGCGGTACGCGAGCTGGGTTCAGAACGTCGTGAGACAGTTTGGCCTCTATCCTCAATGACCGAAGGAAAACTGCAGGAAGCTGCCCGTAGTACGAGAGGACCCGGGTGGACGAACCTCTAGTGTATCTGTTGTCGCGTCAGCGGCATGGCAGAGTAGCTATGTTCGGAAGGGATAACCGCTGAAAGCATCTAAGTGGGAAGCCCCTCCTAAGATAAGTTTTCCCAATAAGCATGCATCAAGACTAGGTGCTCGATAGGCTACAGGTGTACGCACGGTAACGTGTTCAGCCAAGTAGTACTAACATGCGATTGACTTATTACCATTTACGCCTTTAACGAGCGATTAATAGAAAAAACATTTTCTAAATAAAAGTATTAATTTGAATAATATCTAAAAAGGTATTGTTCTGGTGTCTATACCGGATTGGTCACACCCGTTCCCATCCCGAACACGGTAGTTAAGCAATCCAAGGCCGATGATAGTTGTCATTAGACTGCAAAAGTAGGTCGACGCCAGAACAATGCTTTTTTTTATTGCTCATTTTTCTCTAGCTCATAGGTACGTGATATGTTGAGCAGGTCTAATTCTTCTTCCTTTAGTAAGAGATAACCTTTGCTATTCTTATACAGTTCTATATTTTCTCGTATTGTATCCTGTAGCTCTTCTTTACTCTTTCCCACCTGTGCTAGGAATGTTTTATCGAATGGATCTCCTTCGCCTTGCAGCAAAAGTAGGTCAGAGATTTTGTAGGTCGCTTCGGTAATATATTGGTCGAGCGGGTCGGAATTACCAGGATTGGGGTGTTTTTCTTCTGCAACTTTTGTTAAGTCATCACTATCTAGTTCTTTGAGTATTTTTCGTAAATTGATCCCATTTATTGCTGAAGAAAATTCATCATGTGTGAATCCATTTTTTTTAATAAATGAATCTACTTCGTATCTTCTAGCAGTATTGCTTAACTCATTATATTGTTTATAGAGTTCATCTCCCGCTGTTTCTTCTCCACTTTTAACTCTTTCTGCGAAGGCTGTACTCGATTCTCCTGTTTTTACTTTGTTCCTGTTTTTTTTATGTGTGTTCTTATCCTTAATACTATCGTCCATTAATGCGCGTGCTATTGCACTACTCGTCTCAGAGGTTTTTAAATGAATTTTTTTTGAGTCACTTTCTGAAAATATATTGCCAGTGAGTGCTGCTGCTAGCGCAATTGCGCCAACTACACCAAGTCTTTTTTTTGATTTATCAGATGAATTATTCATGGTTACGCATGTCCCATATCTGCCTCGCTAGCTAGGTTGAGTTTTGACGAATCCTCAATTTTTTGATTACGAGAAGTTAGGGGATTGTATATTTGATAATACATAGCGATTAACTCGCTTGTTGTAAGAGGAGTTGCCTTTAATCCGCAGCCTTCAAGCCCTGCAGTCACTGTTGTAGTTCTTTGATTTAGAGTTTTTTTAAGATTTTCAAACTCTTGATGTCTCTGAGTGATCGACGCAATTGTGTCAGCTGGATGCATATGATCCCAGAAGGTTTGAATAAAAGTTTTGCCAACTTGTCGAGATGGATCCATTGGAATAACGCAATAGAACTCCTTTTCCATAATGTCTGCGTACTCAATTAACCTCTGAATGTAATCGATATATTCATAGGTTTGTTTTTGCAAAAGTGAGTTTTGCTGTTTTTCGGCGATAGCGCGAAGTTTGTCGACGTAGTGATCGAGGTCGAGCTTACGAGAACGAATTACAATTTGAACTGGAAACTCCAACGTATTTAAAAACGCCTGATACGAATACATAATAGAATTTTGTTCTTGCTCAGACTTTAAATTGAAATTTAGCGATGTCACGCGCAAAATTGATCGTAGTCCGCCATTTTTTAGAACGACTGTATTATCTCGAATTTCAGCAATTCTCAAGTGTAATTGCGTTGCTGCAATAGGTGCTTTTTGTGCCTTTTTTACGCTTTCTGAATTTGGTGGAAGTGGTGTCATAAGGTGTTATTTTTGTGTGTTTTGAGCGATTTTTTCATTATGTGAATCAACGACTCTACTTACTTCTTCTAATCGTTTTCGCCGAGTTTGAGCATCTTCTTTCGGAGCTTTTTTTATTGCTGTCGATTTTTTTATTGGAGCAAGTACAGACAGTGCTACGTCTCCTTGAAATTTTTGCCAGTATCTTTTTCGTGGTTTGAAATTATATTCAATAAATAGAAGAACAATTTTTTCAAACGGAATGTCGTGAAAGCGAATGAATGCAAATGCCATTGTTATAAATGCCGAAAGCAAAACAGGAAGTAGCCAAACTTCAACAAAATATTGTTTTGCCAACGATGTGTACATCGCGTAAGTGATTGATCCTCCGAGAGTACAAATTATTAGTTGTCTCAGCGTGAGGAACGCGACGATTTTATCATCTCTTAGAACATCTTGTGGAACTTTGAATTGCATCTGATTATTATATCATTTTTGAGCCTTTTTTGCTAGTATTGAGTCCGTTTTACAGATATATGAACGAAATAAACCATCCTCTCGAAAAAATCCGAAATTTCTGCATTATTGCCCATATTGACCATGGAAAGTCTACTTTGGCTGATCGAATGCTCGAATTAACAGGTACAGTTAGTGCTCGCGACATGAAGCACGCCCAGATTTTAGATTCGATGGATTTGGAGCAGGAGAAGGGAATTACGATAAAACTGGCACCGGTTCGCATGAATTGGACTGTTGATGGAACTGAATATATTTACAATTTGATAGATACTCCCGGGCATGTTGATTTTAGTTATGAGGTTTCGAGAAGTCTTGCTGCGGTAGAAGGAGTTATTTTGGTTGTTGATGCAACGCAGGGAATGCAGGCTCAAACTTTGGCAAATACTTACATGGCGCTCGAACACGATCTGACATTTATTCCTGTAATAAATAAGGTTGATTTGCCTGCCGCAGATGTTGAACGTGTAAGTGATGAGCTTGTTAATAATTTGGGATTCAAAAAAGAAGATATTATTTGTATTTCTGCAAAATCGGGTTTGAATGTGAAAGAGTTGTTAGATGCGATTGCATCACGAATTCCTGCACCGAAAACTGAGCAAGAAAGTCTTGATACTAAGGCACTGGTTTTTGATTCGGTTTATGATCCGTATAAGGGAGTGGTTGCATATGTTCGTGTTGTAGATGGAGAAATTAAAAAGGGCGACACGATGTATTTTATTCACTCAAAAGAAAAAATCGAGATTCTCGAAGTTGGTTATTTTAAGCCTAAATATTCGCCAAGTGCTTCGTTGAAAGTTGGTGAGATGGGTTATGTGGTAACCGGTGTAAAAAGCGTTTCTGATGCGCGAGTTGGTGATACATTGTGGAAAGGCACGAGCGGAAATCCTCAGGCTATTCCCGGATTTAAAAAAGTTACACCATTTGTTTACGCAGGCGTTTTTCCGATTGATGGAGATGATTACGGTTTATTGAAAGATGCGCTGATGAAGTTGTCTTTGAATGATTCCGCTTTGGTTTATGAAGTTGAATCGTCGACTGCGCTGGGACATGGATTCCGTTGTGGTTTTTTGGGATTACTTCACATGGAAATTGTGCAGGAGCGTCTTGAACGTGAATATAATTTATCGCTTATCGTTACGTCGCCTAGTGTTTCGTATCACATTAAAAAAACTAATGGCGAAATGGTGACGATTGCTAACCCTTGCGATATGCCTGATCCCGCGGTTATCGACGAAATTCTTGAGCCGTGGATGAAGGTAGAAATTATTGCTCCGCGTGAATATATTGGCGCGATTATGAAGTTGTGTGAAGAACGTCGTGGTATTCAGAAAAACATTGAGTATCTCGAAGAAATTCGCGCAATTTTGACGTTTGAAATTCCTTTAAGTCAAATTGTCACAGATTTTTATGATAGTTTAAAGAGTATAACTTCTGGTTATGGTTCTATGAATTATGAGTATTTGGATTATCGTGAAGAGGATTTGGTAAAGATTGATATTCTTATTGCTGGAGCCAAAGTCGATGCGCTTGGTGCTATTTCTCATCGAACACAGGCTTACCATATTGGAATGGCTCTTACTAAAAAACTTAAAGAAATTATTCCTCGTGCGCAATTTGAAATTGCGATTCAGGCAGCTATTGGTGCCAAAATTATTGCTCGAGAAACAATCGGCGCTTTTAGAAAAGATGTAACAGGATATTTGTATGGAGGTGATAGATCTCGTAAAGATAAACTCCTCAAAAAACAGAAAGAGGGGAAGAAGCGTATGAAAAAAATGGGTAAAGTTGATATGCCACAAGAGGCGTTTTTAGCGTTGCTGAAAAAGGATAGCAAGTAATATGTTTCTAAATGTGCAAATACTTATTTGGCTGCGCTAGGTTCGTCAAACATCTCATCGAACATCCAATGATCGTGGCCTTGTGATTTTAGAAATTCGATGTCCTCTTTTGTTACTTTGCGTTTCATAGCCGCCTCTTCTTCTTGCTGTGTATATGGTGTATTCATAATTTAAATTCCATAAAAATTATATTGTGTCTCATTTCTTATTTAGTCTATTTTGTCTCAGTCAAAAGCACCAATTCATCTTCGTTCAGTTTTCTAAATTCTCCCGGTTTGAGAGTTCCCAACATTACTTTTCCAATGCGAACACGCTTGAGTTTTTCAATAGTTAAGCCGGCGCGCTGGCACATTCGGCGAATTTGGCGATTGCGTCCTTCTTTCAAAATAACATGAAACAAATGTGGCCCCTGTACATGAATCTTCGCTTCTTGAGTGAGTTTCCCCATTATATAAAATGGTTTTCGTAGAATTTCTTCAACAGCTTTTGTAACTTTTTCGCGAACTTTGACCACATACTCCTTCTCTTTTTCAAATTTCGGATGAGTCATGCGAAACGAAAAGTTTCCGTCGTTAGTCATGATAAGCATTCCTGTTGTGAGCTTATCAAGGCGTCCTACGGGAAAAACACGTTCTTTAATATGCTCAAATAATTCTACGACTTTTGGAGTCTCGGGGCCTGTAACCGTACAAACGTATCCGAGTGGTTTGTTGAGCAAGAAATACACTAATTCTGGTTTGTCTAAAATTACTGAATTATCGATTTCTACTTTGTCGGTGGTTGATTCAATTTTTGTTCCAAGTTGAGTTACTACAACTCCATTTACTTTAACAAGTCCGCTTTCTATAAATTCGTCGCACTTTCGACGTGCGGCAATTCCTTGATTCGCTAGATATTTATTAAGACGTACTAACATAGGCGGCCAGTATAGTACAATTTGAGAAAGCTACCTATTCTAAATCGAGAAATATTGCTGAAATTAAACTAGTTCGCCGTTTTTCTTCGGCAGAATTGCGTTTAATTATCATACTGGCTCACCTTGTAAATTAACTTCAGGGTCGGGCCAAATGCGCTTGCCGTTTGGGTGGTGAAGTACAATTGCATTAACTGGGCAGGCTTTGCACGATTCTAAAATTGTCTCTAAATTTGTAAGAGTTGGGTCTTTGATTACAGCTTTTCCTTCTGCATCGAGTGAATAAATGTCTGGAGCGACACCTAAACAGACGGCTAGAGTTACACATAAATCGCGATCTACTTCGAGTTTGAATCCTTCTTTATTTGTTATCGGTCCACTTGTTGGCTCGAATGAATTTGGCATATGGGCGCACAATAGTGATTCGAGCTTGTTTTGTCTAGATAAGTTGCTTTATAATTCCGTCGCTTTTGAATTTATTGGGGATTAGCCAAGTGGTAAGGCAACGGGTTTTGGTCCCGTCATCGGGGGTTCGAATCCCTCATCCCCAACCATGATCTGTACTGCCCCAACTGCAACAATTGCAGCAGTTTCTGTTCGCAAAATCATATTGCCAAGGCTTAATAGGGGAATGCCGGCTTCTTGAGCGAGAGAAATTTCGCCTGGGGAAAAACCGCCTTCGGGGCCGATGAAAAGTGCTAGTTCAGTTACATCACGATTTGTGTCGAAATATTTTTTTATGTGAGTAAGTTCACCGCGGCAATGAAGCAAAATCGCGGTTTTTTTGAACTTGGTAAGTGCGTCTGTAAAATTCATCGGCTCATAGAGAGCTGGCAGAGTTGTGCGCTCAGATTGCTCAGCCGCTTCAAGAATTATTCGCTCCAGTCGTTCGCGTTTTAGCAGCTCTCGGCGGTTACAAAATTCAGCAATAATAGGAACAAACTGAAAAACTCCAAGTTCGGTTCCTTTTTGCAAAATCAGCTCGAATGTTTCAGGTTTTTTAGAAATTGCCTGAATTAACGTGAGTTTAATTTTTGGCGCATTAGCTCCTTTTCGTTTCTCTTGTATTGTAAAAACTCCTATTTTTTTCTCAATATTTTTTACTGAGGCAAAATATTCGTCACCACTATTATCGAGAAAAATGCATTTATCGCCAGTGTTCATTCTTATAACTCGCCCCATTTGATGGAGCATTGATTCATCGGTAACGATTATGGAGTCTTGTTGTATTGATTCTTGTGGCACAAAAAAGCGTTGCATATGCGTACTATACTACACATTTCGACTATGGACTTAAAATGAAATATGTGTTTTAATTCGCTCTCAAAGTCGAATTTACAGAAATCTCAAAGTAATATGTCACTAAATAAATTAGCTACAACATTGTTTCTATCGACGGCCTTGTACCCATCTGATGCACATACTCAGGGTGGTGCTTTTAAACGAGGTCAAGTACAAGAAGCTACAAATTCGGCATTGTTATCGGTATTGAATGATGATGGGTCTAAAACTCCTATCGTAACGTCAAATGCGATGGAAAGTTTCGTTATTGATAGTAGTGTTCATCAGCAGATTTGTATTGAAAAGCCTGTAAAAATGTATATTTCAACCGGTCAGGGTGCTACTCCTCCTGTTTGGAAAGATAGCGGTGATTGCATAGGTGGATCGGTTGATATTGATTTAAATTCAACATTGCACGTTGTTCCTCTCTCAGATGATACCAATCGTGGGCAATATATAGTCTATTTTGAACAAAATAAGGGAAGCGTATTTTTTGATTCAAATGAAAATGGAAGCCTTGAAAAAATTGACTTTAAAACGTTAGAACAACCGAAACCTAAGGAAGATTGGCATGCCGATACTCACTTATATATGGGAGCGACTGCAAAACAAGATTATATGCAATCTGGTGCGAAAATTGGCCTACGGGCAGAAGCGAAGTGTATTTCAACTCCTTATAGCATAAATGAACGGGCGGATTTATGTTTGGGCGCGCGTGCCGAATTATTGACTGAGACTAGAGACGTAAACATAAATCTTGAGGGGCTATATACCAGGGACCTTTATGTACATGGATACTCGTTAGGATCGCTTATTCAGATGGGATTACGACTAAATCCATTTTATAATGTTGATGATCTTTTTATTGATACCGATGTAGGTGTAGGAATGAAAGGCTATCGTTATAATCATATTTCTGGAATTTATGATAATGGTAGAGGTAAAGACGGAGCAGATGTAAAAGATTTTAAAACTTCAATTGGATATGGGCCAGACGTTAATTTTTCATTTGAATTTAATAAAGGCGTAATTGGAGGGATAAAAGCTGGTATTGATTTTGAACTTGATGAGCAATTTGGGAATAAAAAAATTCCTGAAAGAAATACTGAATGGAATTTTAGTTTTACTGCAGGGGTGAACCTATCTTACGATCTCAAATTATAAAACATCTTGTACGTACTTTGAATCGAGCGTCTCTTTTGGAAGTAGCTCTAGTGGCAAGTAGAGGAGAGGATTTACGTGCTGGAAATTTCTGAATACTTCAAAGTGGAGGTGAGGACCGGTTGTCATCCAACCTGCGCCTTTTGTTCCCGGCATTCCGCCAGAAAGTCCTATAACTTCACCTTGTCGAACAATTTGCCCTTCTTTTACATTTATTTCAGAAATATGGCCGTAAAGTGTAACGAATTTGTCGGGGTGTGTAATTATTATGTAGCTGTATCCAAAGCCATTATCTGCTGCTTTTGTAACTACTCCGTCTGCTGCTGCGCGAACTTTAGAGGATTGTAATGCACGAATATCGAGTGCCTGATGAACAGCTCCCATTGCAGATTGGTAGCTTGAGTCATGATAAAACGCGCTGATTCCAAGACTTGGAGAAACTGGCCACGCAAGTTCTGTTTGTCCTCGAAGTGCTTTAAGTTCTTGAGTAATATCTTCAAGTGTTGATTGGCTTAAATTAAGGCCGCTCGTTGTATCGTCGAGCGTTGGAGCAGAAGCCCCTGAAGCGATTTTTTCTCTAAAATCAGTGAGTTTTTGTGCGAAGAAGTCGTAGTTTTCTTTCAATCTTGAAACATCGAGAGAAACATTAACCGACTCTTGTTGTGAAGTTTTTAATAGATCTTCATAAAGTTCTTGTTTGCCTTCAGTATCTTTTAAAAGCCGAGTTCTGGCGTCGCGCATTTCACTAAGATAAATGTTTTCTCTTGAAAGTTCATTTTCGAGGTTGTTTATAACCAATTGTTTTTGAGTAAGTACGTCGGTTTTTTCTGTTACAGCGTCACTTTCAACTACTAATTCGGCGACGAGCGCGCTCGTCGCCTCATTCACATACATTGAATATTGTTTCCGCTGAGAGAAATCACTTAAATTCTCGTTGCTGGCAAGCAGTCCGAGAACCTGTTCTTCTGGCGTGTTTTGAGCATAAATTAACGATGCCTGAAGATATAAATTCCGTAATAACGAAGTCACTTCACCTATCACTTTTTTCATATGATCTTGGTGGTCGGTTAAGTCGTTTTTGAGTGTAGTCACTGAATTTTCGAGTTCCGCAATGTATATCTGAATCGCTACCGCTTTTCTTTGATTAGCCGCAATCTGTTCGTCTATGTTATTCAGCTGTTCAGATAATGTACGAATGACTTTTGAATTATCGGCTACCATTCCTTCTAATTTTGAAACATTGATCGACAATAAATCCTTTTCAGATTCACTTTTTGCAAGCCTCTCTTTAATCCCAAGTAAAAAATAGGTTCCTTGTTTTATTTTAGCCGAGAATTCTTTAGAAATAGCATTTGAATCTTGCGCTAAAACACGTTGTGGAATACCAAGAATAAGATTGCCTGCTATGAGGCACAAGACTGCTAAGGTAAGTAGACGGGATTTCATTTGAATATATCTGTTAATTATAGCAAATTCTCTTGCAAAACTCCAGGGTGGCCTGTAGAATCGCCGCACTATGGCACATAAAAAAGCTGGTGGCTCCTCTAGAAACGGTCGTGATTCCCAGTCCAAACGTCGTGGCGTTAAGCTCTTCGGTGGGCAGGCAGCTCGATCAGGCAACATCATTATTCGACAGAAAGGTACTAAATACTTTCCTGGAGAGAATGTCATGATGTCAGGAGATTTTACCATTTTCGCGGTCCGTGATGGTCGCGTAACATTCTCAGAAAAGAAGCGCGTTCGTTTCGACGGACAGGTTCACAAAGATGTCTTTGTGTCTGTTAAATAACGTTGATTTTTAAATGGACGGTTTAGATTTTTTTTCACCAACTGAAGGCGGCGAGTCGTATGACCCAGCCGCTTTTGAACGTTTCAAAGAGCAGATAAAAAAGAACGCCCAATTCGTTGCGGCGATGCAAAAAGACGAGAAGAAAAAAAAGAAAAAAGAAGATGCGCTCGCACAAATCCTTTTAAAATTTATTCAGGCAAATCAGCATAGCGAACTAATGGTTATTGTGGCGGAATTACTTGAGCAAAACATTCCTGCGTCGTTTATTTTGGCGTTGATTGTGCTTGGAAATGAAGATATTAAACAAGCGATAATTGAACATGAAAATCAAGAGGCGCGGCTTGCTTTGGCGGCAGGTGAGTTCCCTGAGGTTTCTGCAAATGGCCCAGAAAAGCGCGACCCGCTTAGTGGTCGTGAAATGGTGACGAGTGAATTCTCTTTAGTAAGCCGTTTTTCGTCTGCTGCAATTTCGCTTGATATAAAAATCGCACTTGATGAGTGGGGGCTTGGAATTTACCAGGCAGGCGCTAGTCAGCCATTTAGAATTATTGAGACGGTGCTCGATAAAGAGGGATTGGTAAAAGAGATTGTGTCGAAGGCGTGCGCTACTGTGATGCAGCATTTTTTGGTAGAGAAAGACCCGCTAACATTCCGGCCAAGAGGTTTTTCAACATTTTTCTCTTTCTCGGAATTTATGATCAAAGGCATTTTGCAGAAATTGAAGGAGCAGATTGAGGGGCAGAAACAGCTGAATTGAGGGAGGGGCGGCTTGCATTGGTGATATGTGGATTTTTAAGAGGATTTTAAGAGCGGGAAATTAATTTGCCATACAGTTAACATGATCTTTACCACAGCCACGCTATCTTATATAATCCCTCCGCATTTTGGTTTTTTCGTTTCGCCCGCGTGGTGTCTATGGTGTAGTGGCAGCACAACAGGTTGTGGTCCTGTTAGCACCGGTTCGAACCCGGTTAGACACCCCATTTAAGAGTATGAATTAGGAACAAAGTGACGACATGAATACCTTAAATGGCTGTTCTTCGAACACCCCAGAATAAGCTCTTGAACGACGAACGAAGTGAGGAAGTGAAAGGCTTATTCGGCTGTACCTCGCGTACACCCCATCAAAGAGCGTGAACGACGAGCGAAGCGAGGAAGTGAATGCCTTTGATGGCTGTACCTCGCGTACACCCCAGAATAAGCTCTTGAACAAGGAGCGAAGCGACGCTGTGAAAGGCTTTAGGCGGTACTTTTTAGTACTACACAAATCGTTGACTTTCTCTCTTTTGCATATTATACTCACTTGTAGTGTGCAAAAAAGGAACTTTTTGTATATATACACTATATATTATGCTTAAATCAACAGTTTTAAAGCAAAAACAGGAGAAAGAAAGGCTGCTCTCTTTACCGTACATAGAAAGAACAAAAGAAGAAGATGCCAAAAAATGGCTTGAGTCTGATTTGATAAAAGTGGTTCTAGGCCCTCGAAGAGCTGGAAAATCAGTATTTTCTTTAATGCTATTAAAAGATAAACAATTTGCCTATCTAAATTTTGACGACGAATCGCTGCCTGACGAAGATAAACTTGATCTTGATGAGTTAATGTCTGAATTGCATCAAGCATACGGCGATACCAAATATATCCTTTTTGATGAAATACAAAATCTTTCAAAATGGGAATTATTTGTAAATCGTTTGCATCGAGAAGGATACAATCTTGTACTTACAGGATCGAATGCTCGACTACTCTCTAAAGAACTTGCTACGGCGTTGACAGGTAGACATATCCCTATACAAATATTGCCATTTAATTTTAAAGAAATTCTAAGAGCAAAAGAATATGAACCAACATCTGATAAGCTGTTGCTACCTGAAGAAAAAGCAAAACTCCTTGGATTTTTGAATGAGTATATGGTGAATGGTGGTTATCCAGAGGTTGTTATAAAAAATCTTGATCCTCGAGGGTACCTTGATGTGCTTTTTGATTCCTTGCTTTTTAAAGATGTAGTTAAGCGTCATAAAATAAGATTTTCTGAACAGATCGACGGGCTCGGGTCATATCTTATTAATAATGTCGCTGGACAATATAGTATTCGAAAACTTGCAAATATTCTTGGTTTCAAAAGTGGGTTAACTCTAGAAAGGTATTTTAGTTATCTAACAGAAGCATATCTTATATTTTCTCTAAATCGGCATTCGGCAAAAGTTGGGCTGCGTCTAAAATCTCCAAAGAAGGCATATGTTGTGGATAATGGTTTTATAACTGCTAAGGCAGTGCAACATTCACCTAACACCGGCAAATTGATGGAAAATCTGGTTTTTACTGAAATAGTTAAACGCGGTAACGAATCTAATCGCGAAGTTTTTTATTACAAAACAAGAAATGACCGTGAAGTTGATTTTGTGGTTAAAAAAGGAATAGAAGTTGTAGAGTTGATACAGGTGTCATATGAAGTTAGTAACTATGACGTTGAAGAAAGAGAAGTAAAAGCATTGTTAGAAGCATCTCAAGAATTGAATGTTTCAAACTTAACAATAATAACTTGGAACGAAGATCGAGATGTGGAAAAAAACGGAAAGACTATAAAATTCAAGCCATTATGGAAGTGGCTACTAGCTTAAAGTGATGAGATATTTAGTTGTGTGATCCAAACGCCCTAGAACATATCCTCAATATCAACCGACAGCCATTGGTCTGAACTCTCGGGTTTTTTGCGTAGTTTAAGCTCGATCATTGGGCGAGGGCTTTTTTCAAAGTGTCTGTGATTGCCTTGCCCTGCTACACGCATGTGCTTAATGTCTTGCGTGATTTGAAAGTCTGTCTTATTTAAGTTGAACTCAACCACACGACGGTCGCCAATTTGAACCTCCTCCATATTAAAATCGATAAATAGAGGAGTTTTATCATCTACATTAATTTCTGCTCCTGCTGCTTTAACTCTGCGTAGAATCTCTTCAAGTCTGTCATTTGCCGCTGATGTAGCGGTATCGTCTAGCTCACTGCCGGGTCGATGGTCGTTAAACATGCGCCTATACTAGCTCAAAATAGGTTTTTCTTAAAGAAGATGTGTTTTGTAACTTCGGCACATATGAAGTATGCAACTAAAACGGCCACAGTAAGAGCAATTATGGCTGGAGCGAGTGGCACAAATTCGAACAGTGAGTTTCCGAATGAAAGGTACGGCAAAGCGAAACAAACTACGCCCGTCGCGAGTGATGAATAAATAAGCCAGTTGCTTGGACGGCTTTTGAAGAATGGTAAAGTAGATCGAATTGCGAATGTAATGAGCACTTCTGAAAGTGACGATTCGATAAACCACGCTGTGCGGAATGCCTCGGGTGAAACTTTTAAAATAAATATGAGCGGTAAAATTAATGATAGATCGAAGAACGTACTCAGTAAGCCGAAAATCACCATGAATTTAGTGATAATTTTCATATCCCAGCGTTTTGGTCGGCGAATCATTTGTTCGTCTACTTTATCGCCTGCAATTGTAAGCAAAGGCATATCGCTTATGAAATTATTTAAGAGGATTTGCCCTGGTAGCAGGGGAATAAATGGCAAAAATAATGATGAAGCAGCAACTGTAAACATATTCCCGAAGTTTGCACTTATAGTGTTTAAAATATATTTCATTATGTTAGCGAAAATTTTTCGACCTTGCACAATTCCATCTGCCAAAACTCGTAAACTTTTTTGTAGCAAAATAATGTCTGCTGCCTGTTTTGCTATATCTGAAGCGGTATCTACCGA
>JAHFJU010000094.1 GCA_023245725.1 Candidatus Peregrinibacteria bacterium
ATTCCAATCACTACAAGCATATAAACGCCAAATCTGGTTGGTCCGCCAAAGGTCGAAATTGCTCTACAGAATGCGCTAGAATGCTCGAGAAGTGGGCAGCTTGAGAGTGCTGAAGTTGTTGTTCCTGTCGAAATTAGTCCAGCGTTTGGAACGTTTATATATGTATTGAGTGAGTATCCTAAATTTGAAAGCCATTGTGGCGGGAGAGCCATTGCTTGTAAAATGCCGAAAAAGGCAGTGAGTAAGCCAACAATTAGAACCGTTTTTGCCAATAACTGGGCGTTGTTCCAGCGAACGTGGCGACAGAAAAGAACAAATATAAAGGGGAGTATGTCGATGCGGAATCCAATAGCCCATTGTATAAAACTTGTTTTTTGAGTGAGCGCAAAAGCAATGGCTAAAATTGTATATAAAATTACTGTCCCGTCGAGAAAATCGAGGTTTAAGTGTTTAAGAAATCCTCTAATGGTCGTATTTTTTTGACGAAATTGAATCAATTCTGTGATTATTTCAAGCATCATGACGGCTAAAAGGCCAATTGCTAGAGCCTCTTTCCATGTTGTTAATAAGTTAAACGCTAATGAATCGCCAAGTTCTTGTTTCGCGATTGTTGCAATAAAAGCATGGAGTGGGAGTATGGCAAGTAGCAATAATGTGCCAAATGATCGTATTTTTTGAAGTCCACTAGCCGTTTTATTCAAGGTAGTCGGTTTATCGGCAATTTTCAGTGGGTCGTGTGCGGTCATTACCTATAGTATAATCGAGCTATGTTTTTCTGGATACTTGCGATTATTGCTTTGTTTGCGCTTGGCATTTCTTACGGAGTTTTTAATAGCCAAAAGCAACGTGCTCTTGTTGCGAAAGAAAATGTAAGAGAGTTATTGTGGCATCGTTCTTCATTAGTTCCTCTTTTATTGTCACTTTGTGACGTCATAAAATCTACTAATAGTAGCCTCTTTTCTCAGCTGTTAGCTATTCGCAGCTCTTTGTACGATGAACATTTTTTATTGAGTGATCGTCTTATTCAAGAGGCAAAATTTAGTGAGCTCATTAATAAAATTATATATAATTCCAAATCTACCGATGAGTTGTCTAAAAACTATTCCTTAATAACTCTAGCAAAAGAGTTTGATTCTGTAAGAAATTCAATAAATAAGAGCGTAAGTGAATATAACAATCAGTGTAAAAGATTAACTTCTATGCTCAAGTTTCCATGGTTCTCTTTGTGGACACTTTTTGCCAAAAACGATGAAAAAGGGGGAATTCAAACGGTGTGAATTATTCAATAAGGAGGCCGTTTGTATAGTAGAGGGGTATTGACGTAATTGACGCCTGTATATTTTTAGCTTATCTGTTAATTTGATGTTTTTAACCTGTTAGGCAAATTAGGCTAAACGGTAATGATTTTGCCTAAAGTCAATGGCCTGAGCTTGCCACAAATGCCTATTTCCCTAAAATAGAGAAGAACTTAATCAACTACGCCTTCCGCTCTTCAGTGGATTTTCGCCGCGGTCTACGTACCATTAAGTATCAATTATGAATAAACAGTACATTAGTGACGTCAACGAAATTTCAGCTGACGATGTCAACTCACAAACTGCTTCAGTCATTACTTCTACCGATAGTACCGAAAACCCTTCTCTCAGTTCTAATATAAAAGCGACACGCAGCCGCCATATGCGTGTTTTTGGCACGAGTTCTTATTTTGGCATCATTTTTATGAAAGCAAAAAAAACAATACAAAAAGTTTGGTTTACCTTATTCTCACGCTTCAAACGTAGTTCAAAGCGTTTACTTATTGCATCTGATCACGTTGTTGTACGCGATCCTTTTAAAACTTTCGTAAGGCAAACTATTGCAATTGCATGTGCTTTGTTCGTTATTACTTCACTTCCTCCTACAAAAATTCTCGAAACTGGTTTTACCGCTGATTACTTTGCCGATACAGACTTTATAGATGGCGGGGCAGATGCCTCAGTTGAATTGCCTTCATTTATTATCAATGATGAGGGATTTATTTCAAAGACATCGCCAACGAGTGAAGATGTTAGCCATATTGGATTCAATGATTCACTTCAGCATACAGTTGTACCTGGAGATACTTTGAGTGGAATTGCTCATTTATACGGTTTGAGTTTAAAAACTATTTTGTGGGAAAATAAGTTAGATGATGATTCAACATTAAAGGTTGGTCAGGTTCTTGTTATTCCTCCTGTTGATGGTGTTACTCACCTTGTTTCTGATAAGGGAGATACTCTTGAGGCAATTGCAAAAAAGTATGGTGTTTCAGTTGATATTATAAAGCAGCACAATAATTTAGATGGCGATACAATTGCTGCTAACCAAAAATTGTTTATTCCCGGAGGTAAGCTACAGGATATTGATGCATCTAATCCTAATAAAAAGGATGTTGTGATTGTTAGAACAGGTATTCGTTCTTCTACTGAGCGTACTAATGCAAAAACAGTTTCAGGTCGTACGATTGCTCATGTAGAGGCGTATAACGGTGGTGGGTTAGGTGCTAGCGCTGCCTGTGCAAGGTATATTTTTCCGACAATTGGTAAAATAACTCAAGGATTTCATCAGGGGCATTATGCTCTTGATATTGGTAATCAGGCTCAGCCAGATATTTGGGCTGCTTGTCCGGGAAAAGTTATTAAGGTTTCAACTGGTTGTCCTGAACGAGATGTGAGAGTAGATCGCAGCTGTGGTGGTGGTTATGGTAATTATGTCGTTGTTGACCATGGTGGAAACGTTCAGACATTGTACGCTCATATGCAGACTGTTTACGCAACTGTTGGTGAACAGGTAAATGCTGGTGATGCTCTTGGTAAAATGGGAAATAGCGGCCGTACTTTTGGAGCAACAGGTTTGCATTTGCACGTTGAGTTACACGTGGCTGGTGCCAAGAAAAATTTGGCAAACTATTTTTAGGTAATCCATGAAGAAAATAAAAGAACTTTGGCGAAAGATAATGCGTCTATTGGCGGAACCTTTTATTGTTATGATTGAAGGTTATCAGCATACAATTTCGCTAGATCATGGGCCGCTCAAAAGGTTTTTCCCGTACGGATATTGCAAGTATCAGCCTAGCTGTTCTCAATACACGAAAGAGGCATTGCAGAAGCACGGTGTTATAAAGGGTTGGGTGCTTGGCATTTGGCGTATTTCAAGGTGTAATCCTTGTAGCAAGGGCGGTGTAGATATAGTATAATCCATCGGGTTTGAATTTGTTTTGCTCTGATTCTTTATACTTTTTACCATTAAGTTACATGCGTACTGCACTTATTTCTGTCAGCGATAAAACTGGAATTGTTCAATTTGCCAAGCAATTGTCAGAGCTTGGTTTCTCAATTATTTCTTCTGGTGGTACTGCAAAAGAGCTTGAAAAAAACGGTGTCTCAGTTGAAGAGGTTTCTAATTACACAGGATTCCCTGAGATGATGGGTGGTAGAGTAAAAACATTGCACCCAAAGATTCATGGAGGAATTTTGGCTAGAAGAAGCGAGAAAAAAGACCTTGATGAAGCGCAAGCTGCTGGTATTAACATGATCGACTTGGTTGTTGTGAATTTGTATCCTTTTGAAAAAACTATCGAAAAAGATGGAGTAACTTACGAAGAGGGAATTGAAAATATCGATATCGGCGGGCCGTCACTTATTCGTGGGGCGGCAAAAAATCACGTTGATGTTGGGGTTGTTACAGACAGTTCTCAGTATGAATCAGTTATTTCTGAGTTGAAAAAGAATGGCTCTCTTAGTGCTGAAACTCGTCGTGATCTTGCGCTAGCTGCTTTTGAAATGACATCTCGTTACGACAGCGCAATAAGTTCATGGATGAGGAAACAACTTGAGAAACCTGAGTTACTCGACCTGCATTATGAAAAAGTTCGTTCGTTGAGATATGGCGAAAATCCTCATCAGAAAGCGGCGTTTTTCCGTAATCCTCAAAATCATGATGCAAATGTTACAAATGCGAAGGTGCTTCATGGTAAAGAACTTTCATTTAATAATATTGTAGATGCAAATTCGGCGCTTGAATTGGTAAAGGAGTTTGAAGCGCCAGCGGTGGCTTTTATCAAACATAATAACCCATGTGGAGTTGCGCAGTGCGTGACGGTTGAATCTGCTTTTGATACTGCATTTAATGTAGATACACAGTCGGCGTTCGGCTCTGTTATCGCGTTAAATCGAAATGTGACGAAGTCTATAGCTGAGTACATTAATAAAAATAAGATTTTCGTTGAGCTTATTATTTGCCCGTCATTTGATCTCGATGCTCTTGAAATGCTCATGAAGAAGCCAAATATTCGACTTCTTGAAACTGGTCCATTAACTCTTGATGAAGAGAAGCGTGACATTAAAAAAGTAGCAGGAGGAATTTTGGTGCAGACTGCAAATACATATACCGTTTCTAAAAAAGAGCTCAAGGTGGTAACGAAAAAAAATCCTACAGAAGAGCAAATTGACGCAATGCTTTTTGCGAACATTGTATGTAAACACGTCATGAGTAATTCAGTCGTTTTTGCAAAAACTGAAAACGGTTGTTCATTTGCTACAGGTATTGGTGCAGGGCAAATGTCTCGCGTTGATTCGGTTTGGATTGCTGCAAAAAAAGGCGGCGATAAGGTAAAGGGCTCTGTTATGGCGTCTGATGCGTTTTTCCCTTTTCCTGACGCAGTCGAGCAGGCTGCGGCGGCAGGAGCAACAGCAATAATCTCTCCCGGAGGTTCTATACGTGACGAAGAGGTAATTGCGACAGCCGATGATCTTGGCGTGGCTATGGTATTTACCGGAATTCGAAATTTCAGACACTAAAAAATCCCTCAGAATTTGAGGGATTTTATT
>JAHFJU010000023.1 GCA_023245725.1 Candidatus Peregrinibacteria bacterium
AATGTCGCCTTTGGAACCGAGAAAAGCGTAAGGAGTTTTTATAGGGTGAAGGACTAATTGCTATATATTTGTATATCCGCAATTCGTTTTACGCGGCATTTTTTGACGTTTATTATTCTCCAACAATAATTAATGTTTTTTCGCCATGTTCTGTATCTCCGTTGTTCCAGTCGTGCAGCGCGTTATAGATTGTTTCCAGTTTGTAAACGTAATTGTGACCTAGGCGCGTTCCTGGGTCATTCGTAATTATTTCATCGTCTTTTGTGTACCCCTTTATGACGAGCATATGATACATCGGGCCGGGTGGTGTAAAATTCGGATTTCCCAGCAAACGGCCAGCAGCAGGCATGATTATGAGTTGGTCATTATTTAGTGAAGTTTTAACTGTCTGCAAAAAATCCTCTTTATTCTGAATTTTTTTCACAGTTACGTTTGAAAAGTTAAAGTAGTTTTTTAGAACGTTTTTTGCTTGGTCAGCGTTCGTGTTCATGTATTCACCGATGTTCGTATTTTCCCACTCGTTCAGCGCAGAAAGTGCCGCATCGACAACTTCGGGGGCAACACTTTTTTTATTGAAATATGCGTCGACCATTAATTCAGATGTCTCTTCGCAAGTCTCTTCGTGAACGTCATCCCATGCAGCAAAAGGCGCTTGAGGAGTGAACGGCACTGCAATATTTAGTTCGGTACGTACTGCGGTTGGAATTTTTATTGTCGGTGTAATTGTTGGTCCCGATGATTCGGCTGGTAGCATAGCTTGCTTGCGCTCATACATATATTCGCGAATCTGGTTCCGCTCAAGTACAAGCGAAATCGCCACTGTAAAACATATTGCTGAAAACGTATAAAGAATGTGCTTCTGTTTCATTGGTTTCGAATTATAGCGTTGGCTTTTACCTTTTGTCTATTCTCTTTTACCTCTCCTCTTAATTTCTTCGCTTCAAGTATTTTTTGCTTTGAGCGTTTTGAACGTTTTCGTTTTTGTTTAATAAGTTTGAAGATCTTTTGATTTCGCTGGGATTCTTTTCCTTTTATTGAATCTTCGATTTTTAATATTAGGAGTTTATACGCCGACAATCGATTTTTGCTTTGTTCTCGATATTTTTGGCAACGAACTTCTGTTCCTGTTGGAGTGTGTTTTAGTAAAACAGCCGACGATGTTTTGTTGATTTTTTGCCCTCCTGCGCCACTTCCACGAATAAACTGCTCAGTAATATCGTGCGCGAAAATTGCTAGCGACTGGGCTTTTTCTGCAAATGCTGGCGGCAGCTCGATTGGGAAGTTCATGCGGTTAGTATACGCTTTGCCAAGAGACTAACTAAATAAGATCAGTTAGGTTATATTATTTCTGCATATTATTATCTACATTATGAATACTTGTCTCGACTGCCAGAAACAATTTGCACCATCTACAATCGAAATTGAATTTTTAAAAAAGGTTACGCCAGTTATAAATGGTCAACGATTCGAAATTCCTCTTTCGCCATATTGCCCGAATTGTCGCAGACGTATTAGAACTATTCACCGAAATGAGCAGTTTTTGTATAAAAATGTATCTGCTAAAACCGGTCAACCTATCATCTCGATTTACGCCAACGATAACGATTGGCGATCACAGTTTCCGATTTATACACACGAAGAGTGGTGGAGTGATGATTGGGACGCTATGAGTTATGGTCGTGATTATGATTTTAGTCGTCCGTTTTTCGATCAATATTATGAGTTGGCAATGGTTGTTCCGCGTGTTGCGCTTATTCAATTCGCAAATGAAAATTGCCCGTATTCAACAGGAACCGGATACTGCAAAAATTGCCATTTAATAAGCTGTTCTGAAAATTCTCAAGATTGTTATTACGGCAAACTTATTCAGACTTGTTCAAACGTTGTTGATTCAAGTTATGCCTACGACAGTGAGCTTTTATATGAATGTTTTAACGTGAGAAACTGCTACAACTGTGCTTATGTGTACTACAGTCAAAATTGCACTGATTGTTTTTTCTCTGAAAATCTTGTTGGTTGCAAAAGCTGTTTTCTTTCAACAAATCTGCGAAATAAAGAATTTTACTTCATGAATAAGCAAATGAAGAAAGAGGATTATGAAAAGGCTATTCAGCAGTATTTCGGTACTCGAAAAGGCGTTAATGAAGCGCTAGAAATCCTAAAAAAATTGAGACAAGAACGTGTTCATAAATATGTGAATGTGGTAAATAGCGAAAACTCGTCGGGTGATTTTTTGATTAACTGTCAGAATTGCGAAGATTGTTTCGACGTAAACGATAGTCAAGATTGTATGCACTTAAACGTTGGTGTTAATGTGAAGGATTGTTTGGATTGCTCGAATATGTATTTGAAATCAGAGCTTTGTTACTCGGTTTTGGGCACGATTGAGGCTTATAATTGCCACTTTTCATTGTTTATTTTTCATTCGCAAAACGTGATGTACTCTCAGTTTTGTAATAATTCTAGCAATCTGTTCGGTTGTTTCGGTCTTGTGAGAAAGCAGTATTGCATTTTTAACAAGCAGTATTCGAAAGAGGATTATGAGCGCCTTGTTCCGCAAATTATCGAGCAGATGCGTCGTGAGGTTTGTGGCGATGATGCTGCTACTGTAGAGCGTGCGCCAAATTGGGGGTGCATGTTCCCTGCCTGGATGTCTCCTTTTGGTTATAACGAGTCGGTTGCTTATGAGTTTGAGCCATTTACTCAAGAACATGCCGCAAAATTGGGGTATCAGTGGCATTCGTCAAATGCGAAAGAAATTCGTCAGGCAACAACTACGGTTCCCGATTCGTTGAGTGCTACTCACGCAACTATTACAAAAGAGCTTTTGGTGTGTGTCCACTGCGGTAAAAATTATAAAATTATTGAGCAGGAGTTGGCTGCCTTAAAACGTATGGATTTGCCTATACCTCTTATGTGTAATGACTGTCGCCACTTTGAACGATTGCGACTACGAAATGCCGCGCAATTATTTGATCGTGTCTGTGGCAAATGCGGCTGTTCGGTGAAAAGCACTTATGCTTCAGATTCGCCCGATCTAATTTACTGTGAAAAGTGTTATTTAGAGGAGTTTTAGGGGTGCGGTTTTTATTTTGTTATAAGATAGGATTTCATTTTTTGTTTAATCTGCGTTCATTATTGTGTGATACATATTGGCATACTGATTTTGGAGTATGCGCAACTCTAACAATCAAAATAATTACATTTCTTTGCCGTCTGTAAATGGCAAGGAATTGACTATGAGTGAACGCTCATATATTGTCGAATTACATTTTAATTAATAACTTTATAACTATGGCTGGCACACAAAATGAAAAAAAGAAGGCGCTTGATCTCGCACTTGCACAAATCGACAAGAATTTCGGAAAGGGAACTATTATGAAAATGGGTGGTACAAGAAAACTTCCTATTGAAACAATCGGTACCGGCTCGCTCGCACTCGATCTTGCTCTTGGTGGCGGTGTTCCGCGAGGCCGTATTAGCGAAATTTATGGGCCTGAATCGTCTGGTAAGACAACTCTTACTCTTCACATTGTTGCTGAGGCGCAAAAGTTAGGAGGGCAGTGTGCCTTTATCGATGCAGAGCATGCGCTTGATCCTGAATACGCTCGACGAATTGGTGTCGATGTCGATAATTTGCTTGTAAGCCAACCGGATAGTGGTGAGCAGGCTCTCGAAATCACCGAAACATTGGTTCGTTCAAACGCTGTCGATGTAATTGTGGTTGATTCGGTTGCGGCACTTACTCCAAAAGCTGAAATTGAAGGCGATATGGGCGACTCTCATATGGGATTACAGGCACGTTTAATGAGCCAAGCGCTTAGAAAATTAACCGCTGCTATTAGTAAATCAAAAACCTCTGTTATTTTCATCAATCAGCTACGTATGAAGATTGGTGTTATGTTTGGTAACCCAGAAACAACAACTGGTGGGCAGGCTTTGAAATTCTACTCTTCGGTTCGTATGGATATTCGTTCAGTCGGAAAAATTGAAGAAGGAACAGGACCAGATAAAACTATCGTTGGTATTCACACTCGCGTAAAAGTTGTTAAAAATAAGATTGCGCCACCATTTAGAACTGCTGAATTTGATATTATGTACAACAAAGGAATTTCATATGTTGGCGAATTGCTCGATCTTGGTGTGAAGTATGATCGTGTTCACAAGAGCGGCGCTTTCTACTCATATGGCGATGTTAAGCTCGGGCAAGGTCGTGAAGGTGCAAAAGGCTTCTTGCTTGGGAACGAGAAAATAGCAAAACAGATCGATCATGAAGTTAGAACTGCGGCGCTAGCTGGGGTTACTGTTGATACTGCGGTTGTGTCTGAAGAAGAAATGGAAGAGGAGTTTGAAGAGGTAGAAGGTTAATGTCTTTTATATTTGCGTATTACTTCGTTGCAGACAAAATTTTTTCGTCGCTGTACCATGAAAGTACAGCTCCTCGTAAGATTTTGTCTGCGCCTCGTACTGCATCAAATAGTAATAAACATTGAATATAATTGTGTGCCGATATGAACGAACCATCTACCAAAAGCACCTTATTCTCTGGCCCTGAAAATGACACGATGTACAGGCTGTTACTTGATTACTGCCTGCGAATAATGGGTCGTAAGGCTTATTCTGTTCGTGAGCTTCGTAATAAGATGAAGCTAAAAATTAAGCGACTTGAAAAATATTCCGAAAGTGGATATTTGAAAAAAATCTTTCCTAAAAAACATGTCGTAGATGAACACCCAATAGATGATTTAGTTTCCTCGTCAAACGTACGTGCTCAATTTAAAGGAGACGACCAATCCAATTGCGGAATTATGTTAGCTGAACCTATCGCGCAAGAACCATCGGTCGCAATCGATGCCGTTATTGCTAAGCTAACGGAATGGGGTTATTTATCTGACAAAAAAATTATTGACTCGGCGATTGAGGCGGCTACATCTCATGCTCCCAAAGGTCCAAATGCGTTTATTGCTTCAATGTTAAAGAAGGGAATTGATAAAGATGACGCACGAACTGCGTGGAGTAATAAAGGTGTCGACGAGCGCGCACTCGCCATTGAGGTTGTGAAAAAATATTCTCCTAAATATAGAAAGCTCGATACCCAAGCCAAAAAACGCCGTCTTGCGGGCGTGCTCGCCCGCAAAGGATTCCTTGGCGAAACTATCTGGTCGGTACTTGGCGAGGTTGTTTAGCGTTTTATGTGTTCTCGTCTGCCATTGCGTAATTCGTACAATATTCCGTGGTTCTTTCCCGGGAACACTTTTTTACAATGATTCTTACCGGTTGTATATAGTGCGATGTACGAATTTAGGCTATTGAGTTGTCGCAGCCGTGAATATTGCTAAATGTATTTGGAGGTTGTTTAGCGTGCATTATTGCCCGTTTTCTGCTATAATCATCAGATTAATTAAACAAAAAAACATATAAAATTTTTCACGAAAAAGCGGGTTGTTATTGCTTTGATTGCAGTCACTGTTCTAGGTGCGGCTTTGTTTGTTTTGAAGAATGGTGGAGGCCTGAAGGGAGCGATTCCTGGCGCATATTTGCTCATTACTGGTGAAAATTATCCTATACAGCCTGATAGTTTTTTATTGGATGATCAGTTTAGGGACGTAATTAAATTTCAGGCAAAGGAGTACAATACTGCAGTTACAAATCACATTACGTTTAATAATATAAAAATATCAGTTCTTAAGTATAAAAATAACAATATAGTTGATGGAAATGTAAGTGCATGTGCTAGTTTTCGGCTTGTTTTAAAGAATCAATTTGATGTTGTTTTGTCAGATGTTGTTGATATGTCATCTACAGGAATTACAACTATTACTTTTCGTGACAACAGTACTCCTTTTTATTTCGATAATGATTTTATCGATTTTGCTATTCAGTCTAGATTAAAGCAAAATTGTACTAGCTCTAATGTCGATTCTTTTATTGCTAGATTGAATATCGGTGATATATCGTATACTGCGGATCGTTCGCTTCCTTTATCTGATATTGCAGAGCTATTGATTGGAAAATTGGATGTAATTCCTCCTTCAGTTATTCTTAATGTACAAAATCCTGGTCAGCCAACTGGTGGTAATATGCCAAAAGTAGGAGCATTAACTGACGTGCTGAGGGTAAATATTAGAGTTGATGGTAATACTGAACTTTCAGCGATTCATTTAAACCTGATTGTTCCAGAAGCTGATACACATCCAAGTCATTTGGCGACTTTGAGTAATAAACTAGGATTAGCTTTTTTTTTGAAAGATAAAAATAATACTGAAATTCGCGTAAGCGGTCCTGACCAGTACTTCGATAATAATTCTGAGAAGGATTTTGCTCTTTCTGGAGCTCAATTAACTCCTGACAATTCGCCATATATATTAATTGTCAAGGCGGCTCCTAATTCTAGCGATGATAATCCTTCATTTAGATTACGCATTGATGGTTTTATAGGAACTCGAATGGAATCAAATTTTCCTCAAGGTGGTATAATTACCAATAAATTTACTATAGTTCCATCACTGGATTCAGAACTGAGTTCAGATACGGACGCAAGCGTAGGCGCATTTGTATCTGCTTCTCAAATTAAACTACCTAGTATAGGAAATATAACAAAAATAGATACTAATAATCCCACGTCGATTAGTGTGCCACTTGGTTCTCAATCATTAACCGATGTTTTTAAGTTTAAAATTACAACTACAGAACCAAATAAATTTATTAAACAAATTATTTTTAAACTAAAAGATCAACGTGATTCCGTAGATATAAATAAGTTGAATTTTGTTCTTTTCGATACAACTCCAGAGCCCGATATGCCAAATATTTTTGCAACTATAAACTCTACCTCAAATACTGTAACTTTCAATAACGACTCTCATGATGCAAATAGTCCTATATCTTGGCCTGCTGGACACGAATTTGCTTTAAAAATAAGTCCGAAGGCTGCTGCTGTCGGATCACTCAATAACAAAAAAATCACGATTGGTATTGAAAATAATTCGTCAGTTTCTGTACATGACTCAGTTGTTAATTTTCTAGGAGCACCGACATGGGGCAGCAATTATACTTTTGTAGATAATAATAGAGCAGCTCCTCCTCCCCCCGCTGTTATTGAATGTACTGCAGAAAATAAGTGTATTCACTCAATTACTTTAGACACAATAGATGCCCAATCATTCCAATCAGGCGATAATACTTTAAAAGGAGTATTCGGTTTTACTATTACTCCTAGTCGCAATACTACTTTGAGCTCTTTAACTGTGTCTCTCGATTCAACTGGACAATTACATCCAGCTGCAGGCAGTAGAATTAAGGCTGAATTGGTTATGTTGAATACTCACATAGATGCCGCAACTCATTCTTCGGTAACTACTGAACAGGTTTTGGCTGGTCCATTTTTCCCAACATATGGGTCTATTGATTCATATACATTTAGACAATTGGGGCGGACGTTATTTGCTAACACTCCCAAGAAATTTATTATAAGAGCGAAAATTGTTGATCAAAATGGTGCAGTTGATGAACAGCAAACTTTCAAATTTGCTATTAAGAATGTTACAGATGTTGTTTTAACTATGAATAATGCTGTTTCTTTACCGTCGCCTATTCTCGGCAACCTAATGACGATAGCCGCAGCGGATGCACAAGTTGCCCCCGCCCAATGCGGCGAACACGAGCAGGCAAACCCAGCTGCTCCGGGTTGTATATGTACTGGTGGATTCACGTACGATTCTACTTCGCAACAATGTGTCGAGCAAAACGACGGAGGGAATGATGCCCTAAATGTGTGTGCAGACGGCCAGCAATTGAACGCGCAAAATCAATGTGTCGCTATTCCTGTCGTTGATGCGTGTCCTGCAACACCTGCTATTGAAGAAAGCATTCCGGCTGGTGGTTGTCCTATTCCGCCGCCTCCTTCGGCTGATCTTTGTATAAATATTCCTGATGTTCAAGCCACAATGCCTACTGGCAAAATGGGTGATGGGGCTGGTGGATGTGTAAATATTCCTGTGCGAACTCCTGAAAAAACATGTACAGAACAGGGAAAATTCGAATACGCTGGGCCAACGCGTGGAGGATTATCGAACGGAACATGTATTCCTTGTCCTGTTAAAGATTTTATTTCGAGTAACATGACTTGTATTATTTCTGCAACTGGCGACTCTAAAGATAAAACTTCTGGCTCGTCTGGAAGCGGCACAAATACAGCAAACGGATCTAGCTCAGCGTCGGGTTCAACATCTGGTTCTGCATCGAATTCAGGCACAAACTCACAGCTTCATGGCTCGGCTCTTGATGCCGGTCTTAACGGGAGCACTCGTCTTGTGCGCATGCCTGAGCGCGGAAACACTGGTCCAGATGCATCGATGTACATTGCGTTTGCAAGTTTGTCTCCAGCTGCTGCATATTTGATTCGAAAAATTCGATCTACGCGTACGACTCGAAAATAAAGTGCATTTTCGTTTGACGTGTAATACGTTTCATAGTAGATTTACCACGGATTTCGGCAGGAAATCCGCATTTTCATGTAAAAAATCCCGCCGCATTCTGATTCTTTTTACTTTCTACTCTATATTTTTCTCTCTCTATGCAGTCCCAATTCATTGCAGCCATTAATCAATTATGTGACGAAAAAAATCTTCCCCGTGATGTAGTTCTCGAAACAGTTAAAGCTGCAATTCGTGCTGCGTATAGAAAAGATTATGGAACTCGTGATCAAAGTATCGATGTTGGTTTAGACGAAAAATCAGGCAACATTGCTATTTATCTTGTAAAAAAAGTTGTAGAAAAAGTTGAAATTGAAGATCAGGAATTAACAGTAAAAGAGGCGAAGCAGTTTTTGAAAACTCCAAAAATCGGCGACGAAGTTAGGCTCGATGTAACACCGATTGGTTATGGAAGAATCGCTGCACAGTCAGCAAAACAGGTTATTATTCAGCGTTTGCAAGAGGCGGAGAGAGAGCTTATGTATCAGACATTTAAAGATCGTGAAAATGAACTTTTGAATGCGCTTGTGCATCGTGTTGAAGGGCGAAATGTATTTATCGACCTCGATAAAGTTACTGCAATTTTGCCAGCAGATGAGCAAATTCCGGGAGAACGTTATTTCGGAGGTCAGCGAATTAAAATTTATCTCGATCGTGTTATTAAAACTCCTAAAGGGCCGCAGCTCCTCATTTCTCGAACTCACCCAAAGTTGGTTCAGAAGTTGCTCGAGCTTGAAATTCCTGAAATTAAAGCCGGACTTGTTGAGATTAAAGCAATTTCTCGTTTACCGGGAATGCGTTGCAAGATAGCTGTTAATTCTACCGATCCTAAGGTTGATCCTATCGGCGCGTGTGTTGGGCAAAAAGGTGTTCGTGTTCAAAACGTTACCGACGAATTGAGCGGAGAACGTATCGATGTTATTCAATGGCACTTGGAGCCACGCCGTTTTCTTGAGGCTGCATTATCTCCTGCAAAAATTACATTTATCGATCTCGATATTGAAGGTCGCAGAGCTCGCGTTTATGTAACTCCAGATCAGCGTCCGTTGGCTATTGGTAAGCAAGGACAGAACGTTCGTCTTGCATCGCAACTTGCTCGTTTAGAAATAGATATTTTAGATGCGAAAGATATTCCTGAAGATGCAGTTCGAAAGGCTGCTGAAGAACGCCAAAAGGCTAACGCACCTATGGAGGCGCCAAAAGAGAAAGAGCACGTTTCTGAAATTAAAAATCTTGATGGTATTACAGCCGACATTGTTGCAAAACTTGCCGGTGCAAATCTTACAAGTGTTGAACAACTTAGAGGACTTACTGCAAAAGACTTTGCTTCAATTGAAGGAATTTCTGAGGCAGATGGTGCGATAGTTGCCGATGCGATGAAGAAAGTTAAGTAATATCTAGAAAAAGCGCATTGTAGTGGGCTCTGTCAGCATATGATGGAGCCCTTTTTCGTGGTATAATTAAAGGAAACAAATTAAATGAAAACAACTTCTCTCAAGGTGGCGAGTAGCGGTTCGCACGACCCGACAAATGAACAGAATTCGAGTCAGGTTCTTGCAAATATAAATCGCGATGCAGAAGATAAAGAGGCTCAACAAAAAGCCAAGGAATTAAATATTCCGTTTGTTGATGTTGCACGTTTTCCTCTTAACCCTGATGTGCTTAAAGTAATGACTCTCGAAGAGGCTCAAAAGGCTGTTGTAATGCCTTTTTATAAAACTGGAAAGACTTATCGTTTTGCGCTTGCTGATCCCATTAATGCAGATACAAAGGCTTTAATTGAAGCTATGGTTGCGAAGGGGTTTACCATCGAGCAGTACATTGCTTCTCGATCGAGCATTGCAGAAGGCCAAAAATGGTATGCAAGCAATCAAAAAAGAGGAGATTAAAAATATCGTTGCAGAAAAAGATATTCAATTTGAAAAGGAGCTTGAAAACATGGCGAAGCTAAAAGTTGAACTTGAAAAATTGCCTGCTGAAGAGGCTCTAAATATGTTGAACGTATCGGCGATTAAGGCTGGTGCATCAGATATTCACTACGAGCCTGACGAGACAAGATGCGTGCTGCGTTTTCGTATAGATGGAGTTTTGCGCACCGTGTTAGAAATTTCTCGTGACTTATATGTGCGACTTGCGAATCAATTAAAATACAAAGCTGGTATGAAAATTAACGTTGCAAGTGAGCCTCAAGATGGGCGTTATCGTTTTATAATTAATGATCGGAATATCGATGTTCGTGTTTCTAGTTTGCCGCTCGAATTTGGCGAATCGTTTGTATGTCGCGTGCTCGATAGTGGTAAAAAATTTAAGACACTTGAAGAATTGGGATTTTCTGGCCGTGCGCTTAAAGCTGTTTCTGGCTGCGTAAATTTGGCTCAGGGCATGGTTTTAGTTACTGGTCCTACTGGTTCTGGAAAAACCACTACGTTGTATGTTTTGTTAAATATGCTTAATCAGCCAGATGTAAAAATTATTACACTTGAAGATCCTATTGAATATCACATGAAGGGAATCACGCAAAGTCAGGTGAATGAAAAAAGGGGATACACTTTCGGTGGAGGTCTTCGTGCGGTTCTTCGTCATGACCCAGATGTTGTGATGATTGGTGAAATTCGTGACAATGAAACAGCCGATGTCGCTGTTCAGGCCGCGCTTACAGGCCACGTTCTTTTGGCTACAGTGCATACAAATAGCGCGATCGAAACGGTTACACGTTTGGTGACGATTGGGGTTTCTCCTTTAATGATTGCGCCTGCAGTTTCGCTTATCACAGCTCAGCGTTTAGTTCGCCGTTTGTGCGATTCGTGTTCGATTGAAAGGCCGATTACAGAAAACGAACGAAAAGAATTTGGAAAAATTATTGATGGAGTTATTGATGCTCAACCCGAAGAAGGTGCTGTGTTAAAGGATTCTTTCGCAAAGCAAACAACTATAAAAGCCTCAAAGGGTTGCGAAAAATGTAACATGATCGGATACCGTGGGCAGTTGGTCATTAGCGAAGTACTTCACTTTGATGATGATATTCGCGAAGCGGTGCTCGATAATAAAACACCGCGACAACTAATGACTATCGCGCGAAAAAAAGGTTTTCTAACAATGGCCGAAGATGGCCTTATGAAGGCTTTATCTGGGCAGACAACTTATGAAGAGGTGACGAGGGTGACGTTGGTGTAAGTGCTTTAAATCCTAAAATTTCAATAATATCTGCGGTTGAGGTGACTAAATGTGCCGCCCCTTTTTTTATTAATTCATTTGTGCCTTCGCTATTTTCGCTGAAGATTGAGCCAGGAACAGCAAACACCTCGCGATTGTATTCAAGAGAAAAGTCGGCCGTAAATAGCGCGCCCGATTTTTTAGGTGCTTCAATAACAATAGTCGCAATCGACATTCCTGCAATTATTCGGTTGCGTTCAATGAAGTGATATTTCGCTCCCGTGTCGCTGTTTGGGTACTCTGAAATAATCGCGCCGCCAGTTTCTATAATTTTTTCGGCGAGTGTAATGTTCGCGCGCGGGCTAATATTTTCAAGCCCTGAGCCAAGTATCGCGATTGTTTTTCCGCTATCTATGGTCGAATTTTTACTGGCCGCAAGTGCTCCCTCATGTGCCGCGGTGTCGATTCCATAAGCGAGGCCGCTCACGATTGTGAATCCCGCTAATGCTAGTTCAAAGGCAAATTTGTGCGCTGTTTCGATTCCTCTAATACTTGGGTGTCGCGTGCCTACTATTGCAATGAATGTGTCTGTCGGATTAATTGATCCTAAATAATTTAATGAGGATGGAGAGTCTGCAAGCTGCCTTAGTAGTGGAGGAAATTCCGCGTCGATTGAGTGAATACGTCGAGATTCAAAATGCGTCTGTATGTTTTTCATACAGACGCTTATATCACACGATTATGAACTAATTATGAACGAAAACTGAAATTGCTTATTCCCTATTTTACACATTTGTCTGCAGTGTCATTTACGTCGCTTTCGCATAAATCTTTGTTGATTCCTTGTTTTTCACCTACAAATGCTTGTGCGCAGACCGAATTGGCAGTTGTAATTGGGGCGCAATTACTCCTGTCATATGCGTTTACGGCTATATCTGATGCTTTTGTAAGGCATGATACGAATTCAGTTCTTGCACCAACTACACAATCATTTCTAGTTGTCTCTGGTTCAAATGGATAAGCCGCGTCTGGTAATTGTGCGCATGCTGCAACCTTTGTGGGTAAGGCACTCGTACATGCTTTAACAGCTTCTTGAACTTGTTTAAGTCGAGATTTTGATTCGGCCTCGGACTGCGCTGTCAACTCTGCTTGTGTTTTTTGTACAGGTGCACTGCCGCATGCGTTTAATCCTGTTGCTAGAGCCGCCGCTGCTAAATATTTAGATGGTGTATTCATATGTGAGTATACAAAATGAGAGGTCAATTTAACCGCAAAAGACATAGTTGTCAATAGCTGATTGTATCTGTTATACTCTCGCCGTGATTGATCGAATTAACTATACTCACCTAGACAACGCCAAAAATGCTTTCATTCAGGCTAGTCGTTCAACTCTCGATTTTGCAAAGGAATTTGGTTTTTGTCCCGATAGCACGTTGGGTGCGTCGAGTAACGTTTTTCAGTTGGATTTAAAGCCGTTTTTGAGTGCGCTAACAAGTCGGGCTGTTTCGTCACAGGGAGTACATCAGAGTGGTTCAGTTATTGGGCACGGCGCCTCGCCTGACTCTCTCTCAATTACACTTATTCCCGAAGGACTTGGTACAGCCGACGATGCGCGCCCAGACGATTTATCAAGTGATGAATTGGTCGGTTTTTGGCATGAAATAGGCATAAAAACAGTTGCAGTGATGACCAACGACGCGGCAAGTAGCGGCATGCAATCCATTTTAATCTCGTTGTATTTGCCAAGCAGCCAGCCTGAAATTGTTTTTTCAAAAGAATTTATGACAGGATTTTTGGGAGGATTTGTCGATGGCTGTCGTATTGTAAAATGTGTGTACTTCTCTGGCGAGACACCACAGTTAAAAACGAAAATATATCCAGGGCAGCTAGATATTGCAGGTGCTGTTTTTGGCTTGGTTCCAGCCGGATTAGCTCCTATTAAATCTTCAGAGCTAAAAGTTGGTGACTATATTGTGATGGTTGAATCGAGCGGCCCACACGAAAATGGTTACACAAGTTTGCGCGATTTGGCGACGCGTTTGCCAAATGGGTATCGCACAAAATTGCCGAGTGGAACTGAATATTGGAGCGCGCTCAATCGCGGGTCAATCCTCTATACACCTTTAATTCAAGCCATTTTAAAGCATGGGATTATGCCAACGAGTATTGAACCGATCTCTGGCCATGGATGGCAAAAACTAATGCGCAACCGCGAGAATTTCGGATATGTGATTGAACAAATGTTGCCTGTGCCGGAGCTGTTTGGTTTTGTTCAGGAGCAGAGCGGACTTTCTGTAAAAGAAATGATTTCAACTTTTAATTATGGCGCAGGTTATACTATTTTTGCCCGTACAAAAGCCGATGCCGATGCAATTGTAAAAATCGCGGCCGATATGCCGGAGCAAAATGGCCGTAAAGGTTTACGCGCGGTTGTTGCAGGGCAGGTTGTTGATGGAAAAGGGGAGCGTTACGTCGAGGTAAAACCACTAGGTGTAAGGCTTGGTGGCGACGGATTCACGTTGAAAAAGTAAACTTATTAGTACGTCGAAAGTATTTGTGTGCAATTTTCCAAGGCGCATTATCTCGTGTTAGCTCTAGCCTATTGCGATTTTCCACACCCCCCTTTCTCTAAACGCTGGAATTGTTTGGCGTTTTGCGGCGTTTAGCAGTGTAGAAATTGATTTTTTTTCTGTTTCAGGTTGGTGCGATTTTGCATAGTCAGTCAGCGAAATTATTGAGCCGCCTTTTAGATATGCTATTCGTTTGTGAAGTGATTCCATGAGTGCAAGTGCGATGATTCTCTCCATCTCTTTTGTTGATTTATTCAGATTATATGCTCGTAAAGCGTCGTAGTAAGTTTGTTTCTCTTTGTCGCGAATAATCAGCAGAGGCAAGCCACGTTGCATCATTTGATAGTTCATCAAAACACGTCCGATTCTGCCGTTTCCGTCACAAAATGGGTGGATTGTCTCGAACTCAAGGTGAAATTTGGCGATTGTATCAATAAAAAAATCCGAGATATTTTCTGTGTACTCATTAAGCAGTACGTCGGTCATTGGTTCAACTTGCTCTGGTGGGGGAGCAATGTGCATTCCAACTCTTACATATTCTCCTTTTTGCCTAAAGCGACCCGCAAATTCGTCATTTATTGCGGTTAAAAGCATGCGATGCAAAAAGAGGATTATTTCTTTGTCGATCGTCTGTAGTGGCAATTTCGTTTTTAAATAATTCATTACGCGTGCAAGATTCTTTGCCTCAAAAACCTCACGCACACTCACTTTTCGCGACACCTCCATTTCAAGCAAAATTTTCTCAGTTTCGGCGAGCGAAAGCGTCGAGTTCTCAATTGCATTTGAGTTGTACACATTTTCTGGCAGCTCAGTTTCGTCAATCAAGGTCAACAGTGCCTCTTTGCCCTTTTTGAGGGAGTCATATTCTTTTTTAAGTGCGATGATGTCGCGCCGGATTGGCCATGAACTTGGCATAAATTATAATTGTTAGAATGTTGTTTCTTGCGCGACTCATATTCTATTTGCCGTTTAATATTTAGTAGGATTTTCTCATTTGCGGCAATGGCCATATTTTTTTGATATTGATTGCGCTCTCTGATTTAGCATTCGCTACTAGTAGCTTACCTGATTCACGGAATATTGTCAATTTAACGTGAATAGGCCATGTTTTTCGTTTGTATTCACGATCTGTGCACGTGCAGACTTCGTGAATTTACTGCGATTTTGAGGTAAATTCACGTTTTCTTGCTATTGAGTGGTGATTTATCAAAGTAGTTTTTATTTTCGCGAGTTCTCAAGAGCACAGTCTATAAATATAATTGTACTAGTTGAAAAACAGAAATAGGCAGAGGTTTATTCAATTCTTCGTCGATTGCGCAGTTTGGACAATAAACAAAGTCCAAAGCAAGTCTTAAAGTAAACAATCTGATAGGTTCATTCTTATTAAAGAAAAACCAATATCGTGTGTTATACATTACGCATGAGCAATCTTGTCCTAAATGTAGATACAATGTATCATTCTTGTATGAAGATACACATTAAACGCTGGGGGAACAGTCTTGCGTTAAGAATCCCTAACGCAGTTGCCAAAGAGCTCAATATAAGTTCAGACAGTGAGCTTGATTTAACCGTTACACAAGGTACATTAGTCATTTCAAAACCTAATAAATATTCACTAACTGAATTACTTAAAGGCATTACTCCCGGCAATATTCATCGAGAGATCGATTTGGGAGCTGTTGTTGGCAAAGAAATATGGTGAAAAAATATATTCCAAATCGCGGTGATATTGTATTTCTTGATTTTGATCCAATCAAAGGTCATGAACAAGGCGGCAATCGCCCAGCTTTAGTATTGTCTCCTTATGCTTATAACAGTGCCACTGAACTACTCATTGCGTGCCCGATAACTTCGGTTATGAAAGGCTATCCTTTCGAGGTTGCCATTCCCACGTATAAAAAAATAAAAGGAGTGATCTTGTCTAATTATGTGAGAAGTATTGATTGGAAAGAAAGAAGAGTTAAATTTATTGAAAAAATTTCTCCAGAGTTACTTCAAGAAGTTACAGCAAAATTAGGTACACTGCTTCTTGAAGATTAATAGGTAATATTTTCTTCAGCTTTTTACAGCTATTGGCTAAGCAAAAATCATTCCAACCTGCCTATGCGGATTAAAGAACAGCCGTGAGTCTAGAATTTTTTTCCAAGCCGATTCTCGGTCTTTTTTATTCATCGTTTCAGGGAATGCAACAATCCACATTGTTCCAACACGAACGTCGCTAATTTCCGGCATTTTGAATCGCGTATTTAGTGTCGCCAGTTTGCTCATTCCGACAAAATCGTCGCGCTCACGTGTAATTAACACATATGAAGTGTCAGTTATTTTATTTTCACCGCTAATCAGCACGCCCTTTGCCGGTTTGTATTCATACATTTTTTTGCCAAGCAAAATCGTCGCAGTTTCTTTGTTCGTATTTAATAGTACTCCAGTTTGCACAAGTTTTTTTACCTCTTTTTCAAAAGAAGGTAACAATTTAGAGGAGAGGAGTGAGCCGGTTTTAATTCCTTTCTTATACTCGATTTCAATGTGTGTTCCACGAGAAAGTTTAACTCCTTCAAAGCCCATTCGAGCCAAAGTCATTTCGTGAGTTTGGGCTTCATTATCGGTAATATTTAGTGTAACAACCATCTGGAATCCTTTTTTTGGAGCGCTGTATTCTTCGGCCTTTGCTTCAGTATTTTTTACAACAAGTTTTGGTCGTTTAATTGCCTCAATGGATTTTTTGTCATCGAGTGCGGCTTTTAGCGACTCAAATAATTTTCGGCTTGCCTCGGTAGCACGCTCAAGATGAGGCATAATAGCCATTACTGTACCAGCAGCATTGCATAAAGCAGCTGCATTAAATTCAGCACCATTTGGATTATCTGGGAACTCGTTCATAATTGCGCCATTCGCGCAGCAATATCGGAATGGCATTTGTCCGCGGTCGCGAAGGTCTAGCATAAGGCCTTCAATTTGCGTTGTGAATCGCCCTTCTCCATGAGCAATCGGTGCCTCGATTATTTCACCCTCGTGCATGTTCCATGTAAAAACACACGATTTAGGATTAGTCGAAACTTTAATTCGAACCCAAGAGTTGTAATATCCAGTGCCTAAAATTTTTCCATCTTTCATTCGTTTGTTGTGTGCCAGTGCAACGGCTTGTCGTCCTCCCTCCGCTCCCGGAACCAACCCTGATTCAACTAAAATTTGCGCACCGTTACAAATGCCGAGTACCGGTTTTCCGCTTGCAGCCTGCAACTTTATCTCGTCCATAATTGGATCGAGCGAGGCAATTACTCCGGCTCGTCCGCGGTCTTCGTACGAAAATCCTCCACCAATAACATACCCGTCGAATTTTTTTAATTTTTTAACATCGTCATTCCATCGAACGTATTCAGCTTTCATTCCAGCACGTTCAATTTCGCGTTTTGTTTCAACTTCTGTGTTGAGTCCGGGAAATAGAATGAGAGCGAGATTATGCATAATTATATATTTACATTTTTTCTCTTAGACCTGAGAGCCAAGCGGCTTTCACGTCTGTGAGAGAGAGATTAATAACATCTGTGCCTTCGTCGAAAACAACAAAATTTCGTTTCTCGGTTGTCATTCCGATTTTAATGAGTGGTACACCGAATTTGCCTGCAATCTTCATTGCTTTTCTAAGATTTTTAAACGGGATTTCAAGCACGAATCCTCCAGTTTCGCCGAATAATTTTTCAACTGAACTCATCTCAACTTTTGCCCTAACTCCTTTTTTATTCTTTTTAGCCAACTCAATGTCGGGTGTTCTTGATATATCTACTTTTACGCCAACTGCTCCTTGTCCATTTCCGCCTAAACACATTTCTGCCAGTGTGGTAGCCATTCCGCCGTCGGCGATGTCGTGACAGCTTTCAACTAATCCAGCAGTAATTAATCGAGTTACGGTTTTAATTTCTCGGCTTGCACGTTCAAAATCAGGTTTTGGAAGTGATGCTCCAAGCTCTCCTTGAACATCGAAGTACACTGAACCTCCCATTTCTGGTTTTCGTGGACCGATTAAATACACATCGTTACCAGCTCCTTTAAATTGCATTGTTATTGCTTTATTAACATCTGACATTCTCCCGATTGTTGCAATTAATGCCTGTGGAGGAATCGATCCTTTTGCTGAAAGATTGTAAAAACTTACGTTTCCAGAAATACATGGTAGCGCGAATCGCTCTATTTCTACTACTTTTTTTCGCTTCGGGCCTCGGCGTGTTTTTTTGTCGTCTACAACTTTGTCGTCTTGTCCTAGGTCGAGGCCGATGCCAATAAGTGCGTCGCGTATGCCTTCAACTCCTCTTACAAATTCCCACATTTGGTCAGATTCTTCAGGTGAGCCATAATTTAAACAGTCGGTTATACACCAAGGAGTTGCCCCAACGGCTGCCACATTTCGGCATCCTTCAACCACTGCGTTTGCCGCTTGCCAGTATGGGTCAATTTCGCCGTAACGTGGATTTGCGTCTAGTTTAAGCGCTACACCAGTGTTTTTTACTTCGGGATTTATGTCTGTGCGGTTCCATAATGGAGCAATCACTCCCGCGTCTGCCCAGCCGGGTTCGATTACAGTAATTCCTTGAACATCTTTGTCGTAGCTTTCGTAGACTGGTAATTTGCACGCAACATTTTCGTGCGAAAGAACTTCTAGAATTGTTTTATTCAAATCGCGTGGGTCTTTTACGGTCGGGTCTTTTAATGCCAGTTTTTTTGCTTTAAATTCACGTTTATAGAGGAGCCCTTCTGTGATGTCTGAGCCTTTTGCATCGACAACTTTTGTTTCGTCGAAGTGCAAAACGTAATTTCCGCGGGTTACTTTTCCTATCACAGATGCTTGAGCACCTGCTGCAATTTGCGGCAATGCCCATGTTTCGTTGTAGTGCTTTACAATCATTTTTGTGAGTGATGGAGGAACCATCCAGCACATTCGTTCCTGTGTTTCGCCGCATGCAATTACATGTGCAGGCATGTCTGGGTATGCAATATGCACTTTTCGCAAATCGATATCTGCGCCGTAGCCCGATTTTGCGACCATTTCGACTGTTGCGCATACGACGCCTCCGGCTCCGAGGTCTTTGAATCCTACTTTTTCAATAAGCCCTTTTTCTTTGAGAATTTTAAATAAATCGTATGTCGATTGCATTATGTGTCGCTTTAAAAAAG
>JAHFJU010000024.1 GCA_023245725.1 Candidatus Peregrinibacteria bacterium
ATCATTACCGTTATCACAAGCGGGCAATTTGCAGAAGACGCTGCTCGCTGTAATTATGAGTGGATGTGCAATAAACAGTGAGTTACCGAATAGTTCACATTCTGCAGATTCTACCGAGTTACCAGACGGCATAGAACAAAGTACAAACGCGCTTACAATAAGCGATTTGAATCCGCCGCAATCTCCATTGGTTTTACCATTTCCTCGCGGAAATGCCGTACGAGTTACACAACGCGCAAATGAAGGTCCTACACATAATGTAAACGCTACGCGCAACGCTGTAGATTTTGGAACTGGAGGAATTTTTTACTCTCCAATAGCAGGAACCATTCACAGAAGACCTGGTGATTGTGCATTACCAGGAAATAATAATGATTGTAGAGATCGTGGAGGGTGTAACACAGGATGGGGAGCAGTCGTAGAAATTGATGCAATCGATGGTAATACGTATATGGTTGGACATTGCCAGTCATATCGAGATGAATCACCAGATGGCTCATTTGTAGGTAGGGGAGATGCACTATGCAACATTGGATGTACTGGAAATGCAAGTGGAGTACATCCACACTTTGATAAAGTACAGAGAAATGGAAACACCTATATTTCTCAAGGTGTAAGCGGATATATTACTTTTGAAGTTGGAAATGCAGAACCTACAGTAGAGACTCCAGCTTCATTAGAGACATGCTGTTCGGGAGGACATTGTGAGGCATTACCAGGTGATGCAAATTGCAAAACGTATATTTCATTCAACCGATCACAGCGCGATCAACTAACTTCGTACATAAACAGCGCAATTCCAAGAGATGCACGTATAATTCAAAGCAACGGAGATGTAGTTCTACAGCCGAACATTTCTAATTCCCAATATATTGTTGCTGCAAAATCAGTTACCACTAGAATTAATAATCAGCAAAAACCTGGATACGTTATTTCATATGCTGGAAGTTTCAATGGAAGTGGAAATAGAAATCCATTTATTTCTACAGGATTTAGCTATTTGTATGTACCAGATCAACAGAATGCAATTTTCGAACAAATAATGTCACATTCAGAGTCTCACACTCCACGATTCGCAAATTATGATTTATGGGATTACACACGCAGTCATCTTCAAGGAAACGAAAGAGCAAATTTACCTTTTACTCAAGCAATAATAGATTTTCCAGATTGGTCGAATGATTGGTTCTTGTACGCAACACGTTTTTCTGTAAATGGAAGAAATGTTGATACATACCTAGCAGTTAGTAAAGTAGATGTTGGAGTTCGGTATGCGTTAACTTTTGACAACAATCAATGGACGGATTGGACAGCAATGTGATGTAGAATTGCATACATTATTATTAACAAACACACTTCAATGAATAAAAGTATAGTGATACAAGCACTTTCGCTAGTTTTAATTCTATCATTACTGACTGCATGCGGAGAAACTCCTGAAAATTCAGTAAAAAATACAGATGAGTCTAATGCGAAATTATTAGAGAATTCAATTTCAGCTAATAATGTGGAGGATATGAATAGAGTAGCTAAGCTTGATAAAAATGTAAAAGAGGCAACGACTGTTCCAGTTACCACACAGATAGTGGTATTGCCACCACCACCTCAAATCGGGAAGATTGTAAGTCCTCCAATTCCGATTTTAGACAAAATTCAAAACAGCAAGATTTCTTACTATAAAAATAAAATGGATTGGTGCGGACCAAGCCTACCGTATAAAGAGCGACCATTTAGATTGACTAAAGAAAACTGGGAAGATGGCATTACTACTGTGCTTTCAAAAGTAAATTCAAAAGAGTTCATAAACACTATGAATGGAGACTACACAAGCGTATATATCGAACTTACCAGTACAAATTCCCCTAAAAGTTTAAGACTACGAGACGGATCAAAAACCACTAGTGGAATATGGCAATTCCAGATTGGAAATAAAGTAGATGATAACATCACATCTACAGCATATATTTCAGATGCAGATTCTAGAAAAATCATTGATGCTCTTTCTAATGGAGCAAGTTTGACATTTAAGTTGTTTTTTATTGGACAAGAACCGGTCCCTGTAGGATCACCTGGCAACTCAACTAGTGCATGTCGTATTGAAGTACTTTAAACTATTATTGGAGCCAAATTCTCACCATAAATTTGAATTTGGCTCCAAATTTGATTATTTCTTGCATTTTAAGGTGACTTCACTTAGATTGTACGAGCTATTTTAAACACCACAACATATGTTTGCTATCATCGAAATCGGCGGAAAACAGTATAAAGTAAAGGAGAACGACGTACTACGAATCGAAAAAGTCGATCCGGAAACTGCTCGTGTATTGCTTGTAAGCGACGGCGAAAAGACTCAAATTGGTTGTCCTGTAGTTAATGGAGCTAAAGTTACAATGAAAGTTATTAATACTGGTAAAAACGACAAGGTAACTACTGTAAAAATGAAAGCTAAAAAGCGATACAAGAGAACAAAAAATCATCGTCAAGAATTCAATGAGGTAAGGGTTGAGAAGATAGCGGCATAACAAGACTATTCAGCCTCAAGTAATCGTACAAAGTCATCAGGAAGGGGAGCCTCGAAAGAGAGCTCCTTTTTCGTTTGTGGATGGGCGATTACAAGCTTTTGAGAATGGAGAATTTGGTGACGAGCGCCAAATTTCTCATTCATGTCTTCGTGTCCGTAAATCGGGTCACCAACAATAGGAAAACCAAGCGTTGCGCTATGAACACGAATTTGGTGAGTTCGGCCTGTTAAAGGCATAAACAAAACGTGAGATACTGGCATTTGATTATGCATGAAATATCGAATTACTTCGTACTCTGTGCGCGCTTCGCGCGCCTTCGGATGCTTAGAAATAGCCATTTTCTTTCGATTAGTTTGGCTGCGATATAACGCGCCTTCGATTGCACCCTTCAAAGGCGACAAATGTCCACTTACAATTGCCTGATAGAATTTTTTAACAGTTCTGTTCTTCCACTGTTTCTGAAGTTCATTTTGCGCCTGAAGGCTTCTGGCTATAACCAAAACCCCAGAAGTGCCTTTATCGAGACGATGAACCAGAAAATTCTCACCAGAACAGGCCTCGCTAGTAATAAACGGAGGCTTATTTATAACGAAAAAATCTTTCTCATCGTGAATAATCCATGACTTATCAAGTTCATGAACGTCTTCTTTTTTGTAGTCTATGTAATCGCCTAAAATGGCTTTCTGATCGTACTCAATTACATCAGTTTCGTTTACGGGAGCGTGAGGTTTTTTATGTTTTTTACCGTTCACTAAGACACCTTTTGCCTTAATATGACGTTGAATATGCGCGCGTGAAATGTTTTTTTGCTCAGCAGTTAAGCGGGCAACAATTAATTGATCGAGTCTCATAGTTTAGGTGGAGTTTACGCTTATATATCGAGTTGGGCAAAGATCTGTTTTGCGCGGTCTTCGACGCGCTTCATAATGTGTATGTAGAGAAGGAGGGCGCTGTGTGGACTCAAGTTGACGCTGTGATTGTTATTGATTCCATTTCTTAGTGCGGTAACTTGTGGCGAAGTGAATGTTCCACGTGGCAATTCGCCTGCAAAATCATTTTTACTGCCTAAACGGCTTCTCTCGACTAAATATGGGTCAATGATTCTCGAACGCAAATCTTTATATAAATGTGGTATTTTTTTATCGCGAATTAATCCTTCATTACACAAAAACATCCTTCCCACTTTATCTTTCAATCGATCTACCGGAAAAGCCGGAGCCATTCTCATACTTTGACCAGTGCCTTCTTCTTTAGGATGATTATAGAAATTTGCTCTAGTTGTAATTTTGCCTCCAGCTTCAGCAATATTTGAGAGTGCTGGGGTTACAATTATTCTATCTCGTACTTTTTCTCGATCAAAATTCCGATAAACGTTGCTATTTTTAGCAGTTATAGCAGCACGCACCCACGCATGAGGCACCCCTTTTATATCTATTCCAACATCTGGAAAAAGATTAGCATCGCCAGCATGAGCTAACAAAATCGTATCATCGGATTCATTGACAAGTTGAGCCCAACATGCCCCATCTGCTATCTGATACCAGAGCACATTCGTTCCACCAATTACCTGTTTATAATCAGGCAGTGTATTGCTCCAAATGGCTGACTGATCATCCGCCGTACATAAAGAAGAACCATGTCTAAATGAATATTCATCGCCACCCATATCATCAATTACAGTCTGCATTGTTTGAAGGACATTTGACCTAAATGTACCATCTTTAATTGCTCTATTAAGAAGACCTTGGCCTTTCTCGCAAGGATTTTCAGTATCTCCTCGCGCGCCCATAATTTCTTCACCTGCTAAATAAAGTGCAATTCTCCATAACTCATTTTTCACTATGCTTAAAGCTAGTGGATTATCTAATGTTAATAACTTTTCAATCGCAGACGAATCGAACTCAGCATTTGGATCATCGAGTGATTCTGCATGCATTCCTACAACCCTGCAAAAACCATTTGGAACTGCAACCGGTATAAGTTTCCCTGTAAGACAAACCTCTTCATTACCTCTAAATACTTTATCTACATCAGTCAATATATGACGACCATTTTCGTCTGGTTCAAGCGCTTTTTTCAATCCTGTAATTGATCCTATTAATCCTGCGGGAATATGTGCTCCAAAAGGAGCCTTCTGTGGATTTTTCGGATTTGCCACTCTCGAAGTTCCCATTACAATTGCTAATTCATTAGCATCGTTTACGACTCGCATTACTTCATCTATCGGGCCTACGCCCATTGTTACCTTACGTTTTCTTCTAATAACTCCTCTAAGCCTCACTAACAAACTTTCATCTGTATTTGGTGCAGCAACCCGCCCAGTAGGACCTTCTCTATCGGTATCAATTGTCTCGCGTTTTGGTTGTGTTTCTCTCATATAAATAGTTAGTGTCTTGCCAATAAGTTATTTCGCCTCATTACCACTACCGGCCTGAGATTTTTTAATCGTCTGTTTAAACTTTGGGAACTCCAAAATCGGTTTGTGGTGTCTTATTATATTCTCTCTAGCAAGTGCCTGTAATTTAGCTTTTTCCTGTCTGCTTGGCTCGGCAGCCCGCCACGCAACTTCAAAAATCGCCTTCTGTGTTTCTGCAATACTCTCGCATTCAATAATCATTCCTAAAAGTTCTCTACTGCTAATCGAAACGATTGCGACTTTATTATCGTAAATATTAATTTCGTTCTGAAAAAGTCCAACATCAGACGGCAACCACCTAAACTGAGAATATATGTCACTCTCTTGAATATCTGGATAATCATCTTCAAGGTATTTTCTATTTTTCGGTGTGTCATTCGCAATCGCCCTCTCTGGAATTTTGTAATGCTTAACGCGCTGTTTTCCGTACCACATAATGTATTCTTGTGTTTCTGGACGCAAAAACCAACAATCGAGCGAAGTAAAACAACGAATCGGTTCTTTTGTAGTAAAAGTATCATTCATTACGCGTTCAACTCCTTCAATACCATCAAAAAACCGCACTTTAGGGCTTAAAGAGTACGGATTTGCCAATGCACTTAACTGTGGAAGGTAATGTTCAAGTTCACGTTGATGCTGAGTTAATGACCTCTTTTGCTTTTCTACATACGACATTAACTGATCTGGCGGAACTGGAGTAAAAAACTTTACCGAACTTCCGGAATACTCACTCATAAGCCCACGTTTGACTAAAGACTCCAAAATTAAATAAGTAGTAGGGCGTTTAAGGCCGGCCCTCTTTGCAATTACACTAGCAGGCTGCGTTCCAAGCTCTAAACAAGCAAGATACACATCTGCATCTTTGTCAGTTAGCCCGATATTTTGAAGAATTGTCTTGAGCATATACTAGTGTTGAACTAGAGGATAAAGTTGACAGAAAAACACTTATGTATTTTATGTCATCACAACCTAACAACACGCCAGGAGGTAAATAATAACAGCAAAAACCTTTTTGGCAATAGCTCTTTTCGAGAACCCGATAGAGTCAATATATAATGACGACAATAAAAAGCAAGATATCTTACATATGACTATTTCAAACAATAAAGAACTGCTAACAAGGGGAGTAAGTGACGTTGTTCCACTACAACTTGCTGAAGAAAAATTGAAGTCAGAAAAACCGCTTAGGTTATATTTAGGAATCGACCCTACAGGAGCACTTTTACATGTAGGACACTCAGTTCCGCTTCTTAAATTACGGGATTTTCAGAATGCAGGCCATCATGTAATTTTTTTAATAGGAAGTTTCACAGCTATGGTTGGGGATCCTACTGGCCGAGACAAACTTAGAGAACCGCTAACTAGAGAGCAGGTTATTGCAAATTTTGAAACGTACAAAGAACAGGCGTCTAAAATTTTAGATTTTTCAAAACTTGAACTTCGCTACAATCACGAATGGCTCGAAAAATTGTCTTTCGCCGAAATAATGCAACTAGCAAGCCATTTTACTGTGCAACAAATGATGGAACGAGACATGTTTAAAGAACGAATGAGTTGGAAGGCACTTTGCATTCACTGCAACCAAACATTTAATTCTCCTATTCAGTTTAAAGATGAAGAATCATTTAAAAACGCTGATTTAAAGGGGAATACCGCCCAATGCCCACACTGCGGCAAAATGACACCGTGCAATAGAGAAAACATTAGTCCGCCAGCAAATCCTATTTCGCCAAATGAATTTTTGTATCCTCTTATGCAGGGTTACGATTCTGTAATTCTCGATGTTGATTTTGAGGTAGGAGGAAACGATCAACTCTTTAATATGCTATGTGGCAGAAAACTTCAAAAAGCATATGACAAGCGTGAAAAATTCGTGCTAACTACAAAATTAATTGAGGGAACCGATGGCAGAAAAATGAGCAAGAGCTTTAACAATTGCATTTATTTTAATGACAGTGCAAATGAGATGTATAGAAAAGTCATGGAGGTGAAAGATGAGTTGATATTGCCATATTTCGAGTGCTGTACACGTGTAAGCAACGACGTTATTGATACTACTAAAAAGAGGTTGGAGGCAGGGGAAAATCCTAGAGATATTAAAATGACTTTGGCGAGAGAGATTGTAACTATGTATCACTCAAAAGAGGCTGCAGAAAGCGCAGAAAAGGAGTTTATTCAGATTTTTCAAAAGAGAGATATTCCAAGTGAAATTGAAAACGTAGAACTTACAGAACAAGAATTTAATGATGGCAAAATTGGCATATGCGATTTGATTGTTCGAGCAAAATTCGCTGATTCAAAGAGCAAAGCAAAACAACTTATAGAAGGAAAAGCAGTATCGATCGACGATGAAAAAATCACAAATTTCAAAGAGATTGTTGCGCTTACTGATACCCAAAAACTTTTGAAGGTTGGCTCAAGAAAATTTGCATATGTACCAGCTTCAAGAAAGTAATAATAATTTCTTGTAAACTTTTAGCGACTGTTTTAATATACGAGTATGGTGAGTATACACACACGTCTTTCGGAAGTTTTAAGAACTACAAAGGCACACCTTAGTCGGCTTACAGAATTGGGAGTTTTGACAGTTAACGATTTACTTCATTATTTTCCCCGAAGATATACAGACGAGCGCGAAGTAAGGCGAATAATAGACCTTAAACCAAACGAGATTAATACCATACGAGGTAAAATTACGTCTGCAAATTCGCGTTATATTTTTCGCGCAAAAATGAGTGTTGCTAATGTAATTGTAAGCGATGAATCTGGATCAATAAAAATTGCTCTTTTTAATCAACCTTACCTAGCTTCACTATTAAAAGTTGGCAGCGATGTAAGTGTTGCAGGAAAAGTTGTCTTTAGTCCTCGTACGTCTTCATTCACTTTTAAAAGCCCAAAAATAGAGGTTATTAAAACCCAAACAATTCACACGGCACGAATTGTGCCGGTGTATCCCGAAACAGAGCTAGATATTTACTCAGAAAAAAAAGGCCGAAGGCTATCGTCAAAATGGCTTAGAGAGAAGCTTTTCTCGATTTTGCCATTCGCCGAATTAGTAGAAGAATTTATTCCAAAAAATATATTGGAGCAGTATAAATTAATACCTTACTGCTCGGCTCTAAAGGCAGTTCATTTTCCCGAAGACGAAGAATCGCTTGAAACAGCAAAACGAAGGCTGGCATTTAATGAATTACTTATTGTTCAGCTGGCTGCAATCCATCGGAAATTAGAATGGCGCCGCCTAGCAAAGCTTCATCACAAACAAATGATATTTTCTGAAATATGGAGAAATGAATTCGAAGCACAATTACCGTGGAAACTTACAAAAGCTCAAACTAAAACACTCAGCGAAATACTTAACGACATGCAAGAGCCATACCCGATGTCACGCTTAGTTGAAGGAGATACTGGCTCTGGAAAGACAGTAATAGCAGCATGCGCAATGTATAACGCTGTAAAAGCAGGATTTCAAACTTGCCTTCTAGCACCAACCGAAATTCTTGCAAGGCAGCATTTTTCAACAATGCAAAAATCACTGAAACCGCTCGGTATTCAACCTCATCTTTTTATAGGAGCGCTTACTGCAAAAGAAAAACAAATAATGGCAGATTCACTAAAAGATGGCCGCACTCAAGTGATTATTGGTACTCACGCCCTTATTCAAGAATCAATTAAATTCAAAAATTTAGGATTGGCAGTTATTGATGAGCAGCATCGTTTTGGTGTCAAACAACGCGAAATATTAAAATCGCAAGGTAGTCCGCACATGCTTCACCTTAGCGCAACCCCAATACCGCGTTCGCTTGCCCTTGTAATGTACGGAGATCAGGAGCTTTCAATAATCGACGAACTTCCTCCCGGAAGAAAGCCAATAATGACGCGAATTGTTCCAGAAGAAAAACGCGTAGGAGCCTATGAATGGATAAAAAGCCAAATAAAAGAGGGGAGACAGGCTTTTATAATTTTCCCGCTTATCAACGAGTCTGAATCACTACAAATTAAGGCTGCCCTTAAAGAATTCGATACACTTTCACGCGATGTTTTTACTGAAGCAAAAGTCGGTCTTTTACATGGACAACTCAAAGCCGAAGAAAAGGAGGGGATTATGTCAAAGTTTTCAAAAGGGGAAATCGATATTCTAGTTTCAACCTCAGTCGTTGAAGTTGGTGTCGATGTGCCAAATGCAACAATAATGATGATCGAGGGAGCTGAACGATTTGGTTTAGCGCAACTACACCAATTCAGAGGCCGAGTTGGAAGGGGAGAACATGCATCTTTCTGTCTTTTATTCCCCTCCTCATACTCCCCTGATGCACTGAAACGGCTTGAAGCTCTCGTAAAATACGACTCAGGATTCAAGTTAGCAGAAATCGACCTGCAATTGCGAGGCCCCGGCGAAGTTTTTGGCACTGCTCAAAGCGGACTGCCAGATTTAAAAATGGCAAGCCTGAGTGACGCATCAACCGTAACAGATACCCGAAAAGCGGCGCTAACTTTATTAAAGGATGACCCTACTTTAAATACACACAAAGGCCTGCAAAACAAAATGGCTGAAATGGCAAAATCTATGGTTGTCGGTGACTAGTTTTTGCTTTGCATCAAATTAGAACGCCCGAATACATTTATTGTTCAAAAACATCATTTTTGATTTGTTCGAGACGACCTAGTATCCATTTTTTGCTCGAAAACGCCTATAAACGCAAATTTTGAGGTTTACCCCTTGTTTAAGCCGTTTTTAGGCGTGTTCCCCACCTAAATCTTCAAAAAACTGGAATCTTTGTTATAGCGACTGATTATATTAAGTATTCTCTAAAAATCATTGGCTAAATATAGGGGATTTGCTTTAGTTTAAAGCATTTTCAACGCGTGACTAGTTTATCGTCCCGATATGTTTAGTATGACAATATTTATTTTATGATTTGCCGCCGAATTTGCATATTTCGGGTTATGCACGCCCACGGTGTGTTGAGAGTGGATCAACTGTTCAAATCTAATCTACTTTGCACAAGGTATATTGTGCAAAGTAGAAGGAAGCCGCTTCCCTATCGAAAATCTGATAAATTAATTTAGTAAATGTTTTTCGCTATTTCTCTTTAATATTGTAAATTCATAAAAACCTGAATTTTAATTCACTACCAACCACCTGCACACCTACCCCTTTCTCTATTAGTTAAATTATGGTATGATTCTAGGAAACCTAAAAAACAAAACATATGGCAATAACTCAAGACGGACAAAAAATTAAAATCAATTTAGTAGAAAATGATGACGGTTACTTTGAAAAACCTGACAAACTCAATAATAGTGATCAAAATAAGAAGCCTTCAATTGAGGCGAAAAAAACACCAGAGCAATCTGTAGAAACTTCGGCAGAGAGGGCTAATACCGATAAACTAAAAGTGAAAATCAAATCTAAGCAAGAAGGTGCAAATATTTCGTTAAATGTTCTTGAGAGCAAAGTTGAATATGGCCGTTATTATGATTCGGATTCACCAGCAGAAATAGCATCTATAAACCCATGGAAAAACTTTGAGTCAGTAACCGACGAAGCAGAAAATAATAAAATCGCTGAATCGGCAGCTACATTTGGCGCAGCACTAAGCGTTTTAATGAAAGTTGGAATTATGAAGGGAGTAGATGTTTCAACTCCACAAAAATTGATAGAAGCAGTGAGATCTCCAAATTTTCCTATTACTCCAAATGCAACCGAGCTTACCGCAATTACTAAACTTGATGAAATTTATAAGGCTGAAGGTTCGCAATGGAAAAATTCATTCAAAAATGAGTATTGGGGAGCACTTTGGGGAAATGTCGTAAATTCTGAAGATAGTGCAATACCAGGATTGCCTGAAAGTAAAATTCACTCCCCTGCTACAAACATAGAAAAAGAACCAGCAGCTCAAAATCTAGTTAAAGGTAATGCACAAGTCATGAAGACTGGCGAAACGGCGATACAAAATCCTACTATTGCAAAACCTCAGTCAGCAGAAAGCGTTGGCGATAAACTTGAAAAAATGTGGGATTTAGCGAAAGAAAATCCGGGAACTGCTTTGCTATATACAGGAATAGCGGTTGCGGCAATTTGTGGAATATATAAATTAATCAAATCTGTAGTTAGCGATGACAGCAAAGAAGAAGGCGAAAAATCAGAGGGCGGATTAGGCGGAAAAGTATTAAAATATTTACTTGGAGCAGGCGCAGTCGGAGGCGGCGCATACGGTTTATTCCGATTACTAAGCGGTAGCGGAGAGAGCGCGGTATTAGATCAAGTAACTCAAAAAATGGGAGTAGCAAAAGACACAGCCGAGGCTTTTTTAGATCAGGTAAAGAAGGGCGAAATTAAAGAAGCACTTTATTCTCTCGTTATCGGAATGGATAAAGACAATGCATATCACGATGCGGCGGCGAAAAAAATTCGAAGCGAAGTAAAAGGCGCAGAAGTATTGAACGCACAAGTTCTGTTCGCATATAAAGATAAAAATTTTACGGATTTTGTAAGCACTAGAATTACAGATAATGTTGATACATTAAATGAACTTTCAGACAAAGTTTCTAATGGATTAAAAGGGCTGCCAATAATAGGTAGATTCGTTGGAGTTTATGGTTTAGACGGCGCAGGAGAACGAAAAGCGACAGATGAATTAAAGGCATATTTCAAGAAAAATGAAGATGAATTGCACAAAAATTTTCACTATGATCCAAAAACTGCGACTGTTGGCGAAATTTTAAGAATGCTTTTGCCTCCGGGAAGCCCAGCTCTTTCTCAAACTGCAGGCGAACAATCTCCGCAAACTCCCCCACCGTTAGCACCCGTAGATCCTGCTAAACCAGAATCAAATGAAGGAGCGGCTGCGGCGAAAGCGGCTGTAGTTGCAGGAGGAACCGCGGCAGCGACTGTCATTAGTGATGGTGAATTAACTGAACAACAAAAACCTGAGACAGCTAAAGGAGTATCGCAAGATACTGACGATGAATCAGAAGCTGAAGTTCCATGGGCTTCAGTAGACTCAATATTTAAGACATATGATAATTCTTATGACAATAAAAAAACGAGAGAATCAATAATTGAAACTTACGAAAAAAAATCAAAATACCGTGAGAGACTTGTTACAAATGAATCATTACTAGATGGAATGCCATCATGGGAAGACCTTGATAAAGCCATAAAATCGATGGAATCAAAGGCTGCATCATTGGGCAAATTAAAAAAGAAGACATCACCAGAAGATTGGGGGCCTATCGATGAAAAACTTGAAGAAATTAATAAATTTAAGAAAGAGATGATTAAGCTGATTCCTCAAAATGAAACAGCTGCAAGCAATTACCTAACAGCAATTAGAAGTGGCGATGACACTCAGGTTCAAAATGCATTGGCAGAAATGACGATAGTTAAAAACAACATAAAAGGAGTACTTGAAGATGCACTAACCCGCGAAGGATGGGCTTTTTTAGAGCAAATGATGGCTGTACACGGAGTTAATATTGGACGGGATTTTTACAAGAATTGGCTTAATGCCGATGACCTAAGAACTGAGAATGCAAAATATCTTTTTGGAAACGCTATTGATACAGTTAAATCATTTATTGGAGGAAGTTCACGCAGATTAAATGGAGGCGGAAAAAATGTTGCGCCATTCACACTAGACGAACTCGAGACAAACATTACAAAAATACATACCGATATTGAAGGGCTTGAAAAAGGTGTTCATACTAAACACTCTGCCGACGAAGAAGTTGGAGAAGATTTTTTCAAGACATATAAAAACCTTGAAAAAAATGGGGCAAAAATTAGAAACGACCTTGAAATACGTTTAAATGAAGCAGACAAAAAATTGGCTTCGGCAGTGGCTGCGAGTGACACTATTGCTGCAGATGAAGCGATGAAAGAGTTAAATCGTTGCTATAAAGCGAGTGCAAATTTCGAAGCAGGTGTAACACATGATCTGGTTGGAGGTTGGCAAAGACTCGGCTCAAAATTCGGCCCTGTTATACATGGCAAAAAGCCAATTTCAATCGGGCAAATTATTGAGACTTCGATGAATCAAAAAGGCTACGAAGGCGGAATTCAACAACTACGAGCGACATTTAGATCGTGCATTAGGAGATACAAACATAAAGAAGGGTTTAGTTTGTGGAATCATCTAAAACCTACAAAAAAATCAATTGGAATTTATGGAATGCAAATGGCTTTGGGTGGTTATTTATTAAGTGACGATCAAACCACATTTACAGAAGGAGTAAAACAATCGGCATTGATGGCCTCACCAGTTGTCGGAACATATTTAGATGCGAAACAAGCAATAACTGGACAGGAAGCATTCACAGATCGCCCACTAGATGGCACAGACAGAGCAATTTCTGGTGCATTCGCGATTGCTGGCGGAGCAAGCGATATATTGAGTTTTTGCGGCCTAGGATTTATGGGAAGAACAATGATTGATGGACTAAAAACAGCGAAAGGATTAAACAGACTTCGAAGAGCTGAACTTATGCTGACCGAAGGTACAGATGCCTATAAAATGCTTAAAGCGACAAAAGCATATAAGTTGAATCAGAAAATCCACATGGGAATGGCAGCAATGGCAATTGGAGTCGTTGGCTCACAAGTAATTAAAGGTAGCATTGAAAAACTCGCTGAAGTAACAATTCCTGAAGGATTTTACAATGAAATCGCTGCACCTATTAAAGGAGAATTCGGCGACTTATCACAAAAACTTGATTCAAAGTATAAGAAAGTAATGGGAGAATAAAGCGTTTCCAAAGGTTGAAAGCTTTAATTATTAATAATTAGAACTTTCTAATAGTTGAAGTTCCATACGAACGTAGCTCATTTATAAAATCCTATATTTTTTTCACCATATACGTACCTTCAAGTTCATACCCAAGTTTTCGGTAATACTCGCGAATTCCGATTCCAGAAATAACTGCGATTTTATTAAAACCATTTTTCTTTGAAATTCGTTCAGCTTCTGCTATTAGTTTTTTTCCAAAACCAAGGTGCTGACTAGCATTTTCGTCATGTTCAGAAATAGGAACTTGTGCTCCATATGTATGTAATTCTCTAATTATAGCCGCTCCTTCAAGCTCTTTTATGAAATGTTTTTTGCCTGTAAGGGAGTAACTCGAAAAACGCAAACGCAACAGGGCGCATAACTTATCTTTTTTAGCTTCATCGAAACTTAGAAAAAACTCTTTTCCACCTGAAGCGTCGTATTCCATAGTTCGCAATTCTATTTGAGTCGGATCAATAACTTCATCGCGAATTTCTCGACATCGAATGCACTCACACAAAATACCACGCTTTTTCATTATATCTTGGGCTACCTGCCTCAAGTTTGAGACCTTGCTGCCGCCAATTATGCTAGTTGCAGGAATATCACGAATCAGTCGCGTAACACGCAAATAACGCGGGAAAAACTTCTTCGCTTCAATAATAATTTTAATTAATTCTTCATCGGTATATGGAACATGTCTCCCCTGCTCCATCCAAAGTTTTAGCTCAGCAAATGGAACCACCATACACGGATAAAACTTCATCATATCTGGCTTAAAATCAGGATTCTCAAATACCTCTTTGAACATTGCAATGTCACGCTCAACTGTAGAGCCCGGCAAATTCGGCATCATATGATACGAAATTTTGAAACCAGCGTCTTTCATCAATTTGGTGGCATCTATTGTCGACTGAACATCGTGCCCTCGCTTTACCAAAGCCAAAACATCGTTATAAATAGTCTGTGCGCCAATCTCAATTCTGGTGCATCCGAGCATTCGCATTCGCTTAACTTCTTTTTCATCAATCCAATCCTGACGAGTTTCAAGAGTAATCGCAACACACCTATGTTTAGCGGTTTCATTTATTTTCTGAGCCTGCGCAAGCGAACGTGATTTCACTCCATTAAGAGCATTCAAACATCCTTTTATATAGCTCATCTGGTACGGTTTTGGATGCGCTGACCACGTTCCGCCCATAACAATCAACTCTACTTTGTCGGTTGGGTGACCATTTGCATGTAGCGTATCAATACGAGTTTTCACCTGACGATACGGATCATAATCATTCAAGATTGCGCGCATAACCGCTGGCTCGTTGCTCAGGTAACTCTTTGGAACATTCTCTTCAGTCGGACAAAAAACACAGCGCGCCGGACAACCCATTGGTTTTGTCAGAACAGCAACAGGCGACACACCAGACAAAGTTCTAATCGCACGTTTACGAATTAATGTACTAAACGCTTTATCTTCTTTTACAGTTCCAGCTGCAATTAACGTTCTATAGGCGGCAACAAGGGCAGAATGCGGCGGCGGAGAAACACCGAAATGTTCAGCGTAATTCAACTTTAGATCGTGCAACTCTTTTGGGGTTTTAACTTTGCTCTCAAGCGCTTCAATGACTAATTGTGTTATCGATGCCATATACAGGGCCTCATTGTACATGTGGATTCAAGTCGCTACAATGGCTCTGTGAAGATATCGAAAGCCCATTCAGACATAATGAAAAGCATTGTTGAAACTTATAACGAAATCGGCGATGATTTTGATAAAACTCGTCGGGTGATGTGGCCGGAATTTGATGCAGTCAAAAAACTGATTGTAGCAAATTTACATCTAGGTTTAAGCGATAAGGCTGAAAGTGAAAAACTCAATACAAAACTGGTACAAAAGAAATTACGAATGCTCGATTCTGGCTGTGGAAATGGGCGCATGGCTCATTATTTTAAGGATTTTCCAATAACATACTTTGGCTATGACGGCTCTAAAACGCTTATTAATAACGCACGTTCATGGTTTAAAAAAGAATCTGGTTCGAGCCGATTAAAAGCCCATTTTTCAATCGGTTCACTTTTGTCTAAAAAATTCACACTGCCTTTCGATGTAATTCTCTCGAGTGCAGTAATTCATCATCTGCCTACCTCTGAACTACATGTTTCATATTTAATAAAACTTTTTTCTCAACTTAGTGAAGATGGATTTTTATACATCAGTGCATGGAATTTGCGACAACCAAAATACGAATCACTAATCGACGAAGAAACTCATGCGTGTTACGTGCCGTGGGGAACAAAAAAAAGATTTTATTATGCGTTTGATAAAAACGAGTTACTAAAACGGCTTACAGAAGCGGGGTTTGTCACTGTCGAAGAAGTATCAAGCGCACATAACTTTTGCTTTATCGCATGGAAAAAATAATTAGAGAAACAATTTTAGGAGTTGAATTTGATGCTTTAACACTTGAAGAAGCTGTTGCGCGTGGACTTGTGTATGCTCAAGACCAAACAAAAAAACATATTGTTGTTACACCAAATCCTGAAATTGTTCTGTATGCTCAGAAAGATAAAAAATATCGAGATTTATTGAATAAAGCGAGCATGTCTTTACCGGATGGCATTGGTATTTTGTGGGCTTCTGCATTCAAAAACCGAATTATTCCACATGGAAAACTTAAAGAGCGTGTGACTGGTGTAGATTTTATGACGCACTTGGTAAGTGCAATGAGCGACAGAAAAATAAAGATTTTTTTACTTGGCGCTGAGCTGGGAATCGCACAAAAAGTGAAAGAAATTTTCGAGAAGAAATATCCGCCGATTTCGATTGTAGGAACCGATTCAAGCTCGCCTAACAACGAAGATTTCCCAGAGATTAAGGCAAAAATCGATACGAGTGGCGCACATGTATTGTTCGTAGCATTCGGGGCACCGAAACAGGAAGAATGGATTTTTTCGCACATTCAAAACCTACCAACTATTAGACTAGCAGTTGGCGTCGGTGGCGCATTTGATTTTATTGCTGGTAAACGAAAGCGCGCACCAGTTTTTATGCGTAAACTTGGTTTTGAATGGTTTTGGCGATTGATTCAACAACCATCAAGAATAAAACGTATCTTTAATGCTGTAATTTTGTTCCCATTAACAGTTATATTTAAGCAAAAACGCGTCTGATACTTATTTAACGTGAGTATGGTAATACGCCTTGCTGCAAGATGCTGAGCGGTAATTCCTCATGTAGAACTGATCTATTATCGATATTTCGCGCTTCAATTTTAATCCATGTTCCTTTTCCGTAGGCTGCCCAATCTATAGTTATAAGTCCAAAATTCATACCTAAATATTGTTGTTTTAAACGATATTTATTTTTTTCTAAAGTCGAATTATTTACATTTGTAAAAGGTCCACTAGTAAAGTCATAAATAGGATATCCTATACCACCATTCATTATTGATAGATCTGCAAAATGCCTATCACCACTTACGAACAGAACACCATTAGCTCCAGTATCTTTAATTGTCTTAAAAAGTTTCGCCCGCTCTAAAGGGAAATTCATCCAATTTTCCCATCCATTGTCTTTACTAATTACTTGAATACTCGACATAATAATTCTAACCTCAGCTGGTTTTTTGAGCTCATTCTTTAACCATGTCCACTGGTCAGCCCCAAGCATAGTTGCATTAACATCAGTATTAGGAATATATCCACTCTTATTTAACGATTTAACAAGCTGGCTTCTGAAGTATCTTAAATCTAATGCAATAATTTGTACTCGTCTCCCATTCACTCCAAATATCTTAGAATCATAGACACCACTGTGTTTTCTTCTATTAGAAGTGCTTGGTTCCCTAAAAAAATCTAAGAATAATTTTCGAGATACTTCCTTTTGTTTATATTCTGCGCCAGCATCATCAGCTCCATAATCGTGATCGTCCCACGTAGCAACAATCGGTATTTCTGAAGCCAATAATCTTTTAAATCCATCAACGGTTGCCAGTTTTGCATACTCATATTTCATCACGGATTCATCAAGCGTATCGAGTGGGACATTATCACCCAAAAATAAAAAAATATTTGGTTTTATATTAAGAACATTTGGCCAAAGAGGCTGATTGGTGTCGTCATGCAAGTCTGATGCTATCGCGATTACTGTCTGACTCTTAACTTTACGTTCATAAACTTTGGCAGAAATAATTGGTACATTTATAACAAGAGCAGCAGAAACAATAATACCTACAGTAATAAATAGTTTCAGTTGATTCATAATACATTATTTGCTCTTTCGTTTTTTTGGCTTAGGATCTTCTTCATCGTCACCTCCTCTGCCGCTGGTTGCCCTTACCAAAATCCCTTCAATAATTGGCCTAACATGGTCAACAATTGTCGAAGCCAAGCTAACTGGCTTTACTATAAAATCATTCACTTTATCAACTGTAATGCGCACATTTTCAATCACTTTACTCGCATCTCGCAAAATCAAAATCAAATAAATAAGAGTTACGCAAAGAAAAATAGTTAGGAGGCCAATCGCAACTGCTCCAACTACATATAATGTTGATTGAGAATCTATATACATCTGGTGCATTATAACAAGCAAATTAGAATCTCATTTCACTTTTAGTTGTGAAAAAAAGAGTTCGTATTGTTGGTTAAATTTAGTAATAACATGTTGGAGCACTTTTGCAGTAACATAACCCTATTTCATCAAATTTCTCAGCAACTCATTTACCAATTGCGGCTGAGCTTTTCCTTTACTCTCCTTCATAACCTGTCCGACTAAAAATCCTATTGCAGTATCTTTACCACCCTTAAAATCAGCAACAGGCCCCGGATTTTTTTCAATTACAGCCTTGCACATCGCCTCTATCTCTCCAGTATCTGACACAACCGAAATGCCAAGTTCATTAACAACGTCCTGTGCCGAATTACCAGTTTTATACATACTCTCAAAAACCTCTGACTTCGCCTGATTATTTGAAACTTTTCCATCAACAATCATCTTAACCAATAGCCCAAGCGCCTCGGCGGTAATTTTACACTCGCTCAACTCAATGTGATCTTCTTTCAAATGTTTATACAAAATAGTGTTTAAAAATGAAGAGGATTTTTTTGCATCGCCAGATACTCGAACCATCTCCTCAAAATAATCAGCACGCTCAGGCTCTTCGGCTATAAACAAAGCATCATCGACCGTTAGACCATAATCTTTCACAAAACGCTCACGACGAACTTTCGGCAACTCAGGAATACTTTTTTTCAACTCATCAATTTGGGAATCAGTAAAAGTTAGAGGAGGCAAATCAGGTTCAGGGAAATATCGATAATCATGAGCCTCTTCTTTTGAACGCTGTGAAACTGTAATCCCCTGAGCATCGTCCCAACCACGAGTTTCTTGAGCAATTACATCACCACGATCAAGCATCTCAGATTGACGTTTTATTTCATACTGAGCAGCATGTTCAAGAGCACGAAACGAATTTAGATTTTTAATCTCAACTTTTGTTCCAAATTGTTCACGACCT
>JAHFJU010000095.1 GCA_023245725.1 Candidatus Peregrinibacteria bacterium
CTAAATTCGGATCAGAATCGCTTAAACAATTAGCCACCGCACATTACGAATTACAGCTCGTTTTCAATACAGTCATAGAATTTGTAGACTGCAAAATTCTTGAGGGATATCGATCAAAAGATAAACAAGAAAAAGCTTTTGAAGAAGGAAAATCAAAACTACACTATCCGTTCGGCAGACATAATCGCATCCCATCTATGGCCGTTGATGTCACACCTTACCCCGTGGATTTTAAAAATATTAATCGTTTTTATTGGTTCGCAGGTATCGTGATGGGTGTTGCTAAAATGCTAAAATCTCAAGAAAAAATGAAATACGATCTATGTTTCGGCGGTGATTGGAATCGTAATTATGACATCACTGACGAAAAAGGTTTACGGGATTTAGTACATTATGAGCTCGCTATGTAAGTTAATGAGGTTTATATATGCGAAATTTCATTCATAAACACATTCATAAATTATTATTTAGTGTCGCTCTTCTCGGCGTTCTACAATTTTTAGGTCAAGTTTCTGATTATCTTTCCGACGGTCAATTAGACTTTCACGAAATTCAACAACTGATTATGTCCTGTACATCAGGTGCACAAACAATCATAATCTTGACTATTGTTATTTTTTTAAAATTAGAAAAGGAAAAAAAATGAAAAATGTCTGCCCAAAATGCCAAGGCAATAAAAAATATCGCGGCATGGGGTCAATGATTATAAAATGTGAAAAGTGCAAAGGAACTGGGATCGTTGAAAAAAAACCAGCATTAATTGCTAAAAAATCTGCTTCCGATAAATCAAAAAAATCATAAAGGGAAAAAATAATGCCAAAGAAAAAACAGGAAAAGAAAAAGATTGTTAAACCAAAACCTGATGGCTATGTCTTTGGTCGCCCCACGATTTATTCCGAAGAATTAGCAGATAAAATTTGTGATGCTGTTGCAACAAATCCAGTTGGATTCGACACTATTCGTAAATTATATCAATTTCCGATGTCTGGTGTTATTCGTGAGTGGCGTAGAAAGCATCCAAACTTTAATGCCAAATATTTGACCGCGAAAAGCTTTCAAGCTGAATTAATGGTCGAAGAAATTGATGATATGTTGCCTCATGAGATAAAAACTTATCTTGATGATAGAGGAAATGAAAGAATAGATGCGCCGTCAGCATCTCTCGCTATTGCAAAAGTAAATAATCGCAAGTGGACAGCTGCACGATTAGCACCAAAAAGATACGGTGATGTTTCTCAGCTCGATACATTAAAAGGCGAAAACGAAGAGCTCAAAAAAGAAATGGAAGAATTGCGCGCGCAGTTAGATCAGAAGCATAAAAAGGATTACTGATTTAATGAACATAGACCATGAAAAGGAAGAGATGGCAGCGCGGTTGCGCGGTTCACTTTATGAGTTCACAAGGTTTTTCACTAAATACATTACAAACAGAGATTACATTGAATCAAAACCTGTAGGTAGAGAATCACATCAAATCTCTATCTGTCGTGAACTATCCGCAATGACGCGTCTTGAACATCCCGACGAAAATCTTTTAATTAATGTCGAGCCTGGTTCCGGCAAATCGCTTCATATTTGTATGTGGGTTGCGTGGTGTTACACGATCAATCCGCAATGTAACTTTATTTACATTTCATATTCTCAGACATTAGCGGCAGAGCAAACGGCTTTCATCAAGTTGATTATGTCATCCGAAATGTACGGATATTTGTTCAATGTACATCTTTCAAAAGACACGAAAGCTAAAGATCACTTTGCAACAACTGAAGGTGGACACGTTGCAGCATTCGGTTCAGAAGGTGCGGTCACAGGAAGAAATGCTGGTCTGCCAGGACAAAAATCATTCTCAGGCGCAGTCATCATCGATGATGCTCATAAACCTGATGAAGCCCATTCGGATACTTTGCGCGAAAAAGTTATCAAAAATTATGAAGAAACAATTCGTCAGCGTCCGCGCGGCCACAACGTCCCAATCGTATTTGTCGGACAAAGAGTGCACGAAGCTGACCTTGCAGCATTTTTTATTGAAGATAGAGACACGAAGAAGTGGCGAAAGATTATTCTGAGAGCACTCGATGATGCGGGAAACGCGCTTTATCCAGAAGTACATCCAAAAGAATATTTGCTAGAACTTCAGAATAAATCCCCTTATGTGTACGCCGCTCAGTTTGATCAAAATCCAAACCCCGCTGGGGGTGGGCTATTTAGGCCAGAATGGTTCCTTGAATTAGATAAAGACCCAGAAATGCTAGCTACTTTTGTCACGATTGACTCAGCTGAAACCAGTAAGAACTACAACGATCCTACTGCCATGAGTTTTTTAGGCGTTTATGAAATAGAAGTCTTTGGCAAAAAAACAGGTCAACTTGGTTTACATTGGATTGATGCGTTAGAAGAATGGATTGATGCAAAGGATTTAGAGGATCGAGTATTAGATTTTTGGCGAGAGTGCGCTAGACATAAAACTCCTCCATTGATCGCAGCAATTGAAAAGAAATCAACGGGGGTGACATTAATTGCATCTCTAAACAAGCTTCAAGGTATCAAAGTCATGGACGTTCAGCGTACAGCAGCGTCAGGCAGTAAGACATCGCGATATATTGAAATGCAACCCTACATCGCCAGCAAATGTGTGACCTTTACCTATAACGCCAGACATGTACAATTGTGTAAAAAGCACATGGCAAAAATTACTGCAAATAACACGCATAGGCATGACGATTTATGCGATACCTTGTATGATGGGGTTAAAATCGCTTTAATTGACAAGCTTTTATATAGACCAGAATCAAACGATACTGGCGCTAATGACGTAATGAATGCAATAGCTCAGCAGATGAGACGACAACAGCAACTAAGGATGAATCGTTATGGCAATTAAGCAGTCTGCGTTAGAGAATTTTGACTCTAACAAACGCGATATTGAAAATGGATGGCTATATTTTCAGAAAAACTACAAAATTTTTAATGATTTCATTCGGTTCGTTTTTAAATCTACCTTAACTCCTGCTGATACTTCCGTAAACCAAGCACTCGATAAACCAAACATGGAATGGAACATCCTCGAAGCATTTGTCAGCAGATTGTGCGGCGAATTTTCAAAAATGGACCCAGGTTTTAACGTTAGAGGTAAAGAGGGCGTTAAACTTGTCAATCCTGAAGTGATATCTCTTGTTGAAGCGCATTTGCGTGCAGCATTTGGCGGTGGAAATATCAATCAGTTAAGTTATCATCTCTACAGAAATATTTTGTCAGGCGGTTATGATGTTGCAAAAATATATACTGACTATGCAGATGAAATGTCATTCGATCAGAAAATTTATATAGTCCCTGTATTCGATCCAACACTTACAGTATTTGATCCGCTCGCACGAATGTCACATAAAGGTGATGGACGTTTTGCTTGTGAGTTGTTTCCGAAATCTGCCGATGAAGCTAAAGATAAATACGGCTCAGACATTTTAAAAGATATTCTGTTCACCCGTGATTCTAGTGTTGGCAGTTTCAATTGGTCTTACCGGAATCAAAAAGAAGAAATTATGTTATTTGCCGAGTTTTTTAAAAAACGTACCAAAAAAGCTAAAATATTAAAACTTGCAAACGGACATTCTGTAACAGAAAAACAATATGAAGAATTTTTAGATCGTTGGGAAAAAGCAGGAATTGTCGAGCAAGCACCAATCGTCGTCAAATCGCGTATGACAGATATTCAGACTATCGATAAATACACGATGACTGGTTCAAAGATTGTCGAGTTTGAAGAAACAAATTTTTCTATGCTGCCGCTAGTTTTCTTTGACGGTAACAGTGTCATCGTGCGTGACAATGAAAATGCTCAGGCTGAACAAGTTATTCGTCCGTATGTATATCATGGACGTGATAATCAACGTATGAAAAATTTCGCGGGTCAATCACTTTGCAATGAGATTGAAGGTATTGTTCAGCATAAATGGAAAGCTCCCGTGGAAGGCATTCCCGCTAATAAAGATTACCAACTTGCATACACCGATCCGCAGAAAGCGAGTGTTGTACTTTACAATCAGTTCAAAGATGGCAATCCGAACATGCCATTGAACCCACCGCAAGAAATCATACGTCAGCCAATACCCCAAGAGCTGTTAGCGACATTTACGCTAGCAGATCAAACAATGCAGGTCATATTAGGTTCTTATGATGCAGCATTAGGCGTTAATGACAATGACATCTCTGGGATAGCAATCATGCAAGGCGCGATGCACTCAAACGCTGCTGCTATGCCATACACGAATGGCTTTATTCAAGGGTGGGCAAGATGCGCAGAAATTTATTTAAATCTGCTACCGAAATATTATGTCACACCAAGAACAATACCGATTTTAATGCCGAACGGTAAAAGAGATTTTTATGAAATTAATAAAAAAGGAAATTTAAGTTTTGATTATGATGTGTCAGCGTTAGAGGTGACGATTGAGCCAGGCGTTAACTATGAAGTTCAGAAACAGATCGCGCTTAAGACAATCACTGCATTGATGGGCGTGAGCGAAAGCTTTAAGCAATTTATGGATCAGAACGGATTAGAAGTCTTGCTCGATAACATTGATATTCGCGGCATAGAAAAACTTAAATATCTAGTGCAGCAATGGATGGAAGAACAGAAACAAACAGCACAACAAGCACAGCAACAACAAGCCAATCAACCTACACCTGAGCAAATTGCAATGGCGCAAGTGCAGGTTCAAGCGCAACAAGTGCAAGTTGATAAAGAAAATGCTCAAGTCAAAGCGCAAGTTGAAATGGCAAAAAATAATGCTTCAAATGCTGT
>JAHFJU010000096.1 GCA_023245725.1 Candidatus Peregrinibacteria bacterium
TGCGCAAGAACTTAGTTTGCCAATGATTTACATTCGTCCTGAGCCAAAAGATCACGGTGCTGGCCGTCAAGTTGAAGGTGATATTCCAAAAGGCAAGCGGGTTTTGATTGTAGAGGATTTAATTTCAACGGGCGGTTCTTCGGTAAAGGCGGCGAATGCTGTGCGAAAGGAGTGTGCTGCGACGGTCGATTATATTTTGGCGATCATGACTTACGAACTCGATGAATCAATTCGTGTTTTTGCCGATGCGAAGATTGTAAATGAAAATCTAACAAACTTTACTCACTTAATCGGCGTCGCGCGCGATAGTGGTCATTTGGCCGAGGGCGATGTTGCTAGGGTGTTGGAGTTTAAGAATAATCCGAGGGGGTGGGGAGTGTAGGCACGGCACATAATGTTATTGAAAAATTATCCGATTCGTTAATATCGTAGCCCTGTTTTGCTGTATACTGATGCTACATATTTTTGTAAGGATTTTGCGAACTCGTCGTCTATGAATGTTGATGAAGACAAAAAACATAGTGAATTCCTCAAAGCGTACGATGCTTACTCCGATGCGATCTTCAGGCATTGCTACTTCAGGGTCAGCGACCGTGAGCGCGCGCAAGAGCTTACTCAAGACACATTCATGCGCGCATGGGATTCAATCTCAAAGGGCAACGTTGTCGAAAACATGCGCGCCTTTCTCTATCGTATCGCCAATAACCTCATTATCGACGAGTACAAAAAAAAGAAAACCGTGTCACTCGATGGATTGGTCGAAGATGGCTATCAGCCAAAAATTGAAGAATCGAACTGGAATGACATCATTGATGCGAAGCAGCTTGTACAGTGTTTGGATCGGGTAGAGGAGCCATACCGAACAGCTGTAATTATGAGATATATCGACGGATTTTCCCCCAAAGAAATTGCTGCTACATGTAAAGAGAGCGCGAACGTAATATCGGTTCGCATAACTCGTGGGATAGAAAAACTCCGTCAATTATTTCCTTCATTATGAATAATCTCTTCGAAAAATCGTGTGAGAAAGCACAAAAAACTGTGCACCTTAGCGCTGTTGAAAAATCTACTATTCGCGCCGAAATTTCGAAGTATTTAGAGTTAAATCCTGTTTCAAAAGGATTTTTTTCTAAATTTGCGTGGGTTTCACATCCTCTTAAATTAGTCACAAAACCGATTCCTGTTTTTGCTCTTATTCTAGCCCTTGGAATGGGAATTGGAACTACATACGCCTCTGAATCGGCTCTTCCGGGAGATGTGTTGTATCCTGTAAAATTAAATGTAAATGAAAGGTTTCGAGGATTTATTGTTTTTACCGATGAATCACGAGCGCAGCTTGAGTTTGATTTGGCAAATCGGCGTTTAGAAGAAGCAAAACTTTTAGCACTTCGTGGAGGGTTTAATCCTGTTGCACGTGCTCAGGTTGCTGAGAATTTTACACAGTTCTCTCAGCGTGCACATGACAGAATTGAGCGATTGAAAACAGTCGGGAATGTTGTTGCGGCGCAGGCCGTGAGTTCAAGTTTCGAAAATGCGCTTCGTGCTCATGAAGAAGCCCTTGCTGCAATAAAAGAGAATGGACATGAAGACGAAAAAAAAGAAATGGAGTCGCTTATTATTGTTGTAAAAAAAGAGATGGATCACACTCATTCTGTCGTGCAAACAATTGAAATTACACGAAATGGAAGTGTGCAGGCGCCAATAGAAATAAAGGTTTTCAGGCAGGAAAAAGGGAATATTAGAGACGGCAAAAAGCTGGAAAATGTTCAGGGTAACGCGCTAGAAAATGATCAGGGAAAGAACAAGGGTCAAGAACAGAGACAAGATCATGGCAAAGATCAGAACAAAAATAATAGATAAGCGACGCGACTATGACAATCGGCGGTTTTTTTGTATAATCCTGCCACTATGAAACATTTCTCTGATCGCCTGATTGCTCAAGTTAAAGCGAAAAAATCTCCAGTGTGCGTTGGGCTTGATCCTCGAATTGAAAAAATGCCTCCGGGTTTGTATAAAGAAATGATCGACAAGCACGGTGACAATTCAACAGCCGTCGCAGAGACGTTTATTGCTTTTAATAAAGGAATTATCGATGCCGTACATGATTTGGTTCCTGCTGTAAAACCGCAGTTCGCATTTTATATAAATCATGGTTTTGAAGGAGTTCGTGCGTTTAGTGAAACGTGTTCATATGCTCAGTCAAAAGGTTTGATTGTTATCGCAGATGCAAAGGTGAACGATATTGGATCGACCGCCGAGGCGTATGCCGAGGCGTTCTTGGGTCCTAAAACAAAAACAGGTGACAAGCCTGCGTCTGCTTTTTCTTGCGACGCGCTTACTGTTAATGCGTACCTCGGTTACGATGGTGTTAAGCCATTTGTAGATGTCTCTCGAAAAAACGGATCAGGTATTTTTGTACTGGTTAAAACTTCAAATCCTTCGTCTAATGATCTTCAGTCACGACAAGTTGATGGTGCGTTTTCTGTGAGTGATTTGATGGCTCATTTTGTTGAGTCGTGGGGGAGTGATGAAATAGGAGAGTGTGGATACAGTTCGGTTGGTGCGGTTGTTGGGGCTACCTTTAAGGCAGAGGCTGCAAAATTACGAACACTAATGTCTAAGTCAATTTTTTTGGTTCCGGGTTATGGTGCACAAGGTGGATCCGCTCAAGACGTTGCAGTTTGTTTTAATAAAGATGGATTGGGTGCGATTATAAACTCAAGCCGTGACATTATTTTTGCTTGGGAAAAACTTGGTTTGTTGCCTGACCAATACGCCGACGCAGCACGAGGCGCGGTTCAGAGAATGAACCTTGATCTGGCGAAGGTGGCGGTATAAAGTGAATCCTTATTTTTTTATGGCAGAAACAGATAAAGATTATTTTGATGATTTTGCCAAAGGGCGTCTTGTGGAGTCGGAGATGCCTAGAGATAGGCAAATAATTGATCCGCGTGGATTTTATGATATTGCAGGAAGACTGCGTAAAGAAGCTTTTAGTTTGGTTCCAGATCGTGCTGTAATGGGGAGTTATTTACTCGAAACTGGACTTTATTGTTTTTGTAAAACTCCTTCTGGGGTGCTCGTTTTGGCTCAGTCTCTTCGCAATATGTATCTTAGTTCGGCATGGGGTATTTTTAATGATGATATTGATGATTCCGTAGAAAGAGTTAGTCCGAAGAGATCATCATTTAATGTAAATGTTCCACACGGATGGTCTTTCGCACAGCTGAGAGATATGGTTCAAGCATTCAATTTTGATAAAACAGGCCGTCTTGATCCTGAGTTGCGTATGAATAGAGATGCTCTTTGTCTTTTAGCTGAAAATGGCTGGCATGAAGGAGTAAATCCTCTGGCTGGAGCACCATCTAAATATTAATGAGTTTATGAACGCAGCTTATCGGGAATAAGTTTTAGGTGCGTTTTTTTCTATCAGCTAGCCAATTTCTTCCACTCATCTACGCTGAGTGTTTCAGGGCGACGAGTTGGGTCGATGCCAGCTTTTAGGCAAAGTTCTTTGCCGACAGTAGAGCTTAGCATTTTTCTTTTTTGCGAAAATGCGGCGTGAATGAGGCCGAAGTATTTTTTATAGTCGAATTGCAAATCGACTTTTTGATTGATGGCTGAGTATCTTTCTTCTTTGTCGTGTGCGTTCGTCGCTTCTGTTTGTGGGTATGTGGTAATTTCAATTACTGCGGAATCAACTTTCGGTGCAGGTGAAAAATTGCCTGCACTAACTTTAAACAGATATTTTACCTGTGCGAATGTTTGCACGTGAAGTGCAAGAACGTTCATGTGTGGTGCTTTGGCGGCCACTTTTTCTGCAACTTCTTTTTGAACAAGTAGTACGGCATAAGTCGGCATGTTTGGTGCGGCGGTGTTCACATTTTTGCCCAAGTCTAAATTCGCATCAGTGTGCATCGCAGTGTCGCGAATAAAATGATCAATCAACGGTGAGGTTATTGAGTATGGAATGTTAGCAATAATTGCATATTTCTCATTCGGTAAAGGGAACTTTAGCGCGTCATCGTTTATTAGAGTTAGTGCGCCAGACGCGATTTCTGCGGAAAAAATTCCACAGAGATATTCGTAGAGCCGTTTGTCTTTTTCTATTGCTGTGACGGGCTTATTTGAGCGGCTAAGAAGGTATTTTGTTAGCACACCTTTTCCGGGGCCAATTTCGATAATACGGTCAACTGAGTCACAGTGCGCGAGCCCGGCGAGCGCAATTCTCTCAACGACCGATTCATTTGTCAGAAAATTCTGCCCAAGTTTTTTTGAGGGACGAAATGTAGGATCGAGAGTTGTCATGCAGCGTGGTGGCTATGAATCATCTTTTTTCTCATTATATATTTGCGCAATTCTTCGACTCCTAATATTGAAAAACTTGCTATTAAAATCATGGCGTAATTGCCTGCGCTCAATGAACTGGTTCCTAAATATTTTTGAAAAAATGGAACTTCAACAATCAGTATTGTTAGAATTGATGAAGAAATAACGGCGAACAATAGCGATATATTTGAGAAAAAGTTCATTTTAAATACAGATTCTGTTGCGCTTCGACTGTTGAATACATGAACCATTTGAATGAGAGTAATTGTGACAAATGCAATTGATGCAGATTGTGTATAAAGGCTTGAATCCGTAGAAAGTCGTTCGCCGAATTTCCAACCGTTTTGCATGAGGTTCCAAATAAATGTTCCAGATGTCACAACGCCAATGTATAGGCCAACAAGACAATATCTAATTATAAATGCTTTGTTCATTATTCTATCAGTCGTTTTTCT
>JAHFJU010000097.1 GCA_023245725.1 Candidatus Peregrinibacteria bacterium
GAAGTTGGCCGTTTAGTGGGATTCCAGAACAAAGACAATCTTCTTGCGAAGGTTAAAGAATGCTTTGGGGTGTAAATTCGTGGCCGCCGATTTTTTTGTATCGTGTTGCTTCGCCATTCGCGAGTTTATCGCAAAGAGTATTTTGTGGGTGGCCATTATGGCCTTTAACCCACTGCCATTTTATTTTAGAAAAGTGTGGGAGTTGCGCATCGAGGAGTTCCCAAATATCGAGATTTTTTTTGCGTTTCCAGCCGGAATTTAGAGTTTCAATTACTAGTTTTGAGTCACTTACAACCGTGCATGTCTTCACGTCTGGGTGATTTTTATGTAGCCATTTGAGCCCTTCTACTACCGCAAGCATCTCCATTCTGTTGTTGGTGGTGTGCGGTTCTCCTCCTTTTAAACATATTTGTTCGCCATTAATTTCTATAACTGTGCCGTATCCTCCGGGGCCGGGATTTCCAAGTGCGCTGCCATCGCTGTATATAACCACGCCTGCTGGTACATTTTTTTCGGAGTTTTTATTTTGCATAGTGTTTAGACTCTATCGTTATTCGAGGTTTGAGTAAATGTCAGAGTATTCTTTTGCACCGCATGGTTTATGCAGTGGATTACTGCGCCGTGTTTATAGTTTATGGTTTACAGTAAACTATAAACTATGATTGATGATATTGCTGTTCCATAAAAGGCGCTATTAAGGAATTATTGAAAGCAGTAAATGCTACCGCGCAACATAAAGCTGGCTTTGTCAACTTTTTTAGGGTTCGAGACTTCAATGAATTATAGCGAAATAGTTGGCAGTTGTCAAATTTTTATGAGCAAACGTCTCTGTCACGCACGGCATTGTTAAATACTCAATATGTTCCGTGGTTCTTTCCCGGGAAAACATTTTCACAATGATTTTGAGTCATTGTAAATGCCGCCAATTTGTGACATCGATTGCTGCAATCTTAACAATAGTGGCAAAACTGAGTTCTATTGATGAAAATGGTTTGGATAAATATCCTATCTCTGATGTATAGGTCGTGCTAAAAAGGTTTTCAGATTTTAAATTACGATAAACAAAAAAGCCCCCGAACGAATTCGTGGGGCTTTTGACGATCGAGAATTTAGAGGTTTTTTGCTAATGTACAGTTAATGATGTGCTTAGGAACATCTTGCGACGGTATGTTAGCATTATCGACTAAGCAAACTGAAACTTGGAGAGGAGTCTCAGAAAGAATATCCCCACCACCATCCAATGTAGGGCTGTTAGCCATTGACACCAAAAGAGTGTCAAATTCTCCTACGTGTGCATTTAGTCTTTTAGATCTACTTATTAAAGTTCTGGCAAATGGCTGAACTCCACCATCTGAAGTTGGTTGTTCCAATAGCGGGTCTACATTACTATTATCCGAAACACTAGGAGTCATTGTACCTTCGGTTTCGACTATTGTTGCAACTCCGAATGTGTCTGTTGCTGTTGCCTCATAACATTTTGGAGTTCCTAATAGTTCAAATGAAACTTTGTAATTGACACCATCTAGTGTTTCTACGGTTCCAATATCTATTAAATTAACATTAGCAGGTTCTTTACATGCCGTTTCAGGAGTTTCGCTGCAGGCTTGAGCAGCCAAACCAGCTGTAATGCTAGCTACTAAGGCAGTCACTTGAGCAAATCTGCTAGTGCCTTTTTGGGGACGAGTTACGCGAGTATCGACACTGGCACTTTCTAACCGATTTGATGTATTCATATAAAAAATTAATTATTAAGAAGACGCCAATTTAATACAATAGTGACAGAATGTCAATAGTATTTGATAGTATTACTTTTAAATAGGCGATTTTCAGGTTAAAGTTCTTGTATATGAAAGGAGTTTCGATCTGCGTTCCACTAAAAAATCCTACAATTGAATTAGTAAAAAAAGCGTCAAAAGTAGCTGATTTTATAGAAATTTGGATAGATACACTCACCGATAAACAGGTTGAAATCCTTATAAAATCCTCTAAAAAACCTATAATTGTAGTTTGCAAAACAAAGAGTGAAATGGGGAGTTTTACAGGAACCGACGACCAAAAAATAGAGCGACTGGCTTTTGCGGCAAATGCGGGTGCATCGTATATAGATTGTGGCAGTTATGTCGCACAGAATAAAGTAAGTCGATTAAAAAAAATCCTATTACAAAACAGCGCCGAATTAATTATTTCGACACATTATTTCAAAAATTCGCCATCGCTTTTTGCGCTTGAACAACACGCTCTCAAGCTATATCGCCGTGGTGCCGATGTTGTGAAAATTGCGACGATGATTAAGAGCCCGATCGATACTGTGAATCTGTTTGAATTGGCTTCTCGGCTTAAAAAACGCAATTTACCTTTTGTTACAGTCGGTATGGGGCCGCACTCAAAAATCGCGCGAGTTGGGTGTGCGGTGCTTGGCGGTGAATTTACTTTTGCCGCACTTGATAGCCAAAGCGTGACGGCCAGTGGGCAGCTAACGGTTGCAGAGATGAGTAACGTAGCGGTTTAACTTTGTCAATTTTGCGCCTCTACCTTACGCAGGTGGCGCAAAGTTTGTCCTATTTATCTGTTTTTTGGGTGAATTCGGGTATACTGCGCCCACTATGTCATTACAAATTGGAATCGTCGGCTTGCCGAATGTTGGAAAATCAACCTTATTTAATGCGGTAACTCGAACTCAAAATGCTCAGGCGGCGAATTATCCATTTTGTACAATTGACCCGAATGTTGGAGTTGTTGAGGTGCCCGATGAACGAATGGTAAAGTTGGCCGAAATTGTTAAGCCTGAGCGTGTGTTGCCGGCGACTGTTGAGTTTGTAGATATTGCTGGTCTTGTTAAGGGTGCGGCAAGCGGTGAAGGGCTCGGTAATAAATTCCTTTCGCATATTCGTCAATGTAACGCGATTGCTCAGGTAATTCGTGTGTTTGTTGACGATAATGTTATTCACGTTCACGACAATGTTGATCCTAAGAGAGACAAAGAAATTATTGAGGCTGAGTTGATTTTGGCCGATCTGGAAACGGTTTCTAAGCGCTATGACTTGCTTGTTTCTCAGTCTAAAACAGGGAACCCAAAAATTGTTGCTGCGCGCGATACGATGGGCGAATTGAAACTTCACCTTGAAACCGGCAAATTGGCGTTCAATTTTAACGATGGTTCAGATGCTCACCGCGAGGCGATGGCAGACCTTCATTTGCTTACCAACAAGCCACTTTTGTACATTGCGAACGTGAGCGAGTCTGAGTGCTCAATGTTGCAGAAAAATCCTGCGATGATAGAGGAGTTAAAGGCTAAAATTGGAATTGCGCCGAACCAAAAACTCATACCGATTTGTGCGAAAATTGAAGAGGAACTTGGTGCTTTGTCGACTGAAGATGCTCAGGCGTTTTTGGCTGATTTAGGGCTACAGGAGGCCGGACTTAACGCTGTTATTCGTGCCGCTTACGACACTCTTGGCTACATGACTTATTTTACCGCTGGTGTAAAAGAAGTTCGTGCGTGGACAATTAATAAAGGAGATACAGCTCCACAGGCTGCAGGCGTGATTCATACCGATTTCGAGAAAGGATTTATTGCGGCCGAAACATGTGGTTATGAAGATTTTGTAGCGTGTGGTGGTGAGGCAGGCGCGAAAGAAAAAGGAAAACTACGAATTGAAGGCCGCGATTATGTTATGAAAGATGGTGATGTGATGCACTTTAGGTTTAATGTGTAAGGCTAATATGTCGAACTCAGAAATAACACGAACTCGCGTAGTTGTCGCCATGTCTGGCGGTGTCGATTCGTCGGTTGCTGCTGCGCTTTTAAAGCAACAGGGGTATGAGGTTATTGGAATCCACCTGCTTTTTTGGACCGATCCGAATGTTGAAGAACTCGCGCAAAATATTCCTCAAAATAAATGTTGTACGCTTGGTGGCCTTGAAGATGCTCGGTCGGTTGCGGCGCTTTTGGAAATCCCTTTTTATGTAATGAATGTTGAAGAGGAGTTTAAGAAAAATGTCGTCGACTATTTTTTAGATGAGCATGCGCATGGGCGAACGCCGAATCCGTGTGTTGAGTGTAATAGAAATATTAAATTTGGACGTTTGATCGAGCGCGCGCGCGAGCTCGGCGCGCAGTTCGTGGCTTCTGGCCATTATGCACGAGTTATCGACAAAACCGATTCTTTTGGCGAAAACTATCGCGCGCTTTTATCTGCTGTAGATACAGCTAAAGATCAAAGTTATTTTTTGTATCATCTTGGGCAGGAAAAATTAAAGCATGTCATGTTCCCGATTGGCGGGTTTTCGTCGAAGGCTGAAATTTATAAACTTGCCGATCAGTTTGGGTTGCGACGTGTGAGTGAGAAGCCGCAAAGTCAGGGTTTGTGTTTTTTTTCTGAATCCTCTCCTAAATTTTTTCTTAAAAGGTATCTCGACAGCAAACACTTTGTTTCGGGAAATATTGAGGCCGTTGATGGTCGCGTTTTGGGCAAGCATAAGGGATTGCCGCTTTATACTGTTGGGCAACGAAGCGGTCTTGGAATTGGTGGAGTGAAAGGCGAGCCGGAGGGCGAGCCGTGGTATGTGGTGCGTGCCGATGCAGATCGAAATGTGCTTATAGTAGGTCGCGAAAAAGATATTTACGAGCACGAGGTACTTGTTAGTGAATGCACATTTGTGAGCGGAGTTGTGCCAACTAATCCTATCGAGGTAATGCTTCGTGTGCGTCATCGTGGGGAATTGGTGCCGGCGATTTTGA
>JAHFJU010000098.1 GCA_023245725.1 Candidatus Peregrinibacteria bacterium
GCGAGAGAAACAAGCCGATTTGTGAATGGAATTTCCCAAATGTTATTGTGAAAAAATGCCAGAGGTTGAAAGCTCACGCGCACTCGATCGTGCTCCATTAAATAATGATATGTGAGAATTTTGAAGTAGTCTTTATGCGGCGCATTATCGGCATCGAGTGTTGTGAGAATTACATTTTTTGGGTCGATGCCTTCTTCTATAAGTTGATCGGCAACTTTAGCGCAGGCGTAACTTATATTACCGCCTTTAGCCGGAATTTCATCTGGCAAATTTTTAGGGTGCATAATGGCGATGAATTTGCCGAATGTGTTTCCGTATTTTTCTTTAAGTTTTTTTGTGTTTTCAATGGCTCGAGCTTCGTCTCTCTCTTCGGTTGCGAGAACGAAAATGATTTTATCATGAGGATAATCAACTTTTGAAAGGCCCGAAATTGATGCGTCGAGGATCTCTAAATCTTCTTTGTATGTAGCCATTAAAACGATATGGTAGATTTGATTCCAATGGCAAAATGAACCTTCATTTTTGAGTGCGCGAATGTTGTGAATTGTTTTTAAGGCAAATTCTTTTTCGGTTCCTTTTTTTACACCGTCTATATATGGAATTAGAGCGTCATCGGTCGGCGGAGTGTCAGAAAAAAAACTCAGTAAAAAATCCCAGTTAATTTTTTCGTAGGTTTTGTAGCGAAAATAACTTTGCAAAAGAAATATTGTAGATTTTATGCTGCGGAAAAACCAAAGCATTACATACAAAAGAACGAAAATTGCGACGGCCTTTGGTGCAACGAAGGCTATTAAAAATGGGGAAATCAAAATCGTCCATGTAATGAGGCCGGGGAGTATTTCGTAGAATCGAATCGTTCGCTGTTTCATAAACTTTTATTGGCGGTAGTCAGATAAACGCTATTAAATTTCAATATCACGAAGATCAACTTCTGGATATTCTTTCAATTTATCGAATAACATTAACTTCGCCATTTTGAGTTTTTTCTCATCGCGCGCCTCAAATCTCAACGTCAAATTAGGGCTTGTGTTAGAGGCGCGAACAGCACCCCATGCACCATCACTAAAGTCTACCCAAACTCCATCAATCGTTATACACGGATACCTTTTTACAAAAAACGCAGTTACATCTTCTATCACGCGGAACTTAGACACGTCTGTGCACGGAACCTTGTACTCAGGTGTGGTGAGAACGTTCGGAAGTCCATCGAAAAATGTTGAGAATGGTTTGCCAGATGTGCTTACCAACTCAACGAAACGGCATGCGGCGTACATTCCATCGTCAAAGCCGAACCAGCGATCACCAATAAAAATATGGCCGCTGGTTTCGCCGCCGAGAGGCGATTTGAGTTGCGCCATTTTATTCTCTATAAACGAATGGCCGGTTTTGTATCGAATCGGTTTGCCGCCGTGAGCACGAATGTCGTCTTCAAGTACCTTTGACGACTTGATATCGAAGACAATCGGCGCGCCCCTATAATCTTTCAAAATGGCGCGCGCCAGCGGAATTAACAGATAGTCAGCATGGTGAAATTGCCCTTTTTCGTCTATTACTCCAACTCTGTCGCCGTCTCCATCGAAGCCGATTCCAAGATCTGCGCCAACCTCAAGCACCTTCTCCATAACATCTTTTAAATTTTTCTCGCTCTCAGGGTTAGCCTCATGATTTGGAAACGTTCCATCGAGTTCACAGTGAAGCTCAACGACTTCATGGCCAAGTTCGCGCAAAAGTCGTGGGCCAAAAATTCCTGTAATACCGTTGCCTGCGTCTACCACAATTTTCAGTGGTTTGCCTTTTTTAATAACGCTTTTAATATATCGAACGTAGTCTGCAAAAATTTCTCGTGAGTGTAATTCGCCCTTTCCGTTAGCGAAATTTTCGTCTTGGCAAATTTTTAAAATTTCCTGAATTTCGGAGCCGCAAACTGAGTGCGCATTTTTTGAAACCAGTTTTACTCCGTTATATTCTTTAGGATTATGGCTTGCAGTAATGTTTACTCCGCCATCGAAGTCGTCATAATAACTTGTGGCAAAATAAACGAGCGGAGAAGTCGCGTGTCCGATACTGGTAACGTGACAGCCAGTTGTAAGCATTCCTGAAACAAACGCTTCAAACAATGAGTCGCTTGAAAGCCGGTTATCTTTGCCTACAACAATTCTTTTACCGTATTTTTTTTGCATGTAAGTGCCAACGGCTTGCCCCATGCAGTACATAGATTCTGGAGTGAGATCGGGAGTGTGAAAATCGCCATCGGCAATGCCACGAATATCGTACGCTCTGAAAATCAATGGATTAATATTCATATAAATAAATTGGCTGTGGAGTTAGAAATGTGAAGTGGCAAAATAGGAAGACGGCATATTTTTACAGATCGCGGGGAGCAAGATTTTTTTCTACTTCTATCGCAACATTCTTTGGCACGAACGCTTTCCAATCCTCTTTATTCAGTATTTTAAAACGGACTTCAGTCGCACTTACCTCGAGATTTTTTTTGAGGTCGATTACCGAGTGCGAACTATACTGGCTGAAAAGGGCTTTCGTCAAGGGAGAACCTGTATATACAGCGCCAAAATCGCCCACGGATTTTTTAACCAATTCCTCAACATGCGCTGGCCACCGTTCATTATTGTTAATATCAGGAATTTCAATAATAGTGTATCGCCCTGAATATTCTATAAATTCGGCTAGAGCACCTCTGATAAAAGCATTACGTTTAAGAGCAGTATATGGATTTTCTGGAGTGTCGCTAACATTTGAGCTACCGATAGCAATAATCACCTTTTCTTCACGCGCAAATATTTGTTTCAGCGCGTCTAAATGCCCGTTGTGAAACGGCTGAAAACGGCCGATGTAAAGGGCTGGAACCATATGTATTATCTAATTATATTCCTATCACTGGCGGCATTTCTCTTTTGTGCGCGCTCGCCATGTATCGTCTGAATACCATACGAACAAGATGATCAGGGAGTCCTACCGAAAGGCATGCATCTTCTCCTTCTTCTATGTTTGCTAAAACTTGATCCATATCGATATACATAGCGCCAATGTCTTCTTCATCTGTCTGCCCCGGAGCCAACTCTGCACTCGGTTTTTTGTTGACAATTTCGAGTGGCAATCCAACGTGATCTGCAAGCGCAATAACCTCGGTTTTTAGTAATGCTCCAATCACTTCAACATCTGCGGCCATGTCGCCATATTTTGTGCCGTATCCCAATAAAATTTCACTTTTATTAGAAGTTCCAAGTACGAGAGTGTTCTCTGTATTTGCGTAGCTGTAAAGCAAAACTGCACGTACGCGAGCCTTTGTGTTCATCTGTGCCAAGCGACTTGGTTTCCAAGGTGCAGTATTAAAATCCTGTAATAAACCGTTAATAGCAATTTGGTAATTTTTAACGCCAAAAAATGCGCAAAGAGATTTTGAATGTTCAATATTTGTTGTATGAGAAAGGCCAATTTCGGGCATCATGAGAGCGGTAACATTGTCGCTGCCAAGTGCGTCTACGGCAATTTTCAGAGTGAGTGCAGAGTCGACTCCTCCAGATAAACCTAAGACTGCTTTGTGAATTCCTTGTTTCATGCAAAATGACCTGAGCCCTTCAACTAGCGATCTGTGCATTTGTTCAAGCTGCGGAACCGTTGGGTGTCTGAATTGTTTCATAAGTTGGCGGAATTTTACCTGAACTTGATCTTTTGTTCCACATCTCTCTTAATGGCTCGTTCTCGCAGTACGTCGCGTTTATCATGTTGTTTGCGACCGCGACAGACGCCGATTGTCAATTTAATCAGATTCCCTTTTGTGTACGCTTCGAGTGGAATAACTGTGAGCCCTTTTTGAGAGAGAAAATCCGCCACCTCTTCGATCTGCTTTTTATTGAGCAAAATAATTCGAGTGTGCGTCGGGTCGTAGCTCGCGTTCGGCGCATTTTTATACTCCGAAATATGCACATTCACGACAACTGGCTTTTGCCCGATTATCTGAACGTAACTGCCTTTCAACTGTAATCGCCCTGCGCGAATCGACTTCACCTCTGGACCAGTCAAAATAATTCCCGCCTCGTATTTTTGCACAATCTCATAATCAAAAAACGCTTTTTTATTCTTTGCAATAAGTGTTGGCACAGAAGCCCTTTTCTTTGGTTGTGTTGTCGAAGTTGGGAGCATGGCTATCGCAGCTTATCATATTGATCGATGCTCAACTGAATATCGTTGAGTATTTTTCTCAAGAGACCACGGCTAATATCTCGATTATGAATGGGAATTACTGTTGTTCTTCCGTCTGCGTGTTTGAAAAACACATGTGATCCTTGTGCGTCACGCTTAATAAATCCAAGTTTCAAAAGGAGCTTAACTAATAACTTTGGCTTTATTGGAACCAGCTTAGGCATGTGTAAGATCTAGGTTTTGAATTCCTATAAACTTGTTTTTTGGAATACTTCGTTTGTTTGTGTTCCTTAAACACAAAACAGCTACGTCAGTAAGATTTTTCAACATCTCTTGCTGCGTTCTACCTTCTGCATAACAGCTCGGCAAAGATGGAATAGACCCGATA
>JAHFJU010000099.1 GCA_023245725.1 Candidatus Peregrinibacteria bacterium
ATTATAGCGTTTTGTGTAAGGGTTGTGTTCCCTCCCATACTGTGAGCATTGAAGAGCCAACAGCTGGCGCTACTAGTGGGTCACCAATGTTTGTAACTCCTTTTAATGCCGATGTTCCTGCGACGGAAATGTTTGCGTTGGCGGCTAAGTTTCCAGTCAAATTTGTTGTTCCAGCTACGCTAATATTTGCCGCTGCATTTAAGTCGCCTCCAACAAGATTTATAGGCCCTTTAATAATTGAAACGCCTCCTGCTTGTCCGATTGTGAAAGGAGAATCGATAGTTACCGCCCCACCGTTCATCAAAACATTTCCTTGAAGCGTGTGCGTTTGACCTGGTCGAGCAATTACGAAAATTCTGCCAGAGTCGATGCCCTGAGAGCCTGACACTAGTATGTGGCTCGCGGTAATTTCGCCTCTGACTGATAGTTCTGTACCAATTGAAGGCCTTGGCTCAATAGATACTGGACTATAAAATGTAACTGGTTGACGCTCTGGTGCACATGCTGGGCACAATTTATATGTATCAGTATTTAAAATTCCTTCATGAACGTCTAAAAATCCATGAACTACTGCATCGTCTGCAATTTGTACTGCGCTATTATCACCTTCACTTACGATTCGCGGAGTGTTAATTCCATTTGCGAATTTTGGGATTATTGGCGTTCCTGGGCCGCCTGATGGTGCAGGAGTAGTAACTTGAATTTGGCTGCCCTTAACTGTTGAAAGATTCTGGCTGTTCCATGTGTCTAGGCGTGTATCTCGGCCAAATTGATTAATTAGTTCAGACGGAATTCCAGGAACAGTTACTGTTGTCGAGTTAGCAAGCTGCGCATATGCAAAATGACTAGCAGTCGGCAGTAGTGAAATAACACCAAGCACAAGTGCTAGACGTATAACGGCTCCCAATCGGGTTGATCGATTCTTTTTCATATTTTTTTGTTTATTTTATTAACTTAATTATACCCGATTTTGGCTTATTTTTCCACTTCATTGACCGTAAACTTTATGTTCTCGGCTATGTTTGGAATTGTTGGTGCCCATATTGGCCAAGTTTTAATTTCGACCTGTGCAATTTCGTCGGTTTGTTGGCGAAGATAATCTTTTGCGGCATCGACGCGAAGCCCGAGTAGGTGGTCGGTGATTTTTTTTATGAATCGTTTGCCGTTTTCAGTGTCAGGATTTAAGTCAAATGACTGAACTGCACGCATTGTAACAGTGAGTTTTATTTTGCCGCTTGTAGCATCAGCTTCAAGAAAACGGTAGCTCAAATCATCTTCAGAAATTTTTGCTATTTTTTTATCTGGGTCAGCACGATGAATCATTCGGTCTCGAAGAAATTTTACCAAAATTGATTTGTCATATGAAACGCTTGCAAGCGTATAGCTCGCTGAAACTTTAAACTGATCTATCTGTTGGTCTACCAGATTTTGAGGGATTTTAATTTGAGGCACGCCAATCTTCAAAATATTTTTGTCGCTTATCAGGCTTAAATTAGTTTTATTATTAAGATTTTGTTGCTCAAGGTAATTTTTCAAATCGTCTGATGCATCGGCCGAAATTTTCTTTTTTAGAGTTTCAACCGCTGCATCTACGTCTTCTTTTGAAACCACTTTAATAACTCTTGTAACTCCGCCGCTAAATGCGGTTTTGCTCTCTGCATATAGGCTTTTTCGACTGTCGTCTTGCAATCCGGGTAAGAAAAATTTGTGTGGATCAATATTGCCTCGACTTCCAATTACTTGGTTGATCGAGTCGAGATCGTCTGCCAAAACTTCAACATCTGCCGTTCCCGGAATTTGTGGAGTTCCAGCTGGTACCCGAATCGCGCGCGGCGTTCTGAAAATAAGGCCTTCGTCTGTCTGAAAACGTGTTGTTGGTGCGAGATCCCATGGGTGGTCGGTTTTGTTGTAGACTGTCAGAACGCCGCGCGCGCGATCTCCTCGTGAAATTTTACCAGTAGGAATATATGTCATTTCTTTTGAAAACGGTGGAGGGTCAACGGGATACGTTGGCACAATCAAGTTCGGAGTTGTGTCATTCCCAAAGATAGTTTTGTTTTTTTCATAATCCATAAAAGTCACATTGAACGTCGATTCAAGTACAGACTCTCGTGGAGTTATTGTGATTGTAGCTCCAGGGAGAGCTATGTATGCGATCGATAGAAATAGCAAAATTGACAATAGTACCAGTGTGAACAATGCCTGCTTATTCGGGCTAACAAATACAACTCTAGTTCCGCTCAGCGATTTTCTTTTTTTTGCAATTTTATCTTTTATTTTTATTAAAAACGACTCAAAGGCGGCGCGTTTTTCATCGGGTCTAATTACTTCTGCGATGGATTTTTTCTCTCGTGTATGTCTAGAAGGTTTTTCTCCTCTCATAAACTGAGATTCACGATTTATCGAAATTATCTTCTTTTTTATATCAGTAAGTTCTCGGCGAGTAGTGAGCCCTGCATGTTGACTAGCAGTTAATCCGGCTTCATCATGCGAAATAATCGTTATGATTTTTTTAAACTCAGCAGCTTTCTTGTTTAGAATGTGCAAATTTACACTGCTTTTAAAGAGCAAAGCTCGGTGTGGGACTACGATAGAAATCTTCTTATGAGGAAGTTTCTTCATTTGAGCGACAATGTCTGCAACTTCATCGTCAATATTAGTGTAGAGGATTTTTGATTCCGCAACTTTCGGCTGTTTTTGAGATGCTATATCTTCATCGTCGGTTCCTTCGTTTTTTTTCGGCTCCTCTATTTCGGGCTGCGACAGTGTTTCTTCTTTCTCTTCATCTGTTGTTTCATCACCATCGGTGTTTTTATTTTCATCAATTCCACTTTCTCCAATTCGTTTTTTGTTAACAACAAAATGCGGACGCAATAGGTCTTTTTTATCTTCGTCATCGTTATTTGCTGATTTTAGTGTTCGTGGAGTCATACAAATTATACTTGAACTAGACGTACAATTTTCTTCATTAGCTTCATCATAATGTGCTCTTCGCCAATAAATTCTTGGCCCATTTTCGCCAATGCAAGCGGAGTTACATCTTCTGGCCCAGTGAGAGATCTTGTCGCGTCTTTTATTCCGGGAAGTGAAGATGGTTGCATCATTGAAACTTGTGGTTGTTTTGAAAACGGGAGCGACGATTCCCAGTCGTGATTTTGCAGTGCTTTCTTTATCTCCGGTAAATGACTTGAACCTCCGCAGATATAAATTTGTGGAGGAAGAACCTCAATATTTGTGAATTCAGTGAGCGAAAAAATAACTCCCGATAGCCATACATCCACGTCATCTACCAAAGCATCTTTAACGATTTTTTCTGAATGTTTTTCGAGCTTTTGATGGCTGTATGCTGCCTTTATTTCATCTGCTTCGTCGAGAGAAATATTGAGTACGCTGGCAATTCGTTTTGTGAAACTTCGTCCGCCAATATTAAACATTTTTACTCCTTCAACAACACCGCTTGAAACGACTGCAATTGAGGTTGTGCCGGCACCTATATCTATAAAAATCCCGCTTGGATTTTTCTGTTCTTTAACTTCGAGTACACGTGAAAGACTGTAAGGTTCGCAGCAAATTGTCATTAAATTCAGATCAAGTTCAGACGCAATTGTCTGAAGTGCTCCGTAATGAACAAGCGGTGCGAATGAATTGAAAATCGTAATATCGACTTCTTTCCCCTGAAATCCTATTGGGTTATCTACATGAAAACCATCTATTAAAACATCTATTATTGCGGCGTTTACAAGTTTAATTTCAACTGCCGAATATCCTGTTTCAAAAGCCAATTTATTGCGAGTTTCTTCAAAGGATTTCCACTGCATTTTTTGAATTATATTTTTCAACTCCTGCAAATCGATTTTTACCTGCGCCTCTTTTCTTTCATATGTGCTTCGATGGGTTAATCCTTTAACTAACTCTCCGCCAATGCTCATAATAGTATCTGTAACTTTTACTCCAGCAGCTTCTTGGGCTTCTTTAATGGCTTTTGCACAAGTTTCAACTACAGAACCAATGTCGATAACGACTCCACTTTGCATACTTGAAAAACCTTGATGAACACGTCCGACTCCTCTAATAACAACAGCATCGGGTTGTGGATCACATATAAGAGCCTTCACAACATCGGTTCCAATATCGAGAACTAGAAAGTGGTTCTTTGTTTCTTTATTTTCACGTTTGAAAAGAGAGATCATATTTAGCTTGCGTAGCATACTAAAAACCAGCGTAACGATAAAGGTGAGATTTATAAATTCTACAGACAAAATTTATATGCACATACTGGCAAAATAGTGCTATTCTGTACCACGCAATGGCACCTAAAACAGGCAAGAATAAGTCGTCATTAATAAGCGTTGCCATTCTCGCGGGCGGTCCTTCTCCTGAACGTGGAATTTCGCTGAATTCGGCTCGTTCACTTGCAGATCATTTATCGGCTGCAGGTGTAAATGTTCAGCCGTACTATTTTGATTTTCGTAAAAAGGCATATCGAATTGATCGCGCGCAACTTTTTTCAAACACTCCATCTGATTT
>JAHFJU010000100.1 GCA_023245725.1 Candidatus Peregrinibacteria bacterium
AATTTTCAAAACAGCCTACTTCGGCCTCGGACAGCCTGCAATTGGCTACGCCGTGGCTACCGTTTGGCTACCGAACAAAACTCAAAATCTTGCTATAAAACCTTATAGTAAATTGAATTAAGTATCGGTAATCATTCACTCAGCATCGCTGGCATAAAGTTACTACACGCGATGCAGAAATGTTGTTAACCATCTTCCGACTTTCTCAGAATGTTCATGCGTTTTTCTTATTAAACGCAAACAGAGAAAGGAAATGGCAATGCAACTAGATAGAAAAAATGAAAACATAAACACAGATTTCGTGCGTACTACGCGCGCATTGAAAGCCGCCCGTCTTTTGAAGGGATTCACCCGCAAAAAAGCAGCTCAATTACTAGGCTGGTCTCCGGCCTCTTTTGAGCAAATTGAAAATGGTCGCTGTAATTTTTCAAAAGAGCGGCTGCTAAAAATTATCAACATTTATGGCTACTCTGAAAGTGAGTTTGACAAAATCAAGCACGATCCAAAGCTTTTTTTAGCTGATGCCTGTCAGCAAGGGAAAAAAGATCACAGCCTTGATCGAAAGCCTCGTCGTAATCATTATAAAATTATAACCAAAGAAGTACGCGCCATCCGTATTTTACGAAAACGCAAAGGCATTTCACAATATGCGGCCGCAAGGCTCTGTGATTATGTCCCCGGAGGGTTTGGACACATTGAAGTGGGACGTATTGAACTAAAAAAGGAGCGCATCGAACATATTATTCGATGCCTTGGCTATACTTGGAAAGATTTTGAAGTCCTAGTAAATGCACCCATTCTGCGTGACGAAATAATTGAGGATATAATCAAAAATTTGCATCACCTAGACGATCAATCGCTATCCTCAGCCGCCAACATAATCAAAGCACTAATCAAATAAGGAGAAACAAATGTACAACTTACTCATAAAACTCATGCTCATTACTGCATTACTTCAGCTTGGATGGTCACTTTCTGACTTTGAAAATTGCCATTCACGCCAGTGCCTTGCTCGCATTGAGAAGCACTCACGCGACATTTTACGCATCGACTGGAAGCCCATTTCTGTGTTTCCAGAAGAAGCGAAAAGGTTTAGGTAGGGCCGTTAATGCAGCAGAATTATTGAGGCGAATTGCTGATTGTTAGCAGATTGATTGTCATTTAATTCTTTATTCGATTGTAGCGGTCGCTACTACATAGACCTGTTCCTCTCCTCTGCAGGCATCATGCCATGCGCTTACGCTTCTGGCATTCGCCCTGCCACATGCGTGGTCGGATCGGGGTCTATGCCTTCACTCCCTTGTCCTCTATGTAGGATTCCTCATCTAGCCGTGAAGGAACCCTCCACAGAGGGAAAATATAACGAATAAAGGAGTACAAAATGAAAAAACTATCTTCAAAACAAATGCAGAAATCCATCGAAAAAATTCTGAAAGCACTAAACGTCTACGACAAATTCATGTCGAACCCTCATACTTATGTAAAAATCAGTAATGGTTCTTACATGCCACTCGTTATCGAAAAACATGACTCTCACATAATGCTTACTCATTATTTTGAACAAAATGGCGACTTGGTTCCTGATCCAGACATGGAATTTCAAATTTCTGAAGATGGTTGGTATCCAGTAGCAATTCAATTTGCAATAGGCACTTATCGTCGATGTGTTATCAAAGATTAGCAAGGCAATACTCGCGTAAATATTCGTGAACAATCCGATCAAAAGCAATTTGCTGATATGTGGGCCAGAAATCTTCTAGCACAAGGATTTGATAAGGGAATTTTGGCAGATACGCATTGGGGTTAGCCCCAATTTTGTAGGGTTGTTGTTGCCTTTTCCCTACACACTGTTGCCAAAATCCTACAATGCCCACTCTTTTAGCTCGTTATAAAGTCTAAAGGAATGCCTCTCAAGCGGTATGTTTTATCAATCTGAAGATCAAGATAGATAATATAATGAAAGCTAAAAGTGCATAAGAATTCAAATTTGCTTTCCAAGAAAGTTTTTTGAATTCGTATAAACTTGTTCTCCAAAAACGTCGAACCACAGCGGCCTCAAGGTATACAGATATAAAAAAAGTAGGAATAAGACCAACGAGACCTGCGACAGGAACCATCCAATAAAGTTCTTTCTCATATGGAAACAACCAAGCTGACTGCAAAGTTACAGACAAAAATTTTTGAAAACTTGTCGCAACTCCTAAAGCGCTACCATGTGTTGTCAATAGTTCAAGAGCCAGAAGAATAGTCCATGCAAGCGGATAACCCACTATGGTTGAAATAAGATTTGCCGTTCCAACAGGCAGTAAAGTCGATTTTAATGAAATATTTAGTGCTGTTTTATAAGTTAAACATTCAATGAGAATAACGGGAACCAATACTACTAACATAAATGGAAAACCAAGATAAATCATTGGTAGACCAACATCTGCTTTGCAGATTTCAGGATAAATGCAAGCGATAAATCCAAATACACCAAGAGCAAAATACTTGCTCTTATTCAATTTAATTTCGCTCATAATTATTTACCCTTTTGGAAATCATACACATCTTGGGAAAAGTCCTGACAGTTAAATGAAACCAAGTTGTAATCTACCAAATCTGCTAATGTGTCCGCGAAATCTTGCGCTGCTTTATCTGCTTTATCAGAAGATGCTGTATAATTTGGACAAGAGAGGTTAGCGTCATTAGCATTTTCATCAGTAATCAATCCATTCGGACCAAATGATTTAATGGTTATATTCCCCTTACTGTCTCGAAATTCAACTAAATCGTGACGAATCTTACCAAATCGCCCCGGAGTATTTCTTATTTTTCTGGTGCAAATTCGCCTATCGAGTCCCGTTGGATCTGTATATAATACTGGATTATTATCTACATAGGCATAACGATTTACTCCACCTGCAATTCCTATCGGGTCTTGCTGAAGGAACCTGCCAACTTTTGAATCATATATTCTTGAATATGAACTAATTGGCAAAATAAATAACGTGGTTGTAATAATAAAAAAATTCCATTTTTTCATAGACGTTTTAATTCTCCTGATTTTCTATTTTTCTTAAGTCGTTCAATCATTTGCTGTCTTTCAATCTCAAATTGCTGGTGCAGTGACTCTGCATTTATCTGATGTTTTACCATATCTTCACGCATTTCTTGTTTCGCCTCCGGTGTAAAGTCGGCCTCTCGTACACCTAAGCTTCGTGCAATTCCATACCAGCGCTGAGCCTGCGCCGAATGGAAACGAATTGCCGCCATATCCTGATTCATAAGTTCTAGAACATTTGCATTAATTCTCTCTTTTGGGAAACCTGCCCATTCAAGATCAAATATTTTTCGTCCAAAAATAGCGAGATCATTGTAACGATTGCCCATATTTATATATTCAAGCTCACCGATTGGATAAAGTTTAATTGATAGATGCTGCAACTGTATACTTCTTGCTAATTCCTGCATCCACAGCACGTTATTCTTTGACTTTACGATCTTATGAATCCAGTGGCTCGCATAATCACCGATCATTGCACCTAACACTTCTCTATTTGTAAGAGTTCTCATATAGGTGCCTTTTTCAAGTGCTAGCGGAGTTATTTTTAAATCGCGGATGTATTCTTCATCTGAAGTGTAACCACCATACCCTGTGGCCTCAATATTTTGTTGCTTGAGTCGTGGATCAACGTATCTAATGAATAAATGTCGTGGTGCTGCGACCATTTTTATTGGCCATCCAAGCCGCTGTGCAATAACCATATATAGTAGAGGCAAGCTGAAACAAGTTCCCTGCTTACTATCGAGAAGTGTGGATAAAGCAGAAACTTTTAAATCTGAAGAAAGAACTAAATCGGGGTTTTTGTTATAGTCGAATCCTAAATACTTATAAAAATAAGTATTCATATGTCTAATTCGCTGTTCTGGGTCTTTCGTGCCTCCAGAATAGTTTTTTACTTCTTCAGCAATTTGATCAATTCTACTTAAATATTTTTGTACATCGATTTTTGGCCACATTGCCTTTTCAAGCTGTAATTTGGCAGAGGCAAGATCCAACTTCTTTTCAGGGATAGCCGCTAACTTCTCTGCAAGCTTCATATATGGATTTGTCTTTGTTGATACGGGATAATAGTCTACTGGTTGTTGTGGCGGCTCTAGTGCTGCATTCGCTGAAGCAATTTCAATAAAGCATGTGATTGCTAGATAAATTGTAATTTTAAAAACTAACTTTAGAATCATTCAAAGAGCCACTCAAATAAATATTAAAAAATGTATCTAATAAATCTTTGCAACGCGTAGTGGCGTAAATAAAATATATATAATTTTGTAATCCCGATTATTTATGGATATTTGCTGCTGGAGTCCTCCCCAATTAAGAGGACACATTATTGTTTGAGTTGACCGCCTCTAGATACTCCAGAGGTGATCGCATTTGCAAGCCCGAATGCGGATGATTTTTATTATAATCTAAAAACCA
>JAHFJU010000101.1 GCA_023245725.1 Candidatus Peregrinibacteria bacterium
GAGAAAACCGATACTTTAAACGTTCCAGTTGATGATGTAATCGGCGAAATGAAAATTTTAGACTGTGGAAAACTTTCTATAGAAAAATACCTGCGCATTATTCATGCTTCGAAGACTGTTGTATGGAACGGGCCAGTTGGATTATATGAATATAAACAATTCGAAAAAGGCACCAAGACTATTGCAAAAGAAATCGCAATTAGAAAAGGAAAACTCAATTCATACCTTGGCGGCGGAGATACTTTAGATGCTATTGCCCGCTTTAAAATTAAACATTCAAATTACACATTCGTATCGACGGGCGGCGGTGCGATGCTTGAGTTTTTAGAGGGCAAAATATTACCAGGAATAAGCGTTTTGATGAAATAATCAATAAATATTTTTTTACTTATCTGGCTTTTTCTGTGGAGCCATAATGCGGTAGCTCACGCCATATTCGAAGTCGTATCATCTTTTTTCGGTCGCTTAGGCTTTTTCTCCTGAGTGGCTTCTTCTTCTGTTTCTATCGTACTCGACCAACGCATAATTTTATCTTCAACTACATCGCGTGGGGTCGAATATCTTTCGCGGCAGAATTTTAGAATTTTCTCGCGACGACCAATCTCTGGCGAAACCGGCTGAGGAGGAAAAGTCGACATTGAAAATACAGGAGTTGGCTGGCCGTCGATCAATAAACGCAAATATGTATTACCCATATTGAGAGCGACCAAATCGGCAATCATCGTTTCATCTCCTCCAAACTGGCCGGCAATTGCCTCAGCATCGTCGTAACCAACCTGAAATGACGTAAGTGAACCAACGTTTCCAAACACAGCATCTCGAACCTCTTCTGGCATTTGAGCAATATACTGATTTGCCATGGTCAAATTAAGACGATACTTTCGAGCCTCAGATAAAATTGTAGCGAACGATTCCGTGGCGAAATTCTGGAACTCATCAACATACAAATAAAAATCCTCTCGCTGATTTTCGGCAACATTAGCCCTACTCATAGCGTCTAGCTGAAACTTTGTAATTAGCATTGAACCCAACAAAGACGATGTATCTTCACCGATTTTACCTTTTGAAAGATTAATAATTACGATTTTCTTTTTATCCATTGCAAAGCGCAAACTAAACGAACTTTTTGGCTGACCAACAATGTTCCGAATTATCGGACTGCTCAAAAACTGTCCAACTTTGTTTAAAATTGGAGAAATTGCCTCAATTCTCAACTTAGGATCCAATTTCTCAAATTCATTTTTCCAAAAGCTCAAAACCACTGGATCGGTAATTTTTCGCACAACTTTTTTGCGGTAATCGGCATCTTGCAAAATACGGGTTATGCCTAGCATCGTTGTGTTAGGATAATCAAGAAGAGCACGAACCGTATTGCGCAAAATATGCTCAAGACGCGGACCCCAGCTTTCGGCATACAGCTTTTTAAAAACGCCAATCAGACCAGAAGTAACTATCGAATTATATGTAGGATCGATGTTTTCAAGCATGTTGAAAGCAACTGGAAAATCCATATCACTTGGGTCAAATAAAATTACATCGTTAGTTCTATGCGACGGCACAAAGTCTATAACTTTCTCTGCCAAATCGCCGTGAGGATCGATTACTGCAACACCCTTTCCAGCCTGAATATCAGAGAAAATCATGTTCTCCAAAAGGGTAGATTTACCCTGACCGGTCTTACCTATTACATACATGTGGCGACGGCGGTCGATTTGTTTAATACCAAACTCGCGGCGAATGCCGCGGAAATTTGTAGCACCCAACATAGTTATGTCATTCACTGAATTTGAATCAGAATCAGTAGCTCCATCGTTTGTTGGTATCGGCAAATTCAAAGGCGGCTCAAGTTTTCGAGATCTCACCCACTGCATATTTGGCGTAGCAACTGACATATGAGGCAAGTGATATAGCGTTGCAAGCTCCTCGGTATTCAAAACCATATCTCCAGTCAAAGAACGTTTTTGCCCTTCACTAAATGCTTCCTCTCCCTCAAGAAGATCATGCTCAGAAAAACTATTTATGTACGGAACATCAAATTGCTTAAAACTTCCAGCGATTTCTCTCACCTTAATAACTGCTTCTTCATCGCTAGTTTCTACGGTTGTTGGCAAATAACAAATTCGAATTGTTACGTTAAACAAATGCTTTGCAACCTTTGATACCGCAGCAGACACCTCTGTTTCTTTATCATGGCTCATTGTTACTTCTTCGTTTAGTTCATCATGAGAACTCGATACTTCAATTACTCCGCCTTTCATGCTTGTAAAAAATCCTTTAAACCAAAATACAAAATATAGAGGGAAAAATAAAATTTTCAAAACATTAGAACGAGTAATGTAAGTTTTTATGTAGATTTTTTTGAGAAAATCAATATTCCCAAAAACACCTTTCGCAATAATTCTCAGACAATTTAAGAAAACTGTGCGAAGACGATTAGGAGTTGGAGAAATAATAAATTGAATCGACGCTCCATCGTTAGGGTGTAATAAATGAGAGAGAGTAGCGGTTACTCCAGCAAGAGGATCGATAGTTCGGCGTGCAAGTTTATCTTCAAACTGGCCATAACGTTTAATAGGAAAAATGGTTGGCTCATGTAAGTGAAGCTCAAGCGCCACTGCTTTTTTAATTAATTTTTCATCTGTATGCGCCTCAAAGTAATCGGCAACTTCTTCAATCTCTGCATTCGGATATTGCGCATATAACTGCCCCTCAACCAAAGTTCTCAGACGTTTAGGGAACCACAAATAAAAGCTGATCGCACCTTTGTGTCTCACAATTTCACAACTTATACGTAGCTGCTGAGCGCCAAAAAATCGCTTAAATATAGAATGTTTCTTATACACCCCATGAAGAGTCGCAAAAAACTGCTCGGCCACAATAGGATTTTCCTCATTTGTTTTTGGCACACGAACCTCTAAAACCGTCACTGCTCCGTTGCGAGAACGAACTGAATGAAAAAAATTCGAAATCGCAAGCATTAACAGCCCAAATGCAATGAGTGAAAAATACGTAATTATAAGATATAACACCATCGTGCTATTATAACACAAAATAGCCACTTTTCACATGCCTAAACCAAAAAAAACTCCACGCAGAAAAGGCTCTCTTAAAGCAAAAACGATTTCAAATCCTATAAAGGCTTCTTCACCAAGGAAAGCTGCAAAAAAACGCAGCCATGAATTCGCCCTTACAATGCGTGAAAGAATCTCGGAAAACTGGGTAGACTTAAAGAAAAAACTAAAATAATCGTCTGCTGCTACTGACCCGTCAAATAATTGCACGTTAAAAAATCTGATTCTATCCATTCATGCAATGCCTCAAGTAAGCCCAATTCTGCCCTCAATTTCTTGATCGACGAATTCTCTCTTACGGCCATATTTCATTCGAGAATACTGTTTTATAATTTCAGCAATCTTCTTATTTTGATTCGTTTTATCGTAAATTGTTTCGAGTGAAAACGGCCTAGAAGTCGTATTATTAATATTCAACTTCATATACGCACGATAGTTCGCGATGGCAATAATATCTTGTTCACTCAAAAGCGGCGCATATTCCTTTGCCATATATTCGCTATCTTCAGCGCCAATTTTAAACGACATCATCGTACCGACGTTACCAAAAACCGCATCACGAATTTGAGTATTAGTAGAACCAGTTTTGCTTATTGTTAACTGGCTAATGTACTGATGAGCCATAATCAGTGCCAAGTGATATTTACGTGCCTCAGACAAAATTAAACAAAAACTATCGGTCGCGAAATTTTGGAACTCATCAACATAAAGGTAAAAATCTTTTCGCTGTTCTTCGGGAATATCGACACGACTCATGGCAGCCATTTGCACGCGAGCAACAAGAACCAGACCCAAAAGCTGTGTATTCAAATCACCGATCGCACCCTTTGAAAGTTTAATTAAAAGGATTTTCCCCTCATCCATCACCTGCCTAAAATCGAATGCACTGTGTGGCTGACCGATTGTATTACGCATAATTGTATTCGTAATAAACGGACCGAATTTCGCAGAGAAATAAGGAATCATTTCTTGACGTTCACGTTCACCTGTCGAAGCATATTCATGATCCCAAAACGATTTAACCACAGGATTTGTAATTTTCTTAACCTTATATTTCATAAATTCATCATCGACGAACATACGAGGAACATCAATGAGTGTCGCACCTTCGTCTTGGTCTTCCATAAGAGTTAAACAAGCATTTCTAAAATAATGCTGAATACGTGGACCAAAAATTTCGTCTCCAAACAACTTAATAAAAATTTCTGTCGCCTGACTCGATGCCATATCGCGTTGCTGAGCATCGTGCGCCTCAAGAATATTTAGGGCCATCGGGCGTTCCTGATCGCTAGGATCAAATACAATCACGTCTTTCGCACGCTCTTTTGGAACATACTCCA
>JAHFJU010000102.1 GCA_023245725.1 Candidatus Peregrinibacteria bacterium
AAAAACTCCTATTATCATTTTGTAGCCACTTTTATTGACCTAATGCAGAATTTCTCATTTGAGCTATCCAAATCGAACCTAGACCTATTTCCGTTCGTCTAGCATATCCTTCCCTGTATCTTGCACATCGACTTTTACAAAAGCGAAGTGCCCTTTGATATTTTTCGCAAAAAACTTTCCAATCGATTCTGCTCTGAGAAATTCGTCAACGAGTTCCAGATTTACATCTGCGTACCGATAAAAAAACTTGTCGGAACTGCCCATAAATTTCAACTCAAGTTCTTTTTTTTCTTTGTCATACCGGGCGCTTGCAATGTTTGATGATTTAAATTCGACTTCGATGATTTGATCTAGCGTTTCATTTTGCATCTAGTTTTTTCCTTTCAATGTTTTCACGTGGAACGCCGCATAATGTTTATTCTTGATACTCAAACAACCCATTTTTTCTTGCGTATGAGTTATAAATTTTTATGCCTTCAGTTCTAAGCCCGATACCGGGAAAAATTTTATCGAGTTCAATCATGCGCTCACTGAGTTCAAAGCTGCCAATTGTTTTTGATTCAAATCTTTCATCGAAAAGTTTTTTGATTTCGATCATGAGAGGGTCTCCGTAAGCGGCTTTGTTTTCTGCTTTAGAATAAATCTTTTTCCAAGAGTGATAATTTTTAAATTCCATTTATGCCTCGATTCTTTTTTGTTGTTCTGTTGTTAGCTCAAGCAGAGATTGACTGATTTCACTTTCCGAGAAATCCTCGAACGCTCGCTCGAATTGTTTTTTTAAGAATGGAAATTCTTTTGTGTCAACCTGTCCAATTCGTCTAGTGCCACCCAATGCATGCAAGGCTCGTTGTGCAGGAACACTTAAAACGGTGTTTGCATAATCTCTGCCTCCCGCTTTTTTTATGATTAACTCCCAAAGTTCATCAACCTGCTCAAGATTCAAAGATTGTTTTTTTATTTCTGAAAGAATTTGAAACAGGCTTGGCGGGAATTGCGAATTTAGTTTTACCCCGACCGAACGAAAAGAAGCCATGACGGTTGCAAACGAATAATTTTTGAGTTCTGAAAACCACATCAAGCTAGTTTCAACTTTTGGCTTCCACGCAGGGTAGGCTTCGCTTGCAAATGAAAATATCTTATCCCAGTCTTGAGTCGTCATGATTTTTCTCCTTGTTGAAAAAATTTACTGATTCCGATTGTTTCTTGAAATTCTTGAAAGGGCTTTTTATTTTTTTCTTTGTTTACCCATTCGGCTTTGAATCCTGTCCAGCCTCTTGCGCAACACTCGGTCAGTGCGTTTTCAAGAGTCCACCCGGCTTTTACCGCTTCGGATTCGATTCGAGAAATCGCGGCTTCTGTGACTGGGGCTTTTTTTGTTTTTCTGAGTGAAAGAAAATCACTCCACAAATTTTCTGGAATTGAATCAGGTTTTAAAGTTTTTTGTTTTAGTGTATTATTCTCTTCTTTGGTTAATGTTTTATGTTTTATGTTTAGTGGTTTATGGTTTATGGTTGGTTGAACGGAATCGCAACGCTCGTTCAACGTCCGTTCAATCTCTTTTAATTTCATTGCTTTGCGAGAGGCGGCTGAAGCCTTGCCAGCCTTAGATGCGTTAATATTGTTCTTGTGATAAGCCTCAATTTCTTCATCTGCGCGCTTGTTTATCCAACCTTGTTCAACGAGTGTGAAGAACCTGTTCAACACATGTTCAACGTCCGTTAAATTTTCAGACATTCCAATGTCGCTGGCAACAATATTTGCGTTTTGATTCAACGGAATTTCTTGGAGATAGTATAAATCTAGTAACCTTCGATAAGCCAAATCCTGCATCTGTGTTAAATATTTCGTGTGGCTTGCGTAGTCACCAATATTGAATTTGAAATAGTGCATTTTAAAATTCTCAAGTCCGAGCTTAAAAGGCATTATGAAATGTGTGGCAAATGCAAAAGAGGCGCTCTCAAGCTCGGACTTGAAAAATTAAAAATATTTTTAAAAGTAACATTTGCCACACCAACAACATAAGTCATTGCAAAAAAAAGTAAACAAATTTTTTTATAAATAATTTACAGCCCGCAAAGTTATGCCGATCAACGATTAGCAAATAAGTAGGGCAAAATTTCCCGACTTAATTGCACGGGTGCAAAATTATAAATCTTGATGAATCCCATTCCTTTGCATGCCGTGCAGTTGCTGCGAAATTTTGGGCGGTTGTTGCAGATCGGGCAAAGTTTTATTTCGTCGAGACGCATAGTCTATACTCCCAAAGTCCTGAATGTTTTGAAGATCTAATTTTTTGAATGGTGTGTGCCCCGAACCGCTCCTTGCGTAGATGTCTAAGCTGGGCTGAAATAGAAGCGGCTGGGGCGCCTGTTGCTCTTTCAATTTCGGGAAGTGTGCGCCATGCACCATCTTTCATCAAGTCGAAAATTTTGTAGTGCTGAGATGATAATCTTTTTTGATCGATTTCTTTATCGTAAGCAGGCCCGTCGAAATTAAGCTCCATCGTCTCTTGCATAACGTTCTCCCGTTAGTTTTTTGATGAATCAGGAAGAAGGCTCATAACAAGATCGTCGCCGTCTAGTCTGATTCTCAAATATTTAATTGAAGTAGTCTCCTCGTCTTGATTTTCAATCAAATCTTTGAAAATACTTTTGTTTAAATTTTGCTCAAGCACACGGTCTGTAGTGTCTTTAATTTTTTCTCGCATCTGGAAATCATGAAAAAATTTGTGATTCATATCAATCCAATTGCCGCAATAATTATTGCTACGCATCTTAGAATCATGTCCGGCCAATTGAATGAACGTTTGCGAATCAGCCAATCTAAAACAATTTCTTTGATTATGACGTGAGCGTAAAGCAAAATAATCCAGACATCGAGCCGCACAGCAAACGGCGCCCATGACACCATCAGCATGATAACTGCCGGTGAATACGTATGCTCGTATGCAACGACGTTTCTGATGTCACCGCCGAAATACTCGGACATCATTTTAAATTTAAGAAACGGTTTGAGTAATATTTCCAGTATTGAAGTGTCTCCGATTTTCATTTTGATTTCTCCATTTGTGCAATTGCGAGTTCAAGTTTTTCTGTGTTATATTCTGCGGCTTTCATCGCGGGAATTAGTAACCGCTCAATAACGTCAATCAATCTCATCTCGTCTTCTCTCACTGTAACCGAATATTCTCCGTGTTCGTTTTTGAATGTTAGTGTTGTCATTTCTCTTCTCCCTCTTTAAAATTATCGATTAATATTTTTGCCTGTTTGCAAATCAATTCCAGCTGCTCAAAATCCACGCTTATTTCTGCACCGTCGTAAAGTGATCGCAATGTGATGAACAGCCCACAGCCTTCATCAACAAGAGTGACTTTTACCGTACTTTCTCCCTGATCAGGATTCTCAGTTTTCAAATGTGTTGAGATCGTCATAATTGTTGAGGTGTAGTTTGATTTTTTCATTGTTTCTCAATTATTTTCTTGCCGCAATAGGGACAAAATTTAAAACCGTCAGCAATAGGAGCATCATAAATCAGCGCTGTTGATTCGCCACAACTACTATGCCATCCGTTGTCTTCGTCTTCAGTCCACTTACATGGTTTTGTAAACTCGGCTACTAGCTCAAGCCCGATCTCTTCCGTGATTTCAAAATCACAGACTGATGTAGCGTGAAATTCAGAAGCAGTCCAAGCGTCATTCGGATGGTCTTCTGAAACAGGCACCCCACCACAATAAATTTCAAGCGGCTGCCCGTCTAATGTCGGTGTAGGATGTGTGTCTGCGGATGTTATAAATTTGATTTCGTCGCCACCTTTGACTCGATGACCATCATCATTTATTTGAGTTATAAATATTCGAGTTTTATCATCGATTTCCGTTATTTTAATTCCTTCCGCACCCCAATCAAGATGAAGTCGAGCACCTATTTCGACAGACTGTCCATCAATTTTCATTTCATCTTTTTCATCTCCCATGCTTTCCTCCTTGAATGAGTTTCAACCGGCTTCTCGCAATCGCAGCTTGTTCATTGTTCGCTGTGATCTGCTGTTCGTGACTCGGAATCTCTTGTCGTTCAATCAACACCACCTGCCTTGCTGCAAGAATATGGTCGATTGTTTCGTGCAGAATGTAGGCGCGTGTCAGTGTTATGAGTTGCATAAAATTATTTTAATTGAACACCAACAATAAATAAAATTCCCGTATCACTTAATGCTTTTGTTATCCTCTTCATATTATTTACATTTGGAATTCGAGCACCTCTCTCAAAATCTGCGACAGTTGAAACGCCAACAGAAGATAGTCTCGCCAATTCTTCAATAGTGACATCTGATAATTGTCTAGCCGCTTTGCATTGACGCGGTGTAATAAAATAAGCTGTTCTATCAGGAATCATCTTCTCCCTTTCA
>JAHFJU010000103.1 GCA_023245725.1 Candidatus Peregrinibacteria bacterium
TGGTTCGACAACTCCCATCCTGCCTTGCTGCGAAAAGGGTTTACCAGTACTGCACGTCACCGTACAGCCCGTCACGAGATCTTTCGACCTTGTGGCCCGACGTAAAGTCGGAACGAAGCACTTTTAATCTACTAAAGCAAATTAAAAACTCACTTCACGCTTTTCATTTTCGTTCCGGTGAGCTTGCGCCCGCCGAAAGTATATAGTCTCTGTGGCACTTTCCCTACCCCGTTCTAAAGCGTACTGCTTTCACAGTACACCTCGAGCAGGAGCGGTTGCCGTTAGCAACTTTTCTCTCTGTATGCAGCTCGGACTTTCCTCTACCTTTCCTAAGGGAAAGCTGTATTTTGCATTTAAAATACAGAATACAAATTTCTCCTTCGGAGAAATAGCGATCGCGAATTATGAAAGAACCAAGAGCTGGTACTATACAACAAAATCGAGGAAAAACAAGGTGTAAACCAAAAAACACGCTTCTTTAGAGTGACTAAATAATTGCTTAAAAATAGCAATATCTTAAAACTTATATAAGTTATCTTTACCCCTACTACTTTCTCTTTAACTTTCCATACTCCTTTTCAAAAAATTGACATGCTTTAAGGCATTCTCTGGCTTTGTCATTTTCGGGCTCAACTGCCAAAACTTTTTCAAATAATTGAATAGCACGAACAAAGTTTTTTTCATTCAAATAACACACTCCAAGATCACACAAAACAAGAGGATCAGTACCGGCCAAATTCAACGAACGTTCGAGAACAATAATTCCCTTCTTTTTTTGACCAAAGTGAAAAATTGACCAACCGAGACAACGCAATATTTCAGGATGATTAGGCTGCAACTCATCGGCATGCTCTAACAATCGCACTGAATCTTCCCAACGACCAACAGCAGAATATGCAAATCCTAATAGATAATTTGCATTTGCAGAATGTGCATCGAGCTTAATTGCATATTCAAGAGCTTTTAGAGCTTTATCATATTGGCGAAGTGAAAGATAATTGTCGCCCATCTCTTCAAATGCCGCAACATTATCGAGATCACTCATAATAATGCGCTCACAAACTTTGACCGCATCTTCATGGCGTCCATCTGTTTTTAGACTCTCTGCTTCATCGAGAAGTGTATTTGAAAAATCACTCATATTTCCTTTTGTTTTTATTTTTTTGTATCTGATTATGATATCACTTTTGGAGCAAAAATTCAATCATTACCATTAACTATTTTTTACTACACTCTTTGCATACACCGTGAAGCTCATTCACATGCGAAAAAACAGTAAACCCGTGTTTTTTCGCAAGACTGAACTGATCGTTATGTTCATCTTGAATTTCATCAACTGAAGCGCACTCATCGCAAATTAAAAGCAAATGACAATTAGTTTTTGGATCTTCTTCGACCGTCAAATCACAAGCACGAAACTCATTACCAGAAACTCTATGAGCAAGACCAATACGAACAAACACCTCCAAAATTCTATATAGCGTAACTGCATTTAAATCCTTTAATTCTTCATCGCACTCAATTAGCTTGTACACACTATGCGCATGTGGATGCGAAAAAAGAGCCTCGATCACCTTCATGCGCTGGCTGGTAATTTTAAGTCCGTGTGACTTCATCACCAGCTCAGCGCGTTCAAGTTGTTGTTCAATATTCATGGCGGCCATTATGATTGAGAGGCAGCTGGCAGTCTATAGCTGTATATTCTGATTTTTCTAGTACTCAGTCCAAAGTAACTGATTAGTGATTTCATGATGAAATCGAATTTCACCATTTTTTACCTTTGCACCCAATGCTCGCGGAGAACGATCTGCCGTTTTGTGCTTAAGCTCAACAAATTTCTCATGATTTTCAGCTCCCATTACATGCTTCATGAATACACTAGCTGAGAAATTTTCCATCGCTGTATAAATTTCCCCTGGGAGTTTTTGAATTTGCGAATCGAATACCGCGCTCTCCATTCTTTTAAAATCTTCTTGAGAAGCATCTACAGCCGCCAAACCAGCCTTCAATAAAGTGTAAAAAACGAGATAAGGATTAGCATCTGGAGCAACAGTTCTCACCTCAATTCGTGAACTTTTTTCATTACCAATAGGAATGCGAATCATTGAACCGCGATCTGTTGATGAACATTTAATTTCATTTGGTGCCTCAAAAGCAGGATCAAGTCGACGATATGAATTAACGCTCGAGTTAATTACCAAACATAAATCTTGGCCGTAATATAAAATTCCTGTCAAAAAACGATGTGCAATATCGGAAAGTTTGTACTTGCCAACTGCGTCGTAAAACATATTTGAAGAAGACCCATCGGCAGCAATTTTTCCAAGTGAAATATTTGTGTGCATTCCACTTCCATTAATTCCAACAACCGGTTTTGGCAAAAAACATGCGGTATAACCCATTGTGCTCGCGACCTGTCGCGCAAGTAGTTTGTACAGTAACACTTGATCGGCAGTATCGAGTGCCGAAGAATATCTAAAATTCAACTCGAACTGCGCTGGCGCAACTTCAGGGTGATCTTTTTCATTTTGAAATCCTAGTGCTCGTTGAACTTCTGCAAATTTATCTATAAAAATGCGAAGAACATCTTGAGGAAGTGAGCTGTAGTATCCACTAGAAGTTACCAAATCGAATCCTATTTTTTCATCGAATGACTGCTCCGCCTTAAATCCTTTAAACAAAAACCCTTCAATTTCAGGTGCGATATTTACAATAATTCCTTGTTTTTTTCTAAGTTCTTGAGTTAGTAACATTAATTGCCCACGAAAATCTGCGGAGTATGGAGAACCGTCTTTATCTGATACATTAGCGAATAACAAAACTTTTCCGGGACCAAATAAATCAGCAGGAGCCCAACGAAATGATGTCCAATCGAGCTTTAAGCGTAGATCAGATTCTTTCTGCGCACTGAATCCTCTAATAGAAGAACCGTCGAATGTTAAGTTGTCTTCTGAGCCCAATAAAAACTTTTTATCGTAATCTAACGCATGTAATTTGCCTTCTAGATCACTAAAAAACACGGTTGCCGCCTTAACTCCTTTTTCCTGATTTAAATAATCCATCAATTCACCTCGAACGTCATCGCTGCTAGCTCCCGAAAGACGGCGAGTTTTCATAGCCAAATTTCGCTCTTCAAGCTCTAGGTAACTAAGCTCCAACAAATGATCCTGCCCAACTTTTAAATAACTGTAATCTTTATTATGCGCACGAATTGTCGAGGCATAATGTGCTACCACGCCATTTGACGAAGGCAACGAAGAAACTGGAGCCGAACCAGATGTGACAGCCTGCGCACCTGCAATAGATGGAAGCATGAAGTGGAAAAATTAAAAAATAAGTTACACTCTTTGTATACGTTGGTTACGTATTATCGTTCAAGATTTATTTTTTATATTACGTTGCACTTCACCTACAATTAGTATGAATTACTCATTCACTCTGACTGAAAAAAATCTTTAAGATTTTTAATTATACTTGCATGACAATGAACACGCTGCGCAAGTGGAATAGCATCGATTCGCGTTTCAACAACAACACACAACCCTGCATTTGGGCCTTTTTCTCTTCTTCGTCGACCAGATTCGTCTGTATGAATAATCTCTCCTCGAGTCAATAAGTCATCAACTGAGCGATCTTCATAACCTCGAACAATTCCACCCTCAATTTTTTCACCAAATCGCGTCATTCCGTCATTGGCAAATTCAGCGCCCTCTGCTTTCAATATTTCCACTACTCTATGAGGAATCGATGAGTGCGAAGATTCATGCCCATTTACATATATATAAGGATTTTTGTCGGGCTTGTCTGCTGGCCCAAGATCTTCATCTTCATGCAAATCGAATACCATTCTTGGCGGATACGAGTGACAAAGCGCAAGCATATCTTTTACCAATACATCGGCGTATGGAGAAACTGGCGCATTGGCAAAAGTTTGTAATCCTCTTTTTTTTGTCGGCAAAACATGGTCGGGGTCAACAATGGTAGTGCCTTTTCCTCGGCGCGCGTTGTAATAACGCCAATCATGAGCATAACCAGCAGGATTCAACAGCGGGTACATAACGACGGGAATTTCGCATTTTGCCAGCTCTTCAATTATTGCAATCTGCTGAGCAATGGCATTTGGCCCTGCCGGTTCTTCACCATGAACGCCGGCAAGCAACCAAAGAGAAGTCCCACGAGCAACACTATTCATTCTTAAAATGGGATATGAATTTGGACCACTCGCGTTTGCCAATCGCTGATTAATGACGTTACGAACTTCAAACAAAGGTTTTTCACCACTACCAAGTTCGGCAAATTTTCGAATTAGATCGCCAACAGCCAAACGGCCGTCGCTGACATCTTCGCCCATTTTTCCGATCCTCAAACGA
>JAHFJU010000025.1:0-11472 GCA_023245725.1 Candidatus Peregrinibacteria bacterium
GAAAAATTGAAAAGAGGAGTACTAACTAACATTGAATTTTGTCGTATTAAAGATGGTGATGGCTCTCGAGATGAGAGCGGAAAAATCACTTTGTTAAATGATCGAAGGCACCCTGAAACTAATAAAGCATTAATCGTAGATGAGGCACATTTCTTGAAAAATGATTCTCAGCAAACAGAAGGTGTCGCAGAACTTGAAAGTGATTTTATGCTTCTGCTTACGGCTTCTCCGTACCGCACTTCTGGTGCGCTATGTAGAATCATGCACAAAATGTTTCCAGAAGATTCACGGTTTACCAATACATCGGCTTTTGAAGATGCATTTCCGATGAATGATCCTGCTGCGTTAAAGGCATTGCATATTATAGTGCGCCCACATGTTGTGCGATTTTTGAAAGGTGAAGTTATGCCTACGTATGATCCATCTATCCCGCTCGATCAACAGCCTATTTCACTTCCTTCGAAAAAATATATAGATCCTTATGCAACTGGAATTGGATTATTTACACTTACCGCAGATCAAGAATTGGCAATTTTAGAGATGTTCGAAGACTGGCAATCATGGGCAGAAAAATACGATCGCTATATGCCGAGCGATGAAACTGCTCATATGGATGGCATTCGTGCCTCTGATGATCGCCTGACAAAAGAGCATGCGATGCGACAGCTTATTAACGATCCTCGCTATATAAATTCTAGAGAAGCATCGCCTAAGCATGCCGCAGCAATGAAAATTCTTGATAAAGAATTAGAAGGGAATAATAAAGTTATTATATTTTGTCGCTATCACGAAGAAATTAATGCTTACGCCGAGCTGTTAAAAGAAAGAGGAATCGATTTCGCAACATACTCAGGAGAAATTACAAAGCAGGGTAATAAAAAAGATAGTGAGGGTAAAGAAATCCTATTTGAAGTAGATGAGTTTGATAACTACATTTTTGATGAGAGTGGAATGCCGGTCGTTTCTATAAATGAAAGCAAAAGTCGTACGATGCTTTCTATAGATTATGAGCGTCTTGTTTTTCAACATGCTTCAGGCAAAAAAGTAATGCTTGCTACTTTTAGTGCCGGTTCACAGAGCGTTACTTTTACCGCTGCTAATGCGGTTATTTTTGATGATCTTCCAAAAGATTATATAGAACAGTATCAGTCCGAAGATCGTATTCATCGTATTGATAAAAAGCGACCAAAATTTGAAGCTCGTTATTATTCGCTTGTGCCTCAGCACTCGAAAGATTTTTTGGAGATGATGAAGAGTCAAATGGTGACTGGAAATGGAGATGAAGAAGTTTCAGCATATGACAAGTGGTTTGCTCAAGGAACAATGGATTCTGTGCATTATGCGAATTTGCAATCACAGCGCACTTCGTTCGAGCTTTTGAATAACGGAATAGCAATTGATCCAGATTTAGTTGATGACGCGCGTGTATTCAATATTTAAATCTATGTCTGATACTGACGATAACTCAATGACAACTCCCTTATTCACCCCCGAATTTCTTGAACGCCACGAAGCCGAACTTCGCGAGGCGCTGCCTAGTTTGTATGACGACGAAGGCGCGCGTGAGATCGTGGCAGAGGTTTTGATTCCGCATTTTCGTGAGAAGATCAATGAGATTATTGCTGCAAATGACGCCGGCAGTTCGATGAAAGCTCAGGTTAATGGCATGTGCGAAGCAATCGATTCAATGCTTATCGAAAACAAAGAACTGCTCGATGTAGATGGGCTGTTTGCGCCATGTATGCAGATAATCAACGGAGTGCGAAAAAGTGTGCGTGACCAGCTATTGATGGAGGGGGAATATTTTAAAAACGTAGAGAATGTGAGAGCTGATTTGGAGGCATTTGCGAAAGCAGCAGGGGTTACAATCAAAAATCTTAATACGGGGCCAGATCACGTGTCAAAAAGAGCACTGTGTGCCAATAATGAATTAGTACGATTTGCACAGTACCTCATTAAAGCTGATGTAGGATTAGGTTTAGTAAAGGCTAAAGGTAAAGAAGTCTTGTCATTTCTTAAGAAGAAATGCGGTTTTGAAGAAGAAGTACGACTTATGGATAAAGATTATTTTAATATAAAAAATATTACATATGATTTGAATGCCTTTGCCTTGGCTTCAAATAGAACATTAGACGAACTCTCTCTCGGAATATGTTCTACAGTAGAAGCAGTTTGTGCTAATGGCGAAAAGGTTAAGTGGCCAACATATCTTCGTAGAGCTGGCGTTGCTTTCGATTTAGCAGAGGGTAAAAAATGGATAAATAGTCTTAGTGTTAAAGCTCTAGAAATTCTTAAGGGTAAAGTAGGGATTGAGGTGAAACTTTTTTCCCCTCAAGACGCTGTCTATTTTTCACGTAGAGAAAAAGTATTAGAAGATTTGCAGAAATTTGCTGATCTTGCAGAAGTACCTATTGAACAACTTACTACGAGTAATATAAATAATATTTCTATAACATGTGCTAATGGTGAGTCTGTTATAGGAGAGAGATATCTATTAAGAGCTTCTGTTGCGCTTGGTTTTACATATAAAGATACAGGAGGAAAGCTAATTCGTAAAAAAGGCCCAGCACTCGTGGCACTTAAAAAATTAGTGGGTATCGAAATAGAAGAATATCCCGAGATGGATAGTGTGTATTTCATAAACGTTTCTAATGTACTTAATGACCTTACTTTATTTGCTGAAGGGGCAGGCGTATCAATAGAAGAACTCAATAGTTCAAATGCTTCTAAAATAATAATAATTTGCTCAAATGGTGAAGAGGTATTGTGGACACGATATTTAAGAAGGGCAGCAAAAGCATTAGGTTTAGTATCATCATTAGATGATGCAGACGGTAAATACCTTGAATCACTTGTTATTTTGCAAAAAATTGTAGGATTCAAAATTACTCAATACCCAGCAATGGACTCGGTATATTTTTTAAATACTGAAAATATTCGACATGATTTGATGGCATTTGCTTTAGCGGCTGGAATATCAGTAGGAAAAGCAAATACAACAAGTATAGCTTTCTCATGTTTAGCAGTATGTAAAAATGGTGAATCTGTTACATGGGCTCAATATACATCAAGGGCTGGAGTATCATTGGGTTTGGCAAAAAATTCCGCTGGATCTAACTCAATAAGGTCCGATACTATTGAAAAATTGAAAAAAATGATTGGCATTGAATTAGAAAAATATCCAGAGATGGATGCCAAATATTTTTCTGATATTTCGAATATTAGAAACGACCTAAAATCATATTCTTTAGCTGTGGATAGACCTATAGCTGACTTTGTAAGTTCCGGAAGAAACATGGAATCTCATGTCGCAAAATGCTCAAATGGAGAGCATGTTAAATGGAATACTTATTTAAAGAGAGCATCTGTCGGACTTGGATTAGCTTCAAATACAAAATTAGCAATATCAAAGAGAGGCGAAACGCTCGCCCTTTTAAAAAAACTCTCAACTCAATGACCACTCCCTTATTCACTCCCGAATTTCTTGACCGCCACGAAGCAAAACTTCGTGAGGCGCTGCCGAGTTTGTATGTCAACGAAGGCGAGCGTGAGATTGTGTCAGCGGTTTTGATTCCGCATTTTCGTGAGAAGATCAATGAGATTATTGCTGCAAATGACGCTGGCAGTTCGATGAAAGCTCAGGTTAATGGCATGTGCGAAGCAATCGATTCAATGTTAATCGCAAACAAAGAGTTGCTCGATGTCGACGGTTTGTTTGCGCCATGCATGCAGATAATTAACGGAGTGCGAAAAAGTGTAAGGGACCAGTTATTGATGGAGGGGGAATATTTCAGGAACGTAGAAAATGTGAGAGCAGACTTAGAGGCATTTGCGGCTGCTAGAAGTATATCTATTGAAGAACTTAATATGGGCCATAAATGCAGGTTAGTGGAAGCACTGTGTTCAAACGGAGAAGTCGTTATATTTCGAACATACTTGAAAAGAGCCGCGATTGGTTTAGGTCTGGCAACAAATAGTGGAGAGGCGAACTCCAAATATAAAGAAACACTCGCTCTTTTGAAAAACACGAGTGGAATTGGAACAGTCACGTACAAAAAAATGGGTGCTGAATATTTTAATAGCAAAGAAAATATTTATCATGACCTTAATGCATTTGCTCAAGCAGGAGGCAAATTCATAAAAGTACTTACCACTGGCCCTAAATATTGTTACGTAGAAGCATTATGTGTAAATAGTGAAAAGGTCAGATTTGAAACATACCTAAAGAGAGCCGCTGTTGGTTTAGGTTTGACTGAAAATTATACTGAGGCTGGTTCTAAACAAAAAGAAGCACTCGTGCTTTTGAAAAGCATGAGTGGAGTTGAAGTAGTCTCGTATGAATTTATGGATGAGGCTTATTTTAAAAATAAAGAAAATATTCGTGTTGATCTAGGTGCCTTTGCTAAAGCGGCATTTAAATCAATCGAAGGACTTAGTACCTCATATCCTAGAGAAGAAGTAGTGTGTGCAAATGGAGAAAAGGTTATGTATGTAACATACTTGAGGAGAGCCGCCATTGCTTTAGGATTGGCTACAAACAATAGAAATGCGCAGTCTCAAATAAGCGGAACACTCCTGCTTTTGAAAGGCATTATTGCAGTTGAAGTAGTTTCCTATGAAAAAATGGACTGGGCTTATTTTGGTAACAAAAAAAATATTAAAGTTGATTTAAATTTATTTGCTCAAGAAGCGGACACTTCTATAGAAAAACTTAATACTGGTGCTAAATATAGTTTGGTAGAAGTACTATGCACAAATAGTGAAAAGGTTAGATTTGAAGCATATCTGAGAAGAGCCGCTGTTGGATTAGGTTTGGCTAAAAATTATAATGAGGCTGGTTCTAAACAAAAAGAAACTCTAGCAATGTTAAAGGGAATGATTGGAGTGAATACCTATGGAAAAATGGATGAATCCTATTTCAGCAACGCAAATAATGTGAAAGCTGATTTAGAGTCATTTGCAAAAGCGGCAAGTATGTCTGTTGAAGAGCTGAATACTGGTCCTAAATTCGCATCGAAAGAAGCTACGTGTGTAAATGGAGAAGTTGTTAGATTTAATACATACATATTAAGAGCCGCTGTTGGATTAGGCTTCGCTGCGGATTCTAAAGAAGCAGCTTACAAGCCAGCAGCAACACTTGCATTGCTAAAACAACTTGCGACCCAATGACAACCGCCATTCACCTCAGCTTCTTCTTCCTCCATTCATCAATTTTCTTGTGATGCCCTTCTTGCAAAACTTTTGGCACCTTTAATCCCATAAATTCAGCGGGGCGCGTGTACTGCGGATATTCTTTTTTCCCTTCAAATGCCTCACTAAATGAGTCTTCATGTGCGCTTCGTTCGTCTCCTAACGCGCCCGGTAATAGGCGAGTCACAGCTTCAACAACAACCAACGCTGGCAGCTCACCTCCACTCAGCACATATTCACCAATCGAAATTTCTTCATCGATACACAGTTTTTTAATTCGTTCATCGATTCCTTCATACCTACCACAAAGCAAAATAAGCCCCTTTCGCTTTGAAAGTTTCATTGCGAGCGCATGCGTGAGCACCTTGCCGGCAGGGGACATGTAAACCACCTTTGCGCCCTTATTCTTGCGCTTTACTGCCTTAATCGCATCATATAATGGCTGTGGAGTCATGAGCATACCTGCGCCTCCGCCATAAACGCGTCCATCAACTTTCTCGTGTTTGTCTTTGCTATAGGCTCGAATATCATGTGCGACGACCTTTACAGTTTTCTTTAAAATCTCACGCTTTAAAATACTGTCAGACAGATAGCCCTCAATTAGTCCGGGAAAAATGGTGAGAATATCGAAGCGCATAAAGTTATAGATTTTTTTCGAGGAGCTGTATATGAAATATGGCGCGAATACGCAAATAGACAATATGCAAATAGACAAAAGGCGATTCAAAATTAGATTTACACAAGAACCAATTAGTCATAGCTTTTATAAATTGAATTATTACAAGGAATATAGATTTTTTCTGAGGAGCTGTATAAGAATATACAGCGACGATAGAAAAAATCGTAATGACGAAGTAAGAAACAATTTATAACAAGCTATTAACGTTTGCTGAACTGTGGAGCACGTCGAGCTCTATGTAAACCGTACTTCTTACGCTCTTTGTTTCGAGAATCTCGGGTTAGGTATCCTGCGGATTTAAGCACAGCGCGTAGCCCAAGGTCGTGTACTAATAGTGCTTTTGAAACACCATGTCTAAGAGCATCTGCTTGTGCATGTATTCCACCACCCTTAACCTTTGCACTAATGTCGAAAGTCTTTAATGCGTTAGCCATTTTAAGCGCAGAATTGATAGTGTCTCGGTCTGTAAATACAGGGAAATATTCTTCAAATGCGCGTCCGTTAACTGTAATAATTCCTGTTCCATCTTTGTACAATCGAACAGAAGCAATAGCTGTTTTTCGTTTACCAATTGCGTAAAAGTAAGGGCGGTTGTCTCCGATCTTAACCTTCTTTGCTGTAGCAATAGCTGTTTTTACGACTGCTTTTTTCTCAGCAACAGGAGTTTCTTTTACTGTCACTTTAGGAGCGACCTTTGGTTCAGCAGCTTTAGCGGCCTTAGGTTTTTTATCAGCTGGTGCAGTTTTTGGAGCGGTAGTCTTTTTAGTAGGTGCTTTCGGCATAGGGGATTCTAGTTAATAGTTGAGAGGAGGGTTCGTGCCAAGGGCACTCCATGGCACTTCGTGCCTGTTATTTAAGTTCAAGTGGTTTAGGATTTTGTGATGTGTGGTCATGCTCGAGCCCAGGGAAAATACGAAGTTTCTTGATAATAAATCGGCGTAGTTTATTGCGTGGAAGCATGCCCCAAACAGCATCATATAAAACTTTTTCAGGCTTTGTTTGCAATAATTGTCGAGCAGTTCTTTCACGAATACCTCCGGGATATTGTGTGTGCCAGTAGTACATTTTTGTATCCATCTTGTTGCGTGCAAGACGAATTTCGGCTGCGTTTAGTACAACAACGTAATCGCCGCAATCGAGCTGTGGAGTAAATTCCGGTTTGTTCTTTCCACGGAGAATGTCTGCAAGTTGAGTTGCAACTTGACCAAGGGTTTTTCCTTTAACATCTACGATGTGCCATGCGCGCTTTTCAGTAGCTGGCTCGGTAGGAACGGTTGTCTTTTGAATCTGTTTAAGCTGCATAGAGTAGTGAGTAGCTAGAGAAGTAGTGGGTATCTAGAGAAGAGTTTGAAGCTTCTATTATAGAGTTATATTTGGGGATTTATACAAGTTCAATCTGTACAAGGCGTGCGCAATCACCCTTTCTTAGGCCTAAACGGATAATACGAGTGAAACCAGAGGTCCTATTCTCGTATCGAGTTTTCAATACGTCAACCATTTTTGATGAAACCTCTTTTGTTGCAACGTAGTCAACGAGAGAACGGATAGCTTCACGTTTCTCTTGAGTCTTTACCAAGCGCATTGCGCGGCCCATACGAGCTGCGAGTGCTTTCGCACGTGCCTCGGTAGTTTTAATGTGCTCATGAGTTACGAGAGCTGAGAGCTGTTGCTTAACGAGTGATTCGCGGTGCTCTTTTCCGAGACCAAGTTTTTTGACTTTCTTTCGATGACGCATATATGAGGGTTACGAGTTACGGGGGGTGGGGTGAGGCGCGAGCACGCAGTGCGAGCGCGAACCAACTGAAGTGAAATTCGGTTATTCACCGACTTCAAGCCGACGTGAGCTTAATTATCGCTTAATTTAAATCCACGAGCTGCCAATGCTGCGATTACTTCATTAAGTGCTTTTCGGCCAAACCCGCGAAGATTTGTGAGTTTGCTTTCTGTGCACTTAGTAAGCATTTCGATAGAACCAATTTCACCATTGATAAGCGCGTTGAGCGTTCGGGGAGAGAGCCCAAGGATCTCAATAGGTGTATATGATTCTTGCGTTGGTTTCTTTGATTCTTCTTCCTGAACTTTCTGAGAAATCTTCGATGCGTCTGTAATGAAATCAGGTTCGATTGCAATACCTTCAGCATTGAAAAGTCCGAAGTATGAGGTAAGAACGTTTGCACAAAATTTAAGTGCATCTTCAGGAGTAATTGCGCCGTTTGTCTCAACCTCTAAAGTAAGTTTGTCGAGGTTAGTGAGTGATCCTACACGAGTAGCTTCTACATCGTAGCGAACTTTTTTAACAGGAGAGAAGAAAGCATCGATCCAAATAACATCTGCAAGAGATGCATCATCTTTTGGAACCATTGATACTGGTCGGTATCCAACTGATTTTTCAATACGAAGTTCAATGTTGAGTTTTCCTCCGTGATCGAGAGTTGTAATGTAAAGTTCTGGATTTAATACTTCAACATCTCCGGGAACTTGAATGTCTTTTGCTGTAACTACTCCTTCTTTGCTGGCTTTAAGATTAGCGAATCCAACCTCTTTATTAGCCTTCTTAAGTTGAAGATTTTTAAGATTTAGCATAATGTCGAGAACGCTTTCTTTTACGCCTTTAAGTGTTGAGTATTCATAAGTGATTCCATCGATACGAATACCCGAAACTGCTGCACCCGGAACAGATGAGAGAAGAACGCGTCTAAAAGCATTGCCGATTGTTGTTCCGTAACCAGTAGGCAAAGGGCTTATGGTAAAGGTAGCAACGTTTCCAGACACTTTCTGCACTCGGATTTTTGGAAGACCAATTTCTTCTTGTATTTGGTGCATAGCGAGTTAATTTAGGGAATTAGTGGTGAATGTGAGTAGATGGCGTGGACCAATAGTTGCTATGACTACAGTCGATGCACATCGTACCCAGGTAATAAAAGCCCGTACGAACAAGTCGTGCAGGCGTATAGACTAACGAGAGTAGAACTCAATAATAATTTGAGCGTCAAATGCCGCTTCCATATCGCTTTTTTCTGGCTTTGCTATAACTTTGCCTGTGAAAGCAGGAGCATCTACATTCAACCATTTTGGCTGAGTAGCTTTTGCAAGGTTATTGAATGCATTCATTCCGCGGTTTTTTTCTCGAACAGTAAAAGTATCGCCTTCTTTAACCTGAATTGAAGGAATAGTTACACGGTGTCCATTCATATTAAAGAGTCCATGAGCTACGAATTGACGAGCTTGACGGCGAGTTGATGCAAATCCTGCTCTAAAAAGAACATTATCTAGACGTCGCTCCAACTGCTCAACCAACTGCGCGCTTGAATCACCAGTAGATTTAACAGCTTTCTTGTAATATTTAACCATCTGTTTCTCAGAAATTCCGAAAATACGACGCGCCTTCTGTTTCTCACGAAGCTGTTTTGAGTAACCAGATGGTTTGCCATGGCTTGATTTTCCATGCATTCCGGGTGGAAAATTTCGTTTTAATGTTGCACATTTGTGCTTATCGCAGAGCTTCATGCCTTCACGTCGGCAGAGGCGGCAGACTGGTCCTGTATATCGGCCCATAATTCAGAAGTAGTTAGAAGTAGAGAATTGAAGTTAAAAGAAAGAGAAGCAGAATATAGTTTAGATTCTTCGTGCTTTTCGTGCGCGGCAACCATTGTGTGGTACCGCTGTAGTATCGGAGATTGATTCAATAGAGAATCCAGCAGCATTAAGCGCGCGAATTGCCTGATCACGGCCGTTTCCTACGCCCTTTGTAATGATGTGGATTTTCTCAAGACCCAAAGCTTTTGCCTTACCGCCTGCAGTATCAGCCGCGACAGATGCAGCGTAAGGTGTAGCTTTACGAGTTCCTTTGAATCCGCAAGAACCGCTCGATGCCCAGCAAACAACACTGCCGTTCATTTCAGTAATAGTGACAATTGTATTGTTGTAGGTTGCATTAATGTAAATGCGTCCTTCAACAAGTTTTTTCTTTTTAGACTTTTTCTTAGGAGCAGCTTTTACGTCTGCTGCAGGAGCTTCTGCGGTTGGTGCTTTTTGTTCTTCAGCCATAGGATTGAAATGAGTTATAAGTGTGTGAAGGGAATAATTATTTAGTGGAGGAGGAGAGGTGCGTATTCAGTGCCAAGATCTTATGTGTTTTTGTCTGCAATCGATAGTAGTACGAGGAGCCGAAAGTTTTTTGACTGAGCTGTACGCAGTGTACAGCGAAGGAAAAAAACTTGATGGCGACGAAGTAATACGCGATTGCGTACAAAAACTATTTGGTTACCATTTTCTTATTAGCAACCGTCATACGTCGGCCCTTACGAGTACGAGCATTCGTCTTTGTTCGTTGTCCACGAACAGGCAAACGACGTCGGTGTCGAAGACCACGATAGCAGTTGATTTCTTGTAAGCGCTTGATGTCGATTTGCACTTTTCGGCGAAGATCACCTTCTGTAGTAATTTTTGCAATCACTTCACGAATGCGATTCACATCGGTTTCACTCAAATCTTTAACGCGAGTTTCGAGCGGAATATTAAGATCATTAAGAATGCGTTTTGCTGTTGGTCGTCCAATGCCGAAGAGCATTGTGAGTCCGAACTCAGCGTGCTTGTTGTCAGGGATTTGAATGCCAGCGATACGAATCATAATCTAGTAATAAGTAGGTAATAGTGGGCGAACCATTTGAGCGACCAGGGAAGTAATAATAAGCGTTAGGCGATAGGTATGCGAGGACCTAGCCAGCGCTTGTTTGTAGCTTTATCCTTGGCGCTGTTTGTGTTTAGGATCTTTAGCGCAGATAACTCGGACTTTCTTGTTGCGGCGAATAACTTTGCAATGTTCGCACATTGATTTGACTGAGGCTCTAACTTTCATATTGGCGGTGATGAATAATGATTATTATTTGAGGCGGTTAAAACCTCATTCTGGTGCAATATTTCTGATTATCTACGATGAGGCTGGAAATTTGAAGACACCTCTTTTTTACGGAATATTATCCGTCCCTTAGTCATATCAAGCGGGTCGAGTTCCACGGTGACTTTGTCACCAGGGATGATACGAATGTAGTGCATTCGCATCTTGCCCGCGATATATCCCTTAACAATGTAGTTCTCAGGGAACCTAGGGTCCATAATTCGGATCGAGAACATGGCGTTTGGGTGCATATCTACTACGACACCCTCGACCGTAAATTTCTCTCCCTTAGGCATAAGCAGAGGGATATTAGCAAAAACCGCCTGTAACACAAAAGTTTATTTGCTAAATCTATTGCGAATATACGGAATATATGTCGCCGTTGTATTTGGTGAGAACTTCGTTTCCGTTAGCGGTTATTGCGATTGTGTGCTCAATTTGGCAGGCCATAGACCCGTCACGTGTCACCACTGTCCACTCATCTTCAAGTACATCTACAAATCTTTTACCCATATTAATAATAGGTTCTATAGCTATGACCATACCCGGAACAAGCAGTGGCCCTTTACCTTTTTGTCCAAAATTAGGCACTTGCGGCTCTTCGTGCATTTCGCGACCAATTCCATGACCAACATAATCGCGTACAATAGAATACCCATTTGATTCTATCCAATTTTGAATTGTGAACCCAATATCGCCTACGTGA
>JAHFJU010000025.1:11482-17104 GCA_023245725.1 Candidatus Peregrinibacteria bacterium
TTTGAACCGTCTCAACGAATTTTCTAACCTCCGGGTCAACATTTCCAACAAGAATTGTCACGGCAGCATCACTTTGCCAGCCTTTGTGAATTACTCCACAGTCGATTGTAATAATATCGCCATCATTTATAACGCGTTTGCCAGGAATTCCATGCACTACCTCCTCATTAATTGCAGTACAAATGACAGCAGGAAACCCGTGATACCCCTTAAACGAAGGCAAAACATTGTACTGGTGCATGAGTGCTTCAGCTTTTATATTGAGCTCTGTGGGGGTCATTCCGGCTTTTGTAGCAAGAGCAAGTTCATGAAGAATTTGACGAAGGATTTTACCAGCCTCGCGCATTATTTGAATTTGTTCGGTTGTTTTGATTGTAAACATGAGAAGGGGAGTGAGCCAAGTGGCGAAAGAAATTACTAAGTATATTTAAAGCCTAATTATTCTATATTTTTCTTTTCATTTCTTCGGTTACTGCCTCAATTGATTGGTCAGCATTTATAGAAATCATTTTGTCGAGTCCTCTCCATTTTTCTACAACAGGAACGGTCTCTTTATAAAAAATTTCGATTCGAGTTTTTATTGATTCAGCATTGTCGTCGGCGCGAGTAATCAATTCTCCATTACATTTTTCACAGACGATATTTGTATACATTGAAGGATACACAGTTTTACAGCTTTTGCAGATTCTGCGCTTTAGTAAGCGATTTTCTGCCGCCTCGCGCGAGAGCTCGAAGTATAGACCTGTAAAATTTCGATTGTACTGGTTTAGCAGTGCAACGAATGTATCGCTCTGTTCCATGTTGCGTGGAATTCCATCAAAAATAATAGAGCACGAGTCACTATTTTTAGAAACTGTCATAGTCACAAAGTTTGCAACAATCTCCATAACAACCTCATTTGGTACAAGGTGGCCGGCTTCAATAATCGATTTTATTTTTTTACCAAGAGGGGAGTCTTCGCTTGAAAGTCTGCGAAGCTCACCGCCAGTTTCAAAATATTGTGCGCCTGTTTGTTGTGCTAGAAATTTCGCCTGTGTGCCTTTACCTGCACCCTGAATTCCGAAAAGAATGTAATCCATGGGTGACAGATTAAAGATCAGAGAAAAAGAAAGCAAGTGAACATTAAAAAAGAGAAGGCCTATATCATAGACGCTTCGCTTTTTTTTAATAACAATATTGTACAAACGAACTATGCCTTATTACTCAAACCAACTTATCATAATCATGCATGATCAACTGTGCGTTTACCTGACGAACTAGGTCAAGAACAACACCAACTATAATGATCATGCCTGCACCAGAGATAAGGTTTGCAACTGAACCAGAGCTTGCTGCCTTAAATACATAGTTGTTCAAAAGGCTTGGTGCCAACGCTATGAAAGCAAGGAACAATCCTCCGAACAATGTTAGTCTAGTAGAGATTTTTGAAATGTATTGAACAGTCTGTGTTCCAGGACGAATCCCCGGAATGTATCCGCCGCGCTTCTGAATGTTCTCGGCAATTTGTTTCGGATTGAATGTAATTGAGACGTAGAAGTAGGTGAACAAAACGATGAAAATAAAATACAAAGCAAGGTAAGTAACGCTTGAAGGATTGAAGAATGATATTAGAGCCTCTCCGATTCCCCTAATTCTTGCGCTTGCTGCACGCTGCATCAATTGGCCAGCTAATCCCGGAAAGTTAATAAGTGAAACGGCAAAGATGATTGGAACCATTCCTGCCTGATTGATTTTAATAGGAAGGTTAGACTGATTTGCTCCAAGCTGCATTTTTTGACCAGCATATGTAATCGGAATTCGTCGTTCTCCCTCTGTCATAAGAACGATCATAACCAACATGATAATTGTGAACAAAATGTTTCCAACAAAAGGGATAAATGCGCTTGAATCTACTTGTCCAACAAAAAGTCCTTGAGCAATAATTTGTGGAATACCAGAGACGATATTAGCAAAGATTATAAGAGAAATTCCATTTCCAATTCCTTTTTCTGTAATAATTTCACCCAACCACATAAGCCACATTGTGCCTGCTGTAGCTGTAATCATAATAGGAATTATAACCATTGGATTCTGAATGTTCTCAACTATCGGTAACTGAGATTGCGAATTTAGAAGAGCTATTGTTCCATATGACTGTAGAAGTGCGAGAGGAACAGCCAACCATCTTGTATATTTATTGAGTGTTCGTTGGCCTTCTGGTCCTTCTTTAGAAAGAGACTCGAATTTAGGAATTATAACAGCCAAAAGCTGGATAATAATAGAGGCATTGATATAAGGAGACACTCCCATAAGCACAATCGAAAAATTGTGTGCGCTTCCACCTGTAAGTGCTGAAAAAACTCCGAGGAGATTATTCTGTGCAAATATGGCTCTGATTGCATCTAGGTTAGCCCCCGGAAGAGTGACTTGTGTAGTTAGTCTAAATAAAAGAAGTGCGCCAAGAGTAAAGAAAATCTTTTTGCGCATGTCTGGAGAGCGGAATACCTGTGAAAGTTTTTTAAACATGTGATAATTCTTTTTTAAGATTACATCGAAAAAAGCCACTGAAATAGTGGTTTTTACTTATCAGCTTTTGGTGGAAGTTTAGAAACAATAACTTTTCCGCCTTGAGCCTCAATTTTTTCAATTGCAGTTTTTGAAGCTGCATCAACAGTGATTGTGAATTTTTTCGTAACTTCTCCGTCAGCAAGTAACTTGATTGGAAGAGTTTTGCTTGAAAGCAATCCTTTCTCAAAAAGAGCTACAGTGTCGAGTGATCCAGCATCGCATACTTCTAATTGTGAAACGTTAATAACCTGGTAGCTAGTTCTATTTGGGTTATTGAAACCACGAATTTTTGGCAAGCGGCGAATAAGAGGAGTCTGTCCGCCTTCGAATCCGGGTTTTGTGCCACCACCAGAACGTGATGATTGACCTTTACATCCTCGAGTAGAATACGAGCCATGTCCTGAGCCATCGCCACGACCGAGTAATCGTTTTTTTCTGCGTGATCCTTGTGCTGGTTTGAGAGTTGAGTGGGAAAGCATAGTGATAAGTTGATTGGGGAGTCAGTTTAACTGTATATGTAAATTTCTGAATTATTATTTCGTGGCTTGCACTGGAGCAGGAGCTGGTGTTTCAGTTGCCTTGGCAGCAATTACCGGCGCTTTCTGTCCAATTACTTTTCGTGCCTTTAGTTTTGAAAGAGCGACCATAGTTGCTTTTGCATTGGTAATAGCGTTTGAAGTTCCAAGCATTTTCGATAGAAGATTGCGAACACCAGAAAGTTCCATAATGCGGCGAACTGCTCCACCTGCGATAATACCTGTACCTTTTCCTGCAGGCATTAATAGGATTCGTGCGCTCTTGAATTTTACTTTAATCTCATGAGGAATTGTTCCATCTTGCATAGGAACAATAACCATATCTTTCTTAGCTTGTCTTATAGCTTTTTGAATTGCTACAACAACTTCGTTAGATTTTCCGATTCCAAGCCCAACTTTTCCTTTCTTGTTTCCAATAACAACAGTTGCTCTAAAACGTAGACGGCGACCTCCTTTTACCACACGGGTAACTCGGTCAATTTGCAATACCTCTTCTTCGTATTCAGAAGGTTCTCTGCGATTATTGTTGCGGCGTTGATTGTTATTTCGGCCACCTTGTTGCTTGTTATTATTGTTGTCTTGACCGCCTTTAGGCATATTAGTAAGGGTATAGGAAGTAGGGAAGAAGAGAAGAAATTTATAATTAGAATTTTAGACCGCCTTCACGAGCTCCTTCAGCAAGAGCCTTTGTGCGTCCATGATACATGTAACCGTTTCTATCAAACACGCATTCTGTAATTCCTTTTGCAGTTGCTTTTTTTGCTATAGCTACACCAACTGCTTTTGCACTTTCAGTCTTCGTAATTTTATCGTTAGATTTGAGATCGTGTTCTGACACAATTGTTTTTCCTTTAGTGTCATCAATAAGCTGAGCATAGATTGACGAAAGGCTGCGGAAAACTACCAATCGAGGTCGTGACTCTGTTCCATTTAGTTTTGCTCTAATGCGAGAGCGTCTAAATTCTCGTTTTTGTGCAGGAGTTTTATTCATAGTGAGTGATCAGTGGAAAGTAGAAAGTTTTTAGAGTTGATTGTCTTTATGATTGAATTAATTCGGGTGATTATTTTGCAGTTGCTGCAGCTTTACCAGCCTTCTTGCGTACAACTTCACCGAGATAGCGAATACCTTTTCCTTTGTAAGGCTCTGGTGGGCGAAGTGAACGGATTTTAGCAGCAGTTTGTCCTACTAATTCTTTGCTTACACCATTAACTTTGATGATGTTTTTCTTATCTTTGTCGATTTCGAATGTAATTCCTTCTGGCGCTTTAAACTCAACTGGGTGAGAAAATCCAAGTGCGAAATCAAGATTTTTTCCTTTCAAAGCAACACGGTAACCAACTCCTTGAATTTCAAGGTCTTTCGAGAATCCTTTAGTTACACCAATAACCATATTATTTATAAGTGTTCTTGTAAGTCCGTGAAGTGCGTTATCTAAAATTTCTTCACCGTTTTTATTAACTGTTACAACCCCTGCTTCAATAGTTACAGTAATGCGAGGGTGTACTTGAAGTGAAAGGGTTCCTTTGCTGGCTTTAACAGTTACGAGTCCATCTTTTACAGTGAGTTCGACTCCTGATGGAATTGCTATAGGTTGTTTTCCGATACGTGACATAGAGAGAGAAAATAGGGTGTAGTAAACAGGATTAGTGGTGAGGGCGACTAGAATACTTTACAGATATATTCACCGCCAATTTTTAATTTGCGAGCTTCTGAATCTGCAATAACTCCTTTTGAAGTAGATATAATTCCGATACCAAAGCCATTTCTGACGGCTCGGATTTCTGTATAGTTTCTGTAAATTCTCTGTCCGGGCTTGCTAACTCTAGTTAGGCTTAATGCATCGCGTTCTTGATCGAGAGTGATTAGGATGCCATTCACTGTTGAGCGATTGCCACGGGTTGGAATCTCGATTACGCGAATGCTTTTAACAAATCCTCTTTTAACTAATACAGAACTTATTGCTTTGATCATTTTTGTTGATCTAACAGTTACTGTTTCATGTTTTGCCTTCGAAGCGTTTCGAAGTGTTGTCAGGAATTGTGCAATTGTATCGGTTAGCATAGGAGAGTTAAGTAGAAATTTTGAGAGGGAGAAGAGTTATTTAAAGTACATTTTACTGATTACCAAGAGCTCTTGCGAATTCCCGGAATTAGTCCGAACAGAGCCTTTTCACGGAAACAAATACGGCAGAGTTCGAATCTTCTCATATAACCACCACGTCTTCCACAGAGTTTGCATCGGTTGTAAACCTTAGTTGGGAACGTAGGTTTTTTACCCTGTGATAGTTCTTTAAGGAAGTTATCGAGTTTACGTTTCTGCTTTACTTTGAGTGCTAATCGAGCCATGGGAGTGGGAGAAGTTAGAGAAGTTGTGAACGTCTAGAGTGAGTTATTTTTTGAATGGGAATCCAAGTGCTGTAAGGAGTTCTCGTGCGTCATCATTGTTACCAGCAGAGGTACGTATGTTAATTTGAACGCCGTGAACCTTGCTAATATCTTCAGAAAGGATTTCTGGAAATACAGAGTGCTCTTTAATACC
>JAHFJU010000104.1 GCA_023245725.1 Candidatus Peregrinibacteria bacterium
TGCGCTTAAAAATGTGTCATTTGAAATTGAGCCGCATACTATGACTGCCATTATTGGGCCAACCGCCGCAGGAAAAACGCAGATTTTACATTTGCTTATTCGGCTTATATCACCGACAAATGGAACCATAACTATGAACGGTGAGCGGATCGGTGACTACGATGCTACTGTATTGCACCGCCAAATTGGTTTTGTATTTCAAGACAGTATTATTTTCAATCTATCTTTGAGAGAAAATATTGCATTTGGAGGTGTAGCAAGCGAGCAAGATTTAGCAAAGGCTATTGAAACAGCCGAGCTTGATGATTTTATTTCTTCTCTGCCAGATGGTCTAGATACAATAATCTCTGAACGTGGCGCTAGCCTTTCTGGTGGCCAAAAACAGCGCATAATGCTCGCGCGAGCGCTCGCATTGAATCCGAAAATTTTGCTTCTCGACGATTTTACTGCACGTGTAGATAACAAAACTGAGAAAAAAATCCTTTCAAATCTCATGAAAAATTATCCGGGAATTACTCTTGTTTCTGTGACGCAAAAAATTTCTGCTATAGAAGAATACAATAAAATAATTCTTATGATGGAATCTGAGCTAATTGCCTCTGGGACTCATAAAACACTTCTCGCTACTTCGCCTGAATACGCACAGATTTTCGACTCTCAAAAGAGCACTAATAACTATGAATAACTACGATTTACATACTTCATCAATTAAAAAAACGAGTTTGGCCTCGTCTGTTAAGAAATTTTTGCCGTTGCTCGTTGGCCAGAGAAAATACATTACGCTTGGTATTGTCGCTGCCTTTTTAACCTCTGGGTTGAATCTGGTTGCGCCGATTATGATCGGTCACACTGTCGATAACTCTATTCAGAAAGGCGACTACAACGGTGTGTTAACGTCATCACTAATAATTTTGGCAATTTATATTTGTGCCGTAATCACGAGTTATTTTCAGACGTTAATAATGGGGCGCGTTGGGCAAAATGTTTTATTTAAGCTGAGAAATGCAATTTTTAATAAATTGCAGGAACTGCCGGTAGCTTTTTTTAATCAGAATAAAGCAGGTGATTTGATCTCTCGTATTAACAATGACACCGATAAACTTAATCAATTTTTCTCGCAAAGTTTGGTGCAGTTTGTCGCGAATACCTTTTCAATTCTTGGTGCTGCTATATTTTTGCTTACTATAAATTGGGGAGTTGGACTGGTCGCAGTTGCTCCGGCGATTTTTCTGCTGATTTTTACGCAGTCGATTTCGGCTTGGATTAAACGAAAAAACGCAGCCAGTCTGAAAAATGTTGGAGGAATGAGTGCGGAGGTTTCTGAAAGTATAGACAACTTTAAAGTAGTTGTGGCTTTCAATCGTCGTGATTATTTCAGAGAAAAATTCGCTGAGGTAAATGATGCGAACTATAAAACCGCTATTGGTGCTGGTATTGCAAATAATACACTCACACCTACATATGGGCTCGCTTCAAACATTGCGCAAATATCAGTAATTTCTTTCGGCCTTTCGCTTATATCAAGCGGTAATTTCTCTCTTGGTGTGTTGATTAGTTTTCTTTCGTATGTTGGAAGAATGTACGACCCTTTGCGCCAAATGGCCGCGCTTTGGGCAAGTTTTCAAACGGCTTTCGCCAGCTGGGATAGAATCCACTCAATATTAATGCTCAATTCAGATTTAGAAATTACTACAGATGTAACGTCGAGTTCGCCCAACTATGTTCTTGAATTCAAGAATGTTTCATTTTCATATCCGAACGGAAAAGAAGTTTTGCATCATATAAATTTGGCTTTTGAGCGTGGTAAAAAATATGCGCTGGTTGGTCCTACCGGAGGCGGAAAAACGACCACAGCTTCATTGATCGCGCGTTTGTATGACCCTACAAAAGGCACTGTTTTCTTAGGCGGCAGTGATATTCGATCATACGAAGCTTCGGTGCGTGCCAAAAAAATAGGATTTATTCTGCAAGAACCATTTCTTTTTACCGGAACTGTTCGCGATAATATTATCTACGGCAATGAGGAGTACGAAAAACTTTCGAATGATCAGCTCGAAAAAGTAATCTCTGAGCATGGTCTTGAGTCATTGTTAACACGTTTCGATGGAAAGTTAGCTGCTACTGTCACTGCAACAGGCAACGCGCTTAGTCTTGGACAAAAGCAGCTTATTGCATTTATTCGTGCGGTTTTGCGATGCCCTGAGTTGATTATTTTAGATGAGGCTACAGCAAACATAGATACTGTAACGGAACAAATTTTAGAAGAAATTCTAAAAAAACTTCCTAAAGAGACAACGCTTGTTGTTATCGCGCATCGACTGAATACAATCGAAAACGCAGATGAAATTTACTTTGTGAATTCAGGAGAGGTGATTCAGGCAGGTTCAATGCAGCACGCTGTAGATATGCTGTTGCATGGAAAAAGAAATAGCTAGTTTGTTAGCGATCAAACAATAATCCCATTATTTCATGAGGAGATTTTGCCTGCATTATTTTTGTCGCGCCGGTTCTTTTCTCTGTTCCTGAGTTTTGTGGAGAGTCCCCAATCTGCATATTTCTTCGTGCTACACGTGGAGGAGCAAACTTTTGAAGTCTCTGTACTAATTCAGCTTGAGCAGCGCCGTATTCTGCATGAATGCCAACGCAGTTGAATTGTCTTGCTAGCTCCATATCTTTTGAGTCGTTATCGCCAACAATGGCGACTGTTGCTGCAATTTCATCGCGAGTCATGCTCAATATCGCCGCCAGATCTGTGTGTGGTTTTTCGCCAGTCAAAACATGATTAGCAGGATTAGTTATAACGCTCGATTCAGTTTCTCTAAATCGGTTATGTAAATTAGGAATAACTGCTGCCGGCATTGCATGTATATCACTAAAATATCCTCTTAATTTTGTATGTTTCATGCGCCCGTTTGCCTGAACCAGCGGCGCATCCGTAAGTAATATTTGTCTGATTCCTCGATTATGTATTTGCCTTACAGAATCGGTAATTCCTTCATAAACGTTAAGGTTTTTACTTCGTACATTACTAAATATTCTTTGTACGCGCTGCACAGTTTTCCCAATGTCAAATCCTCCAACCTCATTAAAAAATCCTGATGACTGTAGCCCCTGAATTAGTCCAGCATCTTCAATAGTACCTTTTGATGTATAAAAAACTTTCATCGCCTCTGCAGTTTCGTCTTCACTTTTTCCTGAAATTCGCGCAATTTCAGCACACATTGCTTCGTATGCTGGAACCGCGTATTCCATCCAGTCCCAAAGTGTGTTGTCTCCGTCCCAAATTACTGTAGAAATTTCCGACATATTTTTGGCCTACTACGCTCCATGGTGATGACGTTCGCCAGAGGTATGCAGAGGGTCAATATGTACCACAACCATTGATATAAAAGAAAGTTGTTTTTTAAGTTCTCTATCGATATTAAGAGCAATCTCGTGCCCTTTTTCAACTGTTAAATGAGGATTTACCGCAACATTTACCTCTGCCATTAACTTATGCCCAACCCATCTTGCGCGAGTTTCAGAAATCTCTTCAACTCCTGAAATTGTTTTAACTACATTCTTAAGTTGAGAAATTATTTCGGGGTTCACTCCGTCGAGCATTCTTGTGTAGACCTCTTTTGCTGACTCCCAAACAGAATGAAAAATCACTATTGAAATAATTATTCCTATTACAGAATCAGATTCCGGATACCCGAGCATTGACCCAATCGCCGCAAAAATCACGGCAAGGCTTGTGAACCCGTCCATTCGCGCGTGTTTTCCGTCTGTAATGAGCGCCTCGCTGTGAATCTGTTTGCCGACTCTTATGCGAAAAATCGCAGCCCCTTCATTGATAATAAATCCTATTAATGCGGCTATAATTACAATTCCGACATGTTCAACCGGTGATGGATTATAAAATCGTTTAATCGAAATGTACGTCGCGTAAATCGCACTCGAAATCATGAAAAGGAGAATAATCACGCTTGCATGATCTTCCATTTTCCCGTATCCATAATTGAATTTTTCACTCGGTTTTTTTCTTCCGATAATAAATGCGAAACTAAGAGGAATCGCAGTAGCTGCGTCACTGAAATTGTGAATCGTATCTGAAAGTAACGAAACGCTACCTGACATTAACACAACTATAAATTGCAAAATTGAACCAACGAACAGAATAATTGAAGAAGTTATCACAGCTCTCAATGCTTTTTGAGATGTAAGTAAATTCGCAGCTGAGTGCGAATGTGAGCCTTCATTAAGTTCTGGAATTATTGCAGATTGTGATTCGTTTGAATTCGTAGTCATACTGTATCTATTACTTTATGCAGATAGGCGTTCGATCGCGAAAAAGTCCTGAACACTTTGTCTCATC
>JAHFJU010000026.1 GCA_023245725.1 Candidatus Peregrinibacteria bacterium
ATTAGTAATGGGGCAAAAAAATCAATTATGGTGGGATTTGCCAGTAATTGAAAGTTTTGAGTTCAACAAAGCCGTATATGAGATTCCAGACAAAATTTACGAAGAGCAAAAAAACATACTTGTTGAATTGCTGAACATACAAAAAATTATTGACCAACCGGTTCGAAAATTATCACTCGGTGAAAGAATGAAATGCGAACTGGCAGCGGCACTGTTGCATAGGCCAGAGGTACTATTTCTCGACGAACCAACAATCGGCCTCGACGTTGTTTCACAAAAGAACATCCGCGAATTTCTGCATGAATACAACAAAAAATCAGGAGCCACGATTATTCTGACATCTCATTACATGGAAGATATTCGCCGACTATGTGAACGCGTGATAATTATTAATCATGGAGAATTAATGTACGATGGTAGTGTTAAAAATCTCACTGAAAGATTTTCAAAAACCAAGGTGATTGAAGTTAAAGTTGAGTCAAAAATTTCGCACGACGACGCGGCAAAAATGGGGAAAGTAATTGAGAACAGCAGCACTATTCTACGAATGGCGGTTGCGCGTGAAAATGTAAAAAATGTAACTCAACAACTTCTCGACCGAAAAGAAGTTGAAGACATTTCTATTCATGAAACATCGCTAGAAGAAATTATTGGAGAAATGTTTACTGGCGCGAAATAGCTGCGCTATTTCGCGCCTCATTAATAGATCTACTCATTATAAATCCTCTATCAACAAATGCCTTTCTCATTCACAATAACCAACCGAGACCGCTCAACAAAAGCCAGAACTGGAACGCTAAAAACTCCACACGGCGAAATTGCTACACCATGTTTCATGCCATGTGGAACGAAAGCAACAGTTAAAACATTCACAAATGACGAACTAAAAGAACTCGGTTGTGAAATTATTTTAGGGAACACCTATCACCTTATGCTTCGCCCAGGGGCAAATTTGGTTGCCGAAATGGGTGGCCTTCACAAGTGGATTAATTGGGATCGCCCAATGCTAACGGACTCAGGAGGTTTTCAAGTTTTCTCACTAAAAGGCCTAAGAAAAATCACAGAAGAAGGCGTTACTTTTAAATCGCACATCGACGGAAGCACTCATTTTTTAAGCCCCGAAGAAGCAATCGGTATTCAAGAAAAACTTGGCGCAGATATTATGATGGCTTTCGACGAATGCCCTCCTCACGATGCAGATAAAGAATACACACGAAAATCGATGGAACGAACACACCGCTGGCTTGCACGTTGCCAAAAAGCACAGACCAGAAAAGATCAAACATTGTTCCCGATAATTCAAGGCGGACTTCATTTAGATTTACGTGAAGAGTCTGCAAAAGCCTGTCTCGACGCTGACCCATTTGGAATCGCAATCGGCGGAGTTGCTGTCGGTGAAGGCAAAGAAGAAATGTGGAGAGTTACCGATTTTGTCGCACCACTACTACCTGAATCAAAGCCTCATTATTTAATGGGAATTGGGGAACCGGACGACCTTGTAAGAGGAGTTGCAGCAGGTATAGATATGTTCGATTGTGTTATTCCAACTCGACTTGCGCGCCACGGATGTTTTTGGAATATCGATGGAGTTAGAACAGCAATAGATAAACCTGAGTTCGCAAAAGACCAAAATCCTCTTTCGTCAAAATGTTCATGCTACGCATGCAAAAACCACAGCCGGTCTTATATAAAACACCTTATGAGAGAAAAAGAAATTTTAGGTGCAAGGCTTCTATCAATTCATAATGTTAATTATTTAATGCAGCTAATGTCAGAAATTCGCCTTTCTATAGCCAATAATACCTTTACCTCACTTTATGACAGATTCTTCAAAAAATCTCGTTAACTTTTTTTTCGAGCTTGGTCTAATGAAAAAGTTTGAGCACTGCGGAACAAAGTTTGCAGGAATCAAACACCCTGATTCACTTGCCGATCATACGGCGCGGGCCGCACAAATCGGGCTTATGCTGGCCTTTTGCGAAGGTGGAAATGCTGAACATGTATCTCTTATGTGCGTATTTCACGATATTGGCGAAATTAGAGTTGGCGACGCGCATCGCATCGCGATGCGCTACATAAAAATGCAACCAGGTGAGAAAAATGCAATGTTAGAGCAGACAGAACCTCTCCCACCAGAAATCCGAGAAAAGATTCGATCGTTGTGGCTTGAATTCCATGAACAAAAAACAACCGACTCTCACATCGCGCGCGACGCAGATTTATTAGAAACCATGTTTGAGGCTAAAGAACACCTAGATAACGGATACAAAGCGGCGGAACGCTGGCTCGAGAATGGCTCAAAAGTTCTCAAAACAAAATCTGCAAAGGCTTTATACAAACGCATGAAAACCACACATTTTGCTCAGTGGTGGGACGAATTGAACACCGTTTGATTTTCTTATTTTACACGTTTCTTTACTTTGCCAATCGCTTGAACTATTCTTTTGACATGATCGGATATTTAAAGGGAATACTATTATCGAAGCGTGAAAAAACTGTTCTGCTAAACGTAAATAACGTTGGCTACGAAGTTCACGCGCCACGTGGACTTATTGAAAGACTTGAACTCGGCAATGAATACGAATTTTGTATTCATACAAATGTACGAGAAGACGACCTGTCACTTTTTGGGCTTCCGTCTGAACGTGAAATGAACATTTTTAAAATGCTTATTAGCGTCTCAGGAATTGGCCCAAGAACCGGATTAGAAATGTTAAGCGCCCCTCTTGAAAATCTACAGAATGCAATTGCTCACAAAGACATTCCTTTTCTTACAAAACTCCCTGGAATTGGCAAAAAAACAGCTGAGAGAATTTGTGTAGATCTATCAAGCAAAATAATGGAGATTGGCGAACCAGCTCTCAATTACACAAAAATGACTGTTCATGAAACAAATGATGAACTTATTCACGCGCTTACTTCTCTTGGATACAAGCGTTCTCACGTTATTCAAGGCCTTAGACGAATTCCAACCGAGATTAAAGACGACGAATCTGTCATTAAATATTTTCTTCAATATTGTCAGTAATGAAACTCAATTTTCACGAACAACCAAAATCATTAGAGAAAGCACTTCATTCACAAGAAGGCTCATTAGCACTACTTGCAACATTAATTAAAGAAAAGCCGTTTTTTAAAGCACCATTCAGTGAAGAAACTAATTCGATACTTTTGAAATTTAAAGGATTGAAACTCCCCTCCTATGAAAGAATCTGCGTTGTTGGCCTAGGCGGTTCAAGTCTTGGAACTAAAGCATTAGCACATGCATGCGGGGTAAGAAATATGGATTTTCTCGACAATGTAGACCCAGCTTTTGTTCAGGAATACATAAATACCGCGCCGCTTACAAAAACTCTTTTTTTCATCGTAAGCAAGTCCGGTGAAACTGTAGAAGTAGATGCTCTTTCTCGAATTTTACTAGCGAAAAAAATCGACTCCAAACTAATTATTGGAATAAGTGAAAACGAAAACAGTTCGCTTATGACATTGCTTAAAAAATATGGGGTGACATCGATATTCAAATGTTCAGCCGATGTCCCCGGTAGATTTTCTGTACTTACTCCAGTTGGATTACTACCAATATTGGCAAGCGGAATAGATGTTTTCGCCCTTTTAAAACATTTGAATAATGTAGATATTTTGAGTGCAGTTAAATTGGCATATGTAACAGGCTGGCACTACCAGCACGACAAGAACATACTTCCACTGTTTATATATAGCGAAGCTCTAAATTATTTTGCGGATTGGTACATACAACTACTCTCTGAAAGCATAGGAAAGAAAAGAAATATTGGAATAACTCCTTTAAAAGCCGTTGGAGTGAAAGACCAACATGCACAATTGCAATTATTCCTCGATGGCCCTCTCGATAAATTTTATGTTTTCATAAAACCAGACACTAATAAAACGGCGAAAATTAATGGCCTAAAATACAGCCTAAACGAACTATTCGATGCAGAATATAAAGGAGTTTTAGGAGCCTTTTCAAAAAAGAAAATTCCGTTTGCCGAAATAAAAACCGCCGCTGACACCGCAATTACTGTTGTAAAATTATTCCTATTTTTCGAAATTCAAGTTGCAGCACTCGGAATGATGTTTGAATTAAATTACGAAAATCAGCCTGCGGTAGAACTAAGCAAAACAATTACTAGAACTGTACTGTTAAAATAACATTGAATTATATTAGAATTGTGTTGTTATTAAAATACAACAAGCATGATTTAGGCTTTTGTTAAGCGGTAAAATTGAGTCGTAGTCATATCAGTACCCTAATTTGACTATGTAACAACAACTCGTAGAATGTACGATTGTAAGCTAACCTTAAAATTATATATGCAAACACAAGACCAGTCTCAGGCTGTCAGCGTTCTATCAGAGGCAAAAGACCTGATTAACAATTTGCTAATATTACTTTCTCCAAAAGAGAAACACATTATTGAAAATCGATATAGCCTAAATAGTAAGCCACATGCAACGCTTGAAAGTATTGGTAAAGAATTTGGCGTAACACGTGAACGAATTCGACAAATTGAAAAAAACGCACTTAAGAAACTTGCTAGAAATGTTAGCAACACACGACTAAATCAATTAAATGCTCTCGGAAACTCAATTATTCAGAAATATGAAGGAGTTATTCAAGAGCAAAGACTTTTCTCAGAAATGATAACTTTGCTAAGCGACCCATCTCAGGCAGATGTTTCTGCAATGAGATTATCTCTTGAATTAGATTCAAATCTTGAGAGAGTTCCAAATACTATTTATGCACATCCGTTTTTCAAATTAAAGACAATTGAAAAAAACGAAATTGCAAAATTATGCGAATGGGCAATCAGATTCTTGAGCCATAAACAGTCCGTTGTTCTGCTAGACGAAGTTACAGAAGCAAGCGAAAAAGAGAATGGCCGAAAAATCAGCAAACAATTTATTCACTCTATTCTTGAACTTGATAGACGAATTAAACTTGTTAAAAAAGGAGTTGGACTTTCAGAGTGGAGAGATATAAATCCTCGAACGCTACGCGACAAAATCCTATACATTCTTTCTGAGGCTCAAAAACCACTACATTACGTTGAAATTTCAAACCGCATTGCAGAGCTGAAATTCGATTCTAAACCAATCAATGTTCAAGCGGTTCATAATGAATTGATTCGCGACCAAGCTTTTGTTCTTATCGGCCGTGGAATTTACGCGCTTCGTACATGGGGCTATAACGATGGAACTGTTGCAGATGTAATTATTTCAATCTTGTCAGAAAAAGGGCCTCTAGACCGTGATGAAATTGTTAAAGAGGTACTTCGCCGCCGACAAGTTAAAAAAATTACTATCGTGCTAAACCTAAAGAACAAGCCAATTTTCGAACGTGTTGGTAGAAATGTTTATGGGCTGAAGAAATAGGCATTTCATTTACACCAAATTTTAAAACACGGACTAACCATCCGTGTTTTTTTGTGAGAGAAATTGATTGGCGAGAACTTTTTGCTCATTGTCCGTGATTTCTTTGAAAAAATTTGGCGAACAAAAAAACACTACTCTACAAGAATAATGTTCAAAAATTTTATGGTGGGCGCTAAGGGATTCGAACCCCTGACCCTCTCGGTGTAAACGAGATGCTCTAGCCAACTGAGCTAAGCGCCCCCAAGTGTTGCGTTCATTCAAAACGCCCACCGATTATACTTCAGTTAAGGTAAAGATCAATAGAAAACGAATTGGTGCCCGAGAAGGGACTTGAACCCTCATGAGATTGCTCTCACTACGACCTGAACGTAGCGCGTCTGCCGTTTCGCCACCCGGGCACGAAAGTACTTTATCGCAGCCATGATATGGTTACAACCAAAATAGAATAATCCTGCAAAAACGATGAATTAATTAGAAACTTGGCCAGAAGCTCTGTATCGAGTAAGATACGTGAGTTAATCAACCCAGATGAGAAAAACAATAATATTCGACTTTGACGGAACCCTGGCAGATACACTAAATACAGGAGTCGCACTCTACAACTCAATCGCGCATGAATACGAATGCCTTCCGGTACCACTTTCAAAAGTAGATGAATTGAGAGATCGACGACCACAAGAATTTTTACAGGATTACGGAGTTACTTTCTTTAAACTGCCTAAAATCCTATTAAGAATGAGAGAGGAGCTAAACTCAAAAATGCGTACAATAAAGGCTATTCCGCATATAATTGAAGAGTTAATAAAGATTAAATCAGATAAATATTCACTGGGAATTTTGACATCGAATTCGCACGATAATGTTAAATCTTTTCTGCAAAGAAACGAAGTTGATAAACTATTTGATTTTATTTTTAGCGAAAAACATTTGTTTGGAAAACACAAAGCAATAAATCGCCTTCTCAAAAAAAACAACCTTATAAAAGACGATGTTATATACGTTGCAGACGAAACACGCGATATAGAGGCGGCTCACAAGTCGGGAATAAAAATCATTTCAGTTGCATGGGGATTCAACACAAAAGAAGCCCTCGCTAGGTCTAAACCCGATGCACTTATCAATGAACCAAACGAACTGCTTTTAGCGATAGAAAAGGCAGCAGCTTAACTAGCGAACATTGAACTGATAAACGGCTGAGAAAATCACACCGATTACCTATAAAGCCATATCTTTCCCGTACTTCGCAATGTATTTCTGATGAGCATTAAGTTTCTGTGTGCAGAATTCAGAGACTTTTTTTGCAGCGCTTTCTAGCGCGGTATTCGACTTAGCAGCACGCGCACATGCATCAATTGCAATGTGAAATCGACTTGTCTGATTGCGCACATGCATATCGAAAGGAGTAGTTGTAGTTCCCTCTTCACTGTATCCATGAACCGATACACGATCAGAATTTATTTTGCCCCAAAGCATTTTATAAATATCGCCGACATACCCATGAAAATTAATAACGACAGGCACAGTTTCTGTTAAATAATCGCTCAAATTGATTTTTGAAACTACCTTTTCATCACCAACTCCAAGCGCCGTAAGTTCAGAAATATTCACAAATCGAATATTTATTTCTGGTGCGAGCTCTTTAATTAGCTTTGCGGCAGCAACAGCCTCGATAGTCAAATGGTCGCCAATTGAAGCCAAAACAACATCTGGAGATTCCCAACCATCGTGAATGAATTTCCAAATACCAATACCTGTTTTATGTTGCTCATATGCCTGCTTTAAAGTTAGCCATTGGGGCATCTCTTGTTTATCGACGACAATCACGTTAATACTATTTGTGCGAGCTAAACAATCTTCAAGAGTTACCAAAGTTGAATTTGCATCTGCGGGAAAATATACCGAACAAAATTGCCCATGTTTTTCTAAAACACTTGAAATAAATCCAGGATTTTGATGAGAATAACCATTGTGTTCTTGCCTCCAACCTACACTTGTCAAAATATAATTGAGTGAAGAAATCGGCTTTCTCCAAGCCAATTTTAGCGACTGCTTAATAAATTTAGCATGTTGATCTACCATGCTCGAAATAATTTGAGCAAATGCTTCATACGTTGCAAAAACACCATGGCGACCAGTTAAAACAAATCCCTGCATCCATCCTTGCAAAGTGTGTTCACTCAAAATTTCCATTACGCGCCCCTTAGGATCCATGCGCTCATCGTACGATTTAAGTGGTAACATAAACGGTCTGCCAGTGACTTCAAAAAGCGGAGACATTTTATTTGAGTCTGTTTCATCGGGACAGAAAAATCTAAAGTTAGCCTGTTTTTTATTCAGCTTAAAAATATCACGCATAAACTTTGCGCCAACTTCTGTATTTCGATCAATCGCCTCTCCCGGAACCTTAACCTTTACCTCATATGCGCTTGTTTTTGGCATAATTAAAGCCTTGCGAACGTCACCGCCATACGCGTAAGGAGTGCGACCCATGCGGCGTTTTCCTGTGGCAACAAATTCCAAAACTTCTTTTTTTGGTGATCCATTACCGTCTACCAATTCGCCGATTTTATAGGATTCAAGCCATTTTTTAAGTAGGGCGAAAGAATCTTTATTAGTTAAAACATCACCAAGAGGAATTCCATGTGACCTGAAATTTCCTTCAACTTTCTTGCCTTTCAACTCCTTAACTCCGTGCCAACCTTTCGGGCTGCGTAAAATAATCATTGGCCACTCAGGCATAAAAGTTTGAGGTTTTCCTTTTACAACTTTAGAACTAAAAGGATTATTGTTTCCGTATCCCCTAGCCTTCATTTGAATCGCGCGAATTTTCCCGTACGCCCAATCCATAGCATCCATCATTTTTTCGTGCATGTTTCCTTCTTCAACAATTCGCACAATATATCCCATGCCCTCGAACATTTTTGTAAGATTTTTATCACTCATCGCACTCATGTATGTAGGCCCAGAAATTTTGTAACCATTGTCATGTAAAATTGGCAAAACTGCACCCGACTCTTGAGGATTCAAAAACTTATTTGAGTGCCAAGCTGCAGCAAGCGGCCCTGTCTCGGCTTCTCCATCACCAACAACGCAAACAGCAATTAAATCAGGATTATCAAAAACAGCACCGTAGGCTGTAGAAAGCGAATAACCAAGCTCACCTCCTTCTAAAATACTCCCTGGACTCATAGGAGTTAAATGACTAGGAAAACGTCCTGGCCAGCTAAATCCTTTTGCAAAATCGTGAGTACCTTTAGCATTTCTAGGGTACTCCGGATACACCTCTGAAATTGAATTTTCGGCAAAAAGAGTGGCTTGAATTCCCGGAGCACCGTGTCCCGGACCAACTATAAAAATCATATTGGCCTCTTTATGCTGGCTCAATAAATAATTTGCATGAGAATACATAAACGTTAGTCCCGGAACAGTACCCCAATGGCCCAAAACACGCTCTTTAATGTCACTAGGTTTAAGTTCACGAGAAAGAAATACGTTATCTTTCAAATATAATTGCGCAGCGGCAAGGTAATCACAGTACCTTAAATATTTATCGAACCAATCTAGCGCCCTCTTATTTGAAAATAATGATTTCATACCAAAAAAGTAAAAAAATTATTATGCCAACATGGCATCGTTAATAAATGTGTAGTCAGGTAAAACAAGAGATGCACCAGCCGCAAGTAGATCGGCTTTTTTAGTTGTTGTCTCAAAAGCGATCGAAAATATATTTGCACTTTTTGCAGCCTGAATACCATTTGCACTGTCTTCAAGAACAATACATTCTGCCGGAGTAACACCGAGCCTCTCGCACGCAGCTAGAAAAACATCCGGGAATGGTTTTCCGTGAGCCACTTCTGAAATAGAAATAATATTGGGAAAATGCTGATCTAAATTAATTTTTCGTAAAATATAGCGAACAGCATTTAAATCGCCATTACCGGTTGCGATGATTTTTTTTAGCCCAAGAGATTCAATGTGATTAACAAATTCATGAACTCCTTTTACGAACGGAATTTCATTTTCATTAATTATCCTATTGTATAAATCTCGCTTAACCTCAACATAATGCGCAATTTCTTCGGCAGATAATTCGCGCCCGTGCTTAGCAAAATAATCCTTTAAAATGAGCTTCGAGCCCGCACCCGCATATACTTTCATGTGAGCTACAGGATCATATTCGATTCCTTCTTTGGCGAACAATTCTGTAAACGCTTGAATATGAAAACGTTCAGTGAGCGTAATCGTGCCGTCCATGTCGAAGAGTACAGCTTTTTTCATAATTTTGTTTACGCAATAATTGTAACATATTTCTGTTAGTAATAATTGAAAAAGTAGCGCGCAAAAATCATTTGCACCAAAACATTTTTTTGAGCAGAATGACTAAGTGGATAATTCTACACATCTTGGCGCGCACGTTTCAGTTTCAGGAGGATTTTCAAACGCATTTATAAATGCAGATGCGATAGGAGCGCAGACAATTCAATTTTTTGGAGCGTCGCCAGTACAGTGGTTTGCAAATCAACCGAATGACGACTCTATAAAAAAATATAATGACGCACGAAAGAATAGCGGAGTAAAAAGTGTTTTTTTACACGCGGCATACTTGGTAAATTTGGGCTCAGATAAGCCGGATTTAAGAGCAAAGTCAATAAGCTCTCTTTGTGCTCACTATAAAATCGCGCACGCACTCGGCGCTGACGGGCTAATTTTTCACATGGGCTCAAATGCAAAAAGAAAAGAGGGTTTGGCCTATACTGTTGATGGAATAAAAAAAGTTCTGGCTACTGTGCCAACTGACACCTACCTTGTTATGGAAAATTCTTCAGGAGGAGGATCGAAATTATGCTTTGACTGCGATGAACTTGGAGAAATATTTCACGCGGTAAATTCACCACGACTCAAAATATGTCTCGATACTGCACATATTTTTGCTTCTGGAGTAATTCCACATTTTTCACAGGCCAACATTGAATTTGCCCTTACTCGTTGGCACAAAGCATTTGGATTAGAAAATATAATCACTGTGCATTTCAACGATTCTAAAACGCTAGCAAACTCGCACGTAGATCGCCACGAAAATTTAGGAGACGGACACATTGGTATTGAAGGGCTAAAAAACTTTGCCCAACAAAAAAACCTTCACCATGCAAAGTGGATACTTGAGGTACCCGGAATCGCCGGCGAAGGTCCTGATTTAGAAAATATTAATAGAATGAAAAAACTATTCGGCCGTTGAAGCTGCAGTTGAATCGTCGGCAGAAGTTTCAGCCTCTGTCTTTACAGTTGCCTCAATTTTTAGCTGATCAGGTTCAGTCACAGGTGCAACAGTTGCAGTTTCTGACTTTACCTCTACCTCGCCTAACGAAAGAGTCCCATCAACCGTTGAAGTAGTCGATGTTGTAGAAGATACCTGAGAATTATCTTGAGCTTGAACTTGCGCCTGATCTTGAAGAGCTTTTTGCTCAGCTTCGTACTCGGCCTGCGGAGTAAATTTAAAACAACCAGCTAATAGTAAAGACACCAAACAGAGTGAAAGTAGAAATATTTTTTTCATATATCTGGAGTATAGCAAAATTACTACTAGCTTCAATAAGGGGCTAAGAATCAACGTTTTTTGCAAAAGTTGGCTTAGTAAGAGTACCTAATGCAAAACGTATATAATTATCGTCGCCTAACTTACACTCAGAACCATTACAGCCAGTGCGCGAGAGTACATCTTTAAATTTCACCCCTGGTTTTAACTTCAAAAGCAAATACAATCCAAGAGGCATATTCAATTGATTATCAGTAATGTGCGTTTGATCAGAATCGAATAAATCAGTAAATTCACCACTCTTTATTAGTCTATTATACAAACCTACTCGCTCGCTCCTCCAAGATTTATGAAGGTCTAGCATCGCCTGCATTTGTTCGGGAGTTTTGTTAGTCAATGCCTGAATAATTGCATCTTTAAACCTTCCGTTACCTGCAGACGTCATCATGATAATATTCTGAATAATCTTAAATAATACATCATTAGAAGTAAATATTGCACCAACTCGCTCGCCACACCAACCATCGGTTTTTGAAAAACTCTCAATAAAAACAACTCGATCTAATACAACAGAATTTGAAATGATCCCAGCCATAAGTTCACGAGCATCTGCTTCAGGCAATGTTCGCAAGTAAACACAATCGAGTACAATTTTTGCTTTAGGATTAATTCTTACAATTTCAGCACATGTCTGTGCAAGTTGAGCAGGAAGAGCGGCCGTTCCAGAAGGATTTCCGACAGGAGTAATGTACCAAACATCATCGTGCGCAACGAATTTAGAATCCGGTTTTCTATTCATATAAACTTCACGAACTTTCTCAGGCGAAAGATGAAGTAAATTCTTCTGTTCAGTGTGAATTGGAGCATCTACATCGGCGACTGCACCATATGCTGTTCTTAAATCTGCTAATGCATTGGCAGTTCCGAAACTATTATCCGGCTTATAAACTTGTGACCGAACTTCACATGGAATTTCTCCATTTATAAAATCACGGCATACTGATCTAAGTTTTATAATTTCTTCAAGCGAGAAGGCAGTGCACAAACTAGGCGGAATATCGGCTGCGCTATTTATTCCGGTTAATTCTTCTAATAAACTTGACAAATGTACAGCCAATTTCGTATCGAAAGATTTTTGAATTTCTGAAACAGCTGCGCACAATTCTGAAAAGTCTCCAAGAGCGTCGGAATCAATTGTTCCAACTTTATGATACGATTCATAAAATTTCACCAACTTACGCAAAGAATCTGAAACTACTGTGTTATTAACTCCACCTGCAAAATCAGCAAGCCGAGCCAATGAACTACGATTTTGTTTTGCAACTAGCATTGAAGACAGTACAAAAGACGTAAAAATATCATCTATACCACGCATACCACCTGCCTCAACTGTAAAATTTCCGATCAACTTATCAACTAATCCATCAACGCGAGAAAATCCATAATGGGCATCAAAACACCGAATCGCAGAAGTCGCCGTAGCCATATCTCCTTGAGCCGCAAGATCATAACCAAGCCCATCGCGATCAATAAGTGTACGATGAATATCATATGCAGAAGCTAAAAGTTGACGTGATACATCACGGTTTTCCTCAGAGAGATTTACGCTTCCAATAGCCAAAATAGTGACTATATCCGGATCACGGCCATGCATTTCCAACAATGCTCGAATCACTTCTCCACACATTGTCTGATACCTAATAACAGCACCTTTAAAATCATTCTTTATAGTTTCATCTGAAAAAACCATATCGATTAAACTTGGTAGAATCGACACATCCTTCCCTAAGTTGATTGTATTGCTGATTCCTAAAAATAATCGCTTTGCATGTGCAATCGCCTGTCGATCTTTTGTTATTACTACTTCTTGAGATGTCAAATCACGAGCATCTTCAATACTAAGTTGATGAGGAGCGGACATAGTAGACATAACAATAAGCAAATTTAAAAAACAAGTCACGAGTATAGCAACCAACGCGCCAATTGCAAACAACAAACGGAAATATATTTCATGGTGGGCAAGAAGGGACTTGAACCCTTACGCCTTTCGGCACACGCACCTCAAGCGTGCGCGTATACCAGTTCCGCCACCTGCCCACATAAAAACCCGTTTATTATATCCACACTCGGTGAAAATGCAATAAATATAAAATCATTGATTATATATATCTACAGGAGATGCCATTACTCCACGAATGTCTGCTGCGAGTACCTGAAAAAACCTTTCCGCGCCATCTGCTCATTATACCTTAATTCCTGGTACAGGGAAACCCTTACACAAGGCCTTAACCTTCTCTTTTACAGAGCCAAGCACCTCTGGCTTGTTGTGATTTTTAATTACTTCGTCCATATACTCGGCGATTTTGACCATTTCGCCCTCTTTCATGCCACGAGTAGTAATTGCAGGAGTTCCAAAGCGAATTCCACTTGGATCCATTGGGCCACGAGGGTCATATGGAATCGTATTTTTATTAAGCGTAATGCCAGCTTCATCGAGAGCGACCTGCGCCTCGGCCCCTTTAATTCCAACTACAGAAAGATCGGCAACCATTAAATGATTATCGGTTCCACCAGTAATAAGTTTCCAACCTCGCTTTGTAAGTTCATCGGCAAGAGTTTTTGCGTTCTTAATTATCTGCGCCGAGTAAACCTTAAATTCTGGCTTGAGCGCCTCTTCAAAGGCAACAGCTTTTGCGGCAGTAGTATGATCGTGAGGCCCTCCCTGAAGCCCTGGGAACACAGCACGATCAATCGCCTTTTGATGCTTTTGTTTACACATAATCATTGCACTACGCGGACCACGAAGCGTTTTGTGAGTGGTAGTCATAACAACATCGAATCCATAATTAATAGGATTTTCGAGCTGCCCACCTGCAATAAGCCCAGCAATATGCGAAATATCGGCAAATGTAATTGCACCGACCTCATCGGCGATGCTCTTAAATGCTTTCCAATCAATATCTCGAGGGTACGCGCTATAACCTGCAACAATCATTTTCGGCTTTGTTTCAAGCGCAATTTTGCGAACTTGATCCATGTCGAGACGATGAGTAACAGGATCGACCAAATACTGAACGAAATTGAAAAACTTACCAGAAAAGCTAATTGGCAAGCCATGAGTTATGTGCCCGCCTTGATCGAGTTTCAATCCCATTACAGTGTCTTTGTATTCTAAAAGCGCCATATAAATGGCCGCATTAGCCGGACTACCTGAATATGGTTGTACATTTACATGCTCAGCGTTGAACAATTTTTTTGCACGCTCAATTGTTAAATTCTCTACCTGATCGATAAATTCCTGTCCTCCGTAGTAACGTTTTCCTGGGTAACCCTCTGAATATTTGTTAGTTAAAATTGAACCCATCGCACCTAAAACAGCAGGGCTCACATAGTTTTCTGACGGAATCAATTCAATTCCATCTGACTGACGTTGTGCCTCTGCCAAAATAATATCTGCTACGCGTGAATCTTGTTCAATCAACGATTTAAAGTAATCGGTTTGCATGTGAAAAATTCGTTAGGAGTTACGAGAAATGAAACAGGAACATCATAATCATCAGTTGGAACTTTGTCGACAACTTGAATATCGAAGGCAAGAGCGACTGTAATTATTGGTGAATCAAATTTATAGGATTTTAAGAAACGGTCGTAAAATCCTTTCCCCATTCCAAGGCGATTTCCCGCACGATCAAACGCAACTCCGGGAACAATGGCCATATCTATTTCAGGGTATACCAAAGGCATATTCGCACACTGCGGCTCTAAAATTCCGAATTTTCCAAGAACCAAATTCTCGTGACCTGTGTAAAGAGTCGGAACCATAACTCCATCACAAATTCGTGGCAAAAAAATCCTCTTATTTTTAGATGCATCTTTAATAAAATCATGTGTTGAAACTTCATCATCAAGCGAAAGGTAACAAAAAATATTTTGTGCGTTTGTAAATATTGAATTTGTAAGAATTTTTTCTATTATTCGTCTGGAATCTCGCGCTCGCTTGCTAATCGAAAGAGACTGGCGAGCCTGCAAAATTTTATTTCGTAATATTTTCTTCTCACTATCAATAGTATTATTCACTTTAGTACTATAACTTTTCATACTATGAACAACAAACTTCTTCTTCAATTCACGGTAGTCGCATTAATCGCAGGTCTAATTGGCGGTGGAATTTCTGGAAAACTTCAAAACTACAACTCAAATAATGGCTCAAGCAACACGCAAATTGTACAAGAACGGCATTATGTAGAAGAGTCGGATTCAATATCGGCGATTGAGAAAGTCGCACCATCGGTGTTGAGTATTGTGGCAACAAAAGATTTGCAAGTATTGCAGGACCCTTTTCAGTTTTTCGGACCTTTTGGAATGATGGCTCCACAACAGGGGCAACAAGACCAACAAAATCAGAAAAATCAGCCGACTACACAGCGAAAACAGGTTTCGGGAGGAACAGGATTCGTTGTTTCTGCAGATGGATTAAGTGTCACAAATAAACACGTTGTTGCAGACGCTGCTGCCGATTACACAGCGGTTTCAAGTGACGGTACAAAATACGATGTTGAAGTAATAAGCCGCGACCCAGTAAACGATTTGGCACTTGTTCAGTTGCATGTAAAATCACAAGATGAGACTACAGACACCTCATCTGACAATTCGACGAACTCGAATAAAAAAACAGACGCTCCTAAAAATTTCGGCGCAAAACCAGAAAAACTACCGTTTGTAGAATTAGCCGACGCTTCTAAACTAAAAGTAGGACAAAAAGTTTTTGCCATTGGCAACGCACGAGGAGAATATGAAAATAGCGTGACAGGCGGAATCATTAGCGCAATTGGACGAGAAATCGACGCAGGTGACGCACGCGGTGGCTTTCACGAAACACTAACCGGCCTTATTCAAACAGATGCGGCAATAAATTTTGGAAACTCAGGCGGGCCACTTATTAATTTAGACGGCGAAGTAATAGGAGTTAATACAGCAGTCGATTCAGGAGCAACGTCTGTAGGATTCGCAATTCCGGCGAATCAGGTTATTCCGGCTGTTGAAAGCGTTAAAAAATTCGGCAAAATCGTTAGGCCATTTCTTGGGGTTCAACACATAATCCTAAATAAACAAAAGGCAAAAGAGCTTAAATTAGATGGAATTGAATATGGAGCACTTATTACAGGAGACCGATCAAAGAAAGATTTTGGAGTTATTGCTGGTGGGCCAGCAGATAAAGCAGGGCTAAAACTCGACGATATAATTTTAGAGGTAGATGGTGCAAAAATTACCGAAGACAACACGCTGCAATCGGTAGTTCAGAAGCATGTTCCAAATGATACTTTGACATTAAAAGTACAAAGAAACGGTTCACAATTCGATGTAAAAGTTACGCTCGATGAGAGAAAGGAGTAAACGAGATGAATTCCGAATTCTATACTCCTTTAAAATACACCTTGACTAATACGGCAAAAGCTGTAAGATTACACGCCAATAACGTATTAGTACATATGAATAAAACACTTGGAGCACCAGATACAGCTACACCTACAGAAACAACTAACAACACGCAAAATAGCACAGCCTCAAACGAGACTGGCCGTTTTGCTAGACTAGCAAGAAACACCGCTGGAGTCGCGAGTTCAGTTGCTCAAGTAGCAGCATTTATTGGAGCATTGGCAGGTGGAATGAATGAGGCGAATGCGGACAAGGTAATATATCCCGGAGATGAAGTTACATGTAAAAAAGGAGAAAAAGTATCATGTGAATACCCAGCTCCAAGCAAAGGCAATGGCAAAAAAAATCCCCCAACTCCACCACATGAAGTACCACCAGAAGATGAACCTAGCGATATGAATATGCGAACTCCGAATATTTCACATGCGACTTACTACACCGAGTTATTAAATGGTGCGAAAGTTCCTAATTCAAAAGGCGATAAACGTGGCGAAGAATATGTACAATTCGATAATAAAGAAGACACCGCTCGTTTTTTTATTAAAGGATCGGTTAACACATGTATTGAAGCAATTGGTAAAGTTGACGTTGTGCAACAAGGCAAAAATGGCCCATATGTTGTTGATGGAAGCGAAAAAAATTGGGCTTTAAGTTTGAGTGTTCAAGA
>JAHFJU010000105.1 GCA_023245725.1 Candidatus Peregrinibacteria bacterium
AGCACTCTACTGAGCACCTCAATTGTTGTCTTTCCATTTTCATAAGAAATTGAAGAAACAGAGGGAGGAACAGAAATATTTAGAAGTCCGCTTTTAACAGAAGTTGAGTATCCAGAATACAAAGTATTTATCCAAATACGCCCAGAAGTTAGAGTTATCTCAGCCTCGTTCAAATTATTTTTTACAGACGCTACTGTATTTTTATCAGCCCTAAAATAACGATGCGAGTCGATAGATTGAGCAGTTGAATCATTCAAAATATCATTCTTTAATACAGTTGCCTCATATTGATGAGAACGAAGCTCTAACCAAAATGAAGAGAAAACAACGAAGCCCGAAACAAGTGCCATTATTACCGCATTTTTTACACCGTTTTTTATTTGTATTTTTTGATCCATAATAAATCTGTTAATTATACTATTTCTAACCTGTTGTGTCAAAGAGAAGCACCCACGATATTGGCACGCGGTAAAACGCAGGTGTATAGTTCGATAACTATGAAAAAAACACTATCGCTGGGGCTTGCCATAACATTGATATTTAGTTCAGTTATGACTGCATACGCGTCGTTTTCAGACGTAAATGCAAATACACCGAATTCGAGCTCAATAGAATACGTTGAAAAAACAGACATATATACAGGAGCTTCATTTAATCCAAATGGCGAAATAAGTCGTGCAGAATTTGCAAAATGGATTTTACGCAACGATGGTTTTACATCACCAGACTATAAACCAAAAACTAAAGTTCGTTTTAGCGACGTTCCGCTAACTTCAAAAAAAGTCGACCAAGCAACTTATATATATAAACTTATAGATATAGGAGCAATTCAATTTACTGATTTTAAAGATAGCAAATTTAATCCTTCAAAAACAATTTCAAAGGCTGAGGCATTAAAATGGATTTTTTCTTTAGAAGGAATCGCCGTACCAAAAATGTTTGATGAAAAAGATTTCGGGGCAACCGATGTTTCAGTAAAATCTCCACTAGCGCCTATTGTTAAAAAAGCTATTGAAATGGAACTCCTCGACGCAGGCAGAGTTTCTATCAACGCAAAATTAACACGTTCTGTTGCGGCGCGCTTTGTTGATAAAGTTAAAACAAATCATCCCGTATATACAATTAAATTAATCAACGGCAACGATGGCGACTATGTTGGAACGCCTGAATACGACACATTCGTTGGAGCTTGGAAACTGATTAATGACAATTACCTTCGCAAAGATAAAGTTAAAAAAGACCAATTGATGTACGCAGCGATTGAAGGAATGGTAAGAGAACTCGGAGACAAACACACAACTTTCGAAAGACCCGGAGATAACGGAATCATTCAATCTTTAAACGGACAAGTTGAAGGAATCGGCGCGGTTTTGAATGATAAAGATGGAAATGTGGTTGTAGTTACTCCTATTGTTGGCTCTCCAGCAGAAAAAGCAGGAATTTTGCCAAACGATATAATTCGTGAAATAGATGGCGTTCCTGTAGAAGGAATGGCGCTCAATTTTGTTGTAATGAAAATAAAAGGACCAAAAGGAACTGTTGTTAAAATAAAGGTTCAAAGAGGAAACGATTTCAAAACTTTTTCAATTACCCGCGATATAGTAGTTGTAAAATCAGTTGATACAGAAAGAACTTCCGACAATATTTTTATTATTAAAATAGCTAGTTTCGGGCAAACCACCGCACAAGAATTTACTGACGCGTTAGCAGAACTAGAAAACAAACCAGCAAAAGGAATTATTATTGATCTTCGTTATAACCCAGGAGGCTATCTTCACATAGTTGACGAGATGGCTGGGCATTTCATAACAGGTGGACAGACAGTTACCACAGTTCGCTACCCCGACCACAGTGAAGTTCAAAACTCAACTGGCCGCGGCGAATTGAAAGGTAAAAAAATTATGGTTTTGGTAAATAGCGGCAGCGCATCTGCTTCAGAGATTCTTGCTGGCGCATTACAAGATTACAAGATCGCAACTATCATAGGAGAAGTTTCATATGGAAAAGGAACCGTTCAAGAGTTAGACGATTTCGCTGACGGAGCAACGCTAAAATTAACGATAGCTGAGTGGTTGACTCCTAATGGAAACACAATTGACGGCAAGGGAATAACACCTGATATTATTGTAAAAAATGCAAAGCCAAAAGCTGGCCAAAAACCAGTCGACGCGCAATTAGATCGCGCAAAAGCAGAGATTCTAAAATAAGCGAACAGCTTATCGCTGATTCAAAACTTCTTGCGGGTTTGTAGTTACCAAACGATCTTCACTATAAGATGCAATAATTTGAATCGCAACATGCTTAAGACCTGCGAAGAATAGACCTTGCCCGACTCCAGAGTTGAGCAACAAATACTTCTCCCCTTCTGTAAGATTAAATATTTTTGTAAGCGGTTCAATTGCTGAAGGCGCTTGCTTAAGCAACAACTGCATTGAGGAGTTAGTAATAATAGGACGTCCGTACTGATTCGTCACGAAGTCTTCAACGTCTTGAGTAATCGTAGTAACTCCGAGGTAATATTTTCGAGCTCGTTTTACCAAACCAAACAAGAATTTCGCCGAATCTTCATGCTGCATAAGTGACCATGCCTCATCAATGAGCAAAATACGTTTCTTAAGCTCTGAACGAACCTTTGTCCAAATATAATTCAAAATAATGTACATTGCGATCGGGCGAAGTGAATCCTCTAAATCGCGAATTGAGAACACCATCATTCCAGTGTTTAAGTCGATATTTGACGGCTTATTAAAAATTCCGCCGAAAGTTCCGGTAGTAAATTTCTGCAATCGTTGAGCAAGATTTTGACCTCCGTCCATAGAACGAAGAATCGACTCAAGATCCTCCATAGTAGGAGGAGTTTTTGTCCAAGGATCCAAAATATCCATCGTAATACCTTTTATTGCATACGTGTCGTTAAGGGCTTTATCTATGATTGAATCCTCTATCGCATTTGTTTCACCTAGCATTAACTTAAGGAGTCCATTTAACGTAATAATATTGTTACGCAATAAATCTCCAGGGAGCGCGTCATCTTCATCGAGCGGCTTTGCAATATCAAAAGGATTTATACGGCGATCTGAGTTGAGAGAAACTCGAAGATAACTACCGCCAACTGTACGGCACAAATTTTCATATTCGTTTTCAGGGTCGATAATTATAACATCTGCACCTAACATAAGGCTTCTCAAAACTTCAAGTTTAACGGCGTAAGATTTACCTGCACCAGACTTTGCAAAAACAACAGAATTCGCATTTTCAAGCGAGAATCTGTCAAAGATTATCAAGCTGTCGTTGTGACGATTTAAGCCATATAAAATTCCGTCATTACCTGAAAGAGTTGCCGATGTGAACGGAAAAGTAGAAGACAACGGAGATGTATGCATGTTACGAGTCACCTCAAGTTCGTCGAGACAAAGTGGCATTGTAGTATTAAAACCTTGCTCTGTTCTAAGTTCAGTTCCACGAGTAAGAATGAGCTTCCCGCCAAGCAAACTTTCAACACGCTTTACTTGTTTTCGTAATCCTTTTTCAGTTCGCGCGAAAATCGTCATGTACATTCCAAAATGAAAGAATTTTTCTTCTCCTCTTTGCAATTGAGTTCTTAAATCTTCAGCATCTTGTAAAGCAGTTTCAATTCCGGGGTCACGCACATTCCCCTTCTCGGTATCTATTCGGATTTGAGACTGCATCTGCGCGACTTTTCGTTTTAACACCTTCATTATCGAGGCAGAATCAACAGGATAAATAAAATGCGTAACATCGATAGTTGCATCTATATTTATAAGTGGGCTGAGCCAATTTGCATCTAGATATCGAGGATATGTGAACACCACCAAAGTCTTCGCGTACATACCTGAGACTTTCATGCTTTCGTATGAGATATCCATCGATGATGGCGCAATTAAATCGCGAACACTAGCCAAACCTTCCTGAAAGATTTTTTCGGCATCAAGTATTTGCTTTCGTTCTTCAGCAGTTAAATGCTCTGTGCCATCTGACGTTTTCTCTGAGACATTTTTTCCCGCAAGTTCACCGGCTTTTTGCGCCTCTGCCTTTGCTTTGTTGCCAGCGACATGAGCATCCCATTGATCTTTGATTGAAGCAAAAAATCCCTTCTTTTTTTCAACTGGTTTTTGAGCATCTGTTTTCGGAGCTTCCTGAGAAAGTGATACAATTTTCTCTGCGACGGTTTCAGTGTTTTTTGGGTCACTCGGTTTTGTTACAGCATCAATTTGCGATGTCTGAGTTGAAAGTGCAGCATCTGAAATTACGATAGGAGGTGTCGCACCACTAGTGACAGGAGTGATTTGTGTTTGTGTTTCAGTCATAATTAATCT
>JAHFJU010000027.1 GCA_023245725.1 Candidatus Peregrinibacteria bacterium
TACTGCTAAAACAGTACGTATAGAAAGTACGTTACCTAAAATCCTCTCAACACCCTTAATACCCTCACCAGCTTCAACGCGAGCCATCTCTCTCACGGCGATTGTAAACAAGCCAAAATCGGCAACTATTGCGAAGAGGGCAGTGTAGTCGTAAATCGTTGTGTACTGGCCGTATTCCGTCGGTGTTAAGTAATTTGTAATGTACTTAATTGAGATCACGCCCAAAATTGCGGTTACAATTTTCCCAACAATTTGCCAGAGAGTATTCGATGCTATTTTTCGTGCGAGAGACATTAATTATTTGATTTAATTATTTACGTTTACGTTCCCTAACCTACCATCTTACTGACTCACAAATTCGCTAAAGATATCCCCGCGCTCAATGTAATTTTTAAACATACCGAAGCTTGCACACGCAGGCGAAAGAAGAACAACGTCGCCCGGTTCGGCCGTCATTTTCGAGACCATGAACGCCTCTACGAACGTATCCGCTAAAATAATTTCGAGTGTAGCTGCACGGCCTTTGCAGGCCTTATCTAAAGCCATTTCGAGCTTGTCGCGCGTCTGCCCCATAATCACCACCCTGCGCACATTTTTCTGCCCGGCAATGTGCTGGGCAAGGGGAGCGAAGTCGAGATTTTTATCAGACCCACCCAAAATTACAGTGACTGGTTCCGTAAAACTTTTCAGAGCGGCGATTGTGGTCGATGGATTCGTAGAAGCCGAATCGTCAAAATATTTAACTCCGTCTTTTTCACAGACAAACTGCAATCGGTGGGGGAGTCCTTGCCATGTTTTTATCGCATGAGTAATCGCGTCTTCGCTTACACCAACACATCGAGCAGCCGCTGCTGCCATCGCAATATTTTTCAAATTATGAACTCCTCTCAATTTTGTATGCAAAACTTTTTCGTCGCCAGTTTTTACAAAAACAACCTTAGCCTTTGTGGATTTTTCAAATCCTCTACTAATCTCATTCTCGTCATCAATTACAGCAAAATCGCATACCCCCTGAAATCGCACGACATTTTTTTTCGCCTCATAATACTCATTCAGACTCCCATGCTGATCTTGATGGTCATCGGTAATTCCCAGAACCACAGCCACGTGTGGGCTATGCCTTAAATCCTCTAACTGAAAACTCGAAAGCTCCAAAACAACAATGTCATTTTTCGTAACATCATCGAGAAAATCTGTTGGAGGCACACCAATGTTTCCGCCAAGAAAAACATGGCGACCATTACTTTCATCACCATTACCTCCACCGCGAACCTCAACATCGAAATAAGCCGAAATCATCTCTGTTATAAGCGATGACGTCGTGCCTTTTCCCTTGGTACCTGTAACGCCAATAATCGGCGCCTGGCACTTCTCAAAGAAATAAGAGGTAACACTGGTCAATTTTTCACCAAGATTTTTCAACTCGGGTCGAGTGTAGGCAACACCCGGACTTCTGAAAACCGCATCAAATCCCGCTAAATTTTTAAATGCATTTTTGCCAAATTGAGACTTTGCCCAAGCAAACTCGGCAGGTAGCTCACCCATTTTTTCATCGCAAATCGTTACATCAGAAACCCCCGATTTTTTAAGGTGTCTGGCAAGCGACTTTCCCTCAACGCCGAGCCCTAATATGGCAACTTTCATATGCGCATTCTACCACCGCGCGGTTGAAAAACAGAGCAAAAACTGATATACTGATTCGAACTGTTATTCAATTTATTATTTAACAAAAGAACACAATGTCGGACTTAATGAATGTTACCCCTCCGCCAGCAACTGAAGAATCGCTTGGTATCGAAGAGGTAAAAATACCAATTCCAAAAAAGGGGAATGACTCATCACTTCTTTCTCGAACGGCCGAGTCAAATGCAAACAAACTCATAAATGGCACCGACGCAAAGATCGTTGAGCTCGAAAATGCCGTAAATGCCGATAACGACACACGCCTTTCGGCTGAAGATGCTGCCCTGAATGTAAAAAATCGTGCAAACCGAGGCCCTGGTTTTAAACAAAACTATGCCGTGAAACCGATTACGCCTAAGTCATAACAGGACTACTGCCCGAACATTGTGTATAATGGTTCCAAAATATTATGTCAGATGAAAAATTAGAGGATTGGATTGCAAAAACTCTCGGAGGTATCGACGAACAGAAAGCTGTTTCAGTCGTGCCCCAAAAAGAACAACCCGTTCCCACACACAAAGGAGATGAGAAAAGGCATCAGCCAACGCACATCCCCAACGAAAAAAACTTTATTAAGCGTGCAATTAGCGCGGCAAGTGCCACACGGCATCCTGTCGCAAAAATGCCACATCAAAGCGAGAAATCGGCGAACAACGAAACTCAATCCCACAAAGGAAAGACCGGAACCCTTCGCTGTATCCCGCTTGGCGGGCTCGATGAAGTCGGTAAAAACATGATGGTCTTTGAATACGAAAACGACATTGTTATCGTAGATATGGGCTTTCAGTTTCCCGAAGAAGATATGCTAGGCGTTGATTATGTAATTCCTGACTGTACTTACTTAAACGACAAAGCTCACAAAGTACGCGGAATTTTAATTACTCACGGCCATCTAGATCATATTGGCGCTATTCCGTACATTCTTCCAAAGCTCGGTTTTCCTCCTATTTATGGGGCAAAACTTACAATTGCATTGGTAAAGAAACGTTTAGAGGAGTTTAACATGGTCAAACAGGCAAAACTCCACGTGATTGACCCGAAAGTTCCCATGAAGCTCGGCCACTTCGGAGTTGATTGGTTCCGTGTGAATCATTCAATACCAGATAGTTGCGGAGTTGTGCTTTCAACCCCTGCAGGAAAAATTGTTCATACAGGTGACTTCAAATTTGATTTCACTCCAGTATTTCAACACCATGCAGATTATTCAAAAATCGCAGCCCTATCACAACAGGGGATCGCTGCGCTATTCTCAGATTCTACAAATGCCCTTAAACCTGGAAACACCGTTTCAGAGAAAAAGATCGGAGCAACACTCGACGATATTATAGAAAACTCAAAAGGCCGAATTATTATTGCGGCGTTCTCGTCACTAATCGGGCGTATTCAGTACATTGTAAACTCTGCCGCTCGAAACGGTCGAAAGGTTTATATTTCTGGTCGCTCAATGTCAGACAACATTCAAATTGCCCAAGAATTGAGTTATATAAAGACTCCTCCAGGGCTAATAAATCCTATTAATAAAATGGGGCGCATTAAAGATGAGCATTGTTTGATTATTACTACTGGAGCTCAAGGAGAGGCCGCTTCTGCGCTTGCTAGAATGTCTCTCGACGATCACCCAAGTGTGAAAATTAAGAAAGGCGATACAATCATTCTTTCGTCATCACCTATCCCAGGGAACGAACGTTCTATTTTTAGTGTTATTAATAACCTGGTTCGCATGGGCGCAAAGGTAATTTTCAACCAAGTAATGGATGTCCACACTTCTGGCCACGCTCAACGAGAAGACCTAAAACTCATGATAAATTTGGTCAAACCACGCTTTTTAGTTCCGGTACATGGAGAGCTATATATGCGCTACGCGCACAGCGAAATTGGCCGTGACCTTGGCATGAAAGAAGAGAACACGCTTATCATTGAAAATGGTGACGTTCTCGAAATTCGTAACGGCGAATGTTTTGTAACTGGCGAAAAAGTAAGCGCAAATTACGTAATGATTGATGGAAAAGGCATCGGCGATGTCGGCGCAGAAATTATTATGGATCGCCAAATAATGTCTGAAAACGGCGTTCTTGTTGTTGTATTTACAGTCGACAGCAATACGAAAAAGCTATTGCGCGACCCAGACATTATAACTAGAGGATTTATTTATAAGAGCGAAGCTGAGGCTATTGTGAAAGCAATGACAGACCTGTCTCGTCGCTCGTACGAAGAGTCCTGCGAACGCTGCAAGCCGTGGAAACGCGGCGATATAAAAGCGTTTGTAAAAGGGCAGCTCGAACGATTTACGCATAAAAAAATAGACAGACATCCACTGGTTCTTCCAATTGTTGTAGAGCTCTAGAAAATTGGACACAATTGACCACAAGAAGTGTGAAAAACATAAAAACTCCCCGCGAAAGCGGGGTTTTTTAGTGCGTATTTGGTGTAGACATTGTTTGTCTATTGTTCAAAAGTTCTCTGTTTTGAACATCATTGTTGAAAACTTTTTGAGCAACACCAAAAATTCTTTGAACAACGGGTGGTTCAAAAGTGATAATTGTTGTTTGTTTTTACAAAATATAGACAGCTTTGTCCATATGTTCTGCACATAGTTTTGAACCGCATTGAACATACTTTGAACTAGTTTTGAACATACAAAATTGTCGCTACTTGTACATATTTTATACACACGAACATCGCTATATTCAGCCAATTGAGGCACAAACTCATCGTTGTTTATAATATTACCAACCTCTATTGTAAGCCATAAAAATCATGTTATTTGAGTAACAGGTTTGAATGTGAATAATTTTTTTAGTCGACTCGTGTCTATTGTTTATATGCTGCTTAAAAATACAATTTAGTTATCTAAATAGTATTTCACAATATTTAACAAAAAATAACAACCCCCTTTCATAATCATCACATTATATATATTTATATTCTTTCTTATTTTCTTTAGTAAGTAATTTTGTATAATAGGGCTACTTTATGAAACTAACGTGTTCCCAGAAAAATCTTAAATTTGCTTTAGATATTGTAAGCCTCGCTGTTAATAACTCCTCTACACTTCCAGTTCTTAATAATATTTTACTGAAAGCTTCAAATAAAAAGCTTTTTCTTTCTGCAACCAATCTTGAAATTGCGATTAATTACTCGATAGCTGCCGATGTAAAAAACGAAGGGAGTATTACTGTTCCAGCAAAACTTATAGCTAATTATGTTTCGTTGTTACAAGACGGCGAAGTTGAGCTTAAGGTAGACGGAAACTACACACTCCAAGTTAAATCAGCAAAATCAAATACTAAAATTAAAGGCATAACTCCTGACGAATTCCCACTTATTCCAACCGTGGAAAAAGATTTAGCATTTAGTGTTTCTGCAAAGAGTTTCGCCGATGGTGTTAATAACACAGTTTTTTCAGCTGCAATTGGAGGCTCAAGGCCGATATTATCAGGAGTTTATTTAGTCGGAGAAAAAGACCAACTTACTTTTGTTGCAACAGACAGTTTTAGGCTAGCAGAAAAGAAAATATCACTTGCACAAAAATTAGAGCAAAATATTGAATGTGTTATTCCTGTCAGAACAATGTTGGAACTAGCGCATATTTTAAATGATTGCGACGAGAAAGAAGAGTTATCAATAACTATTTCAAAGAACCAAGTTTTGTTTGCTGTTAACGGAATTGAACTAATTTCAAGACTTATAGAAGGAAAATATCCTGACTATAAACAGATAATTCCACGCTCTCATAAAACCAAATTAGAAGTTTCTGTCGACGACTTAACTATTGCTACAAAGCGCGTGAGCCTATTTGCAAAGGAGAATAACAATTCCATAAAATTGTCTGCAACAAACGACGGAACACTTCAAATAGCCACAGATGAAACTACAATTGGCGAAGAAAAAGCAGATGTTATGGTGAAAATTGAAGGCGAAGATAATAAAATTGCAATTAATTCACATTATTTACTTGACGTTTTGGGTCATCTTAAAGAGAATGTCGCCATCGAGATGAGCGAAAAGCTCACTCCGGTAGTTGTCCGACCGCTAAAAGGAGAGGATTATCTGTATATAATTATGCCGCTTAAGGTTTAGTCTTGGAGCGGAATTCATAAAATTCAAAGCCGCATGTCGCGGGTATAGTAACTTAAAGTTTACCAAAACCATGTCTTTTAGTTCGGGGCTTATAAATCTTTTTCCTAAGCTTCAAAATCAACAAGTATTTAGCCACCTCAATAAATTTCCCGTACTAGGGCTTTCTGGTGCTGGAAATCATGCATCGAAGGCCTTCTTGTTCGCAGATATTTTTAGATCGTTTGATTCAAAAGATGAATATAATATCCCATCACCAATAATTTGGATTGTTAACGACGCTATTGCTCAAGAAGAAGTAGTTAGAAGTTGCCAAGAGTGGTTTGGTCCTAATATGCTTGTTAGAAAGCCAAAAATTCCAGAAACAGATGACATTAACAGCAGGATAGAAACACTTTATTTGTTGAAATCGCTTCACGATGAAGAACCATCGATAATTGTTGTTCCTTACGAGCAGTTAATGATTGATATGCCATTGCCGGCTGAACTCCTTGGGCGTGCACTAGTTATTGAAAAAAAGACGAAAACAACGACTATTGCCATCTTCGAAAAACTTATTAATGAGGGCTACACAGTTTCAAACGACGATCACCTTGAGCGCGGCCAATACAGAGGTAAGGGCGATTCTATAACGGTGTTTCCAGCGAATAGCGACTTTCCGGTTCGTATTGAATTTGATTTTGATAAAATCGACAAAATATCTGCGTACGATCAATCAACGGGTGATGAATTGTATGAAGTTGATTCAGTATCAATTTATTCGTTGAATGCGCCGTTTACGGAGAAATGTTTCTTTGAGCATATACCTGCATCTGCACTAATTATCGATGATGAATTAGAAGTTACAGATGAGCATTTCGAGGCATGGGAAGAGATATTCACAAAACGGCCGCAACATACGAAATTGCTTACATTAACGCCTTTTCCTGAAGATTCACCAAATCATGTAAATATACGGAATTTATCAGTGTTGAAGTACCAAGATTTCTTTGATGTTGCGCATGAGATGAAAGAAAAAACCATGGCAGGTTGGAGAATTGTATTTTTTACGAAACATAGAAAGGAACTTTCAGCTATTTTAGAAGACAGAAAAGTGGTTTTCTTAGAAGGAGAAAGCATAGTCCCATTTAAAGACGGCGGAGAGCCTGCGCGTCTAGTTGAGATTGAGAAAGATGAATTGTATCCATATTCTTTTCAGATTGGAGAGCAAAAAATCCTAATAATTAGCGATCGCGACGTAACTAATATTCGCGAGGAAAAGCGAAAAAAAGTGAATGAGAGGGTTTTTTGGGAGTTTTTAAATACTCTTAAAGTCGGCGATTTAGTTGTTCATATAAATCATGGCGTTGCTCATTTTGATGGCTTAGAGAAAAGAACAATCGACACCATAACTAGAGAATATTTGAAACTTGAATATGCAGAAAACGACAAACTGTTTGTTCCGATTGATCAGGCAGATAAAGTAAACAAATTTGTTGGTTCGGCTGACGAAGCACCAAAACTAACTCGCCTTGGGTCTGCTGAGTGGGCGACGATGACGAAAAAGGTTAGAAAAGAAACTGAGCAAATTGCTCAAGAGTTATTGAAGTTGTATGCAGAGAGAAGGCGCGCAAAGGCGAAATCGTTTGTTGAAGAAACGCCAGACCAACTCGCATTTGAAAAGAGCTTTCCATACGAAGAAACTCCGGGACAGCTAAAGGCTATTCAAGACGTAAAGAAAGATCTAGAACGTGATGTTCCTATGGATCGTTTGATTTGTGGAGATGTTGGATTTGGAAAAACAGAGGTTGCAATGAGGGCTGCTTTTAAGGTTGTGGCTAACAAAAAACAGGTTGCTCTAATTTCTCCTATAACAATTTTGACTGACCAGCATTATCGCTCGTTCAAAAAACGAATGGAGGAATTTCATATACGCGTAGAGATGATTTCGCGTTTTAGGACACAGCGTGAGCAAAAAGAAATTTTGGAAAGACTTAAGAGAGGCGAAATAGATATTATCGTTGGAACGCATCGACTCCTTCAGAAAGATATTGAATTTAAAGATCTAGGATTAGTAATTATCGATGAAGAGCAACGCTTTGGGGTTAAGCAAAAAGAGCAACTCAAGCAACTTCGAACAGAGGTTCACATGCTCACTATGACAGCCACTCCTATTCCGAGAACGCTAAATATTTGTCTAAATAAATTGCGAGATATTTCGACAATTACTACGCCTCCACCAGGGCGTTTGCCTGTTGTTACAGAGGTTCGCCGCTATTCAAACGAACTAATCCGCGAGGCTATTTTGAGAGAAGTGGCGCGCGGTGGGCAAATATATTTCTTGCATAATAGAGTGCAGACAATCGACGCAATTGCAGAGAGACTTAGACAATTAATTCCAGAGGCGCGCTTTGGGGTTGCCCACGGAAAACTACTAAGCAAAGAGCTTGAAGAGAGAATTATAGATTTTAAAGAACACAAATTCGACGTACTTGTGAGTTCTACAATTATTGAAAACGGAATCGATCTTTCGAATGCGAATACACTTATTGTTAACAACGCAGAAAAATTTGGGCTCGCACAATTGTACCAGCTTCGTGGGCGCGTAGGACGATCTAGAACGCAGGCATACGCATACTTCTTGTATCATTCCCAAAGACTCCGCCTCGACGCTAAAAAACGCCTTAGGGCGATTGTAGAGGCTAGTGAACTTGGTGCTGGTTTCCAAATTGCGATGAAGGATTTAGAGATTCGCGGTGCTGGAGATATTTTGGGAGTGAATCAACACGGAGTCATTAACGTTGTGGGGGTTAGCCATTTTATTCGTATGCTTAATCGTGCGGTTGAAGACTTGCAAGCTGGTAAAAAAATCAGCGACGATTCTCAAGAAGAGCAAGATGTTTCGATTGAGTTGCCGGTTACTGCCTACATTCCTGACGATTACATTACAAACACGAAAGATAAAATTAATGTTTATCAGCGAATGTCTGGTGCCGATTCGACAGAATATTTAGAGGAGATGAAAGTTGATGTTGCAGAGGATTACGGAAAAATGCCTCGTGAGGTATTGAATTTGTTCCGTGTAATTGAATTGAAAATGCTCGCTAAAAAAGCTGGCGTACTGACTATAAAAGCCGAGAATGTTCATATGAAAACTGGAAAGCAAATTGTTCTAATCCTCGGCAAAACCGTGAAGCCAGAAAATATTATTCACATGCTTGGGCGTAACTCAAAATGGAGTATTAGCGGTTCTAAATTGTACATTGGAATTGAAGACCTTGGGCTGAGCTGGTTCGATGAATTGAAGGCGTGTGTCGAAGTGCTTGGCGAGAAAATTTCGAAGGATCAGTTGGCGTCGAAGAACAAGGCTACGGGGAGCGTTGCGAAATAATTGCGTTAAAAGTTTTGATCTACTATTTTACCTACAATGAAGTCAATTGGTATTGTCGGACAAGGTTATGTTGGAGGAGCTGTTCTTAATTGGTTTAAGACCAGTCTGACAGAATACGATATTCTGGTTTTCGACAAGTTCAAAAAAATAGGGACGTTAGAGGAAATTGATGAAAAAGCGGAAATGGTTTTTGTTTGCGTTCCTACGCCGTATATCCCAGATGTTGGTTATGACGATTCGGCTATTGTAGAGACGCTTGAAAATTTAAAGACACCAAAAATTATCGTTATAAAATCGACGATCTTACCGGGGCGCGCGGTTGAGTTTAAAAAAATGTTCGCGCGCCATACTGTTTATTTTGTTCCAGAGTTTTTGACAGCACGAAATGCAGATAATGATTTTATAAATCCAAGTAGGCAAATTATAGGATTCACTGAACCAAATGAAATAATCTCAAAAGAAATAATTTCGGTTTTGCCAAAAGCTCCTTTTACAAGAGTTGTTACAAGCACAGAGGCAGAGTTAATAAAATATTTTGGCAATGCTTTTTTAGCGACAAAGGTAGTGTTCGCAAATCAATTTTATGACCTGTGTCAGGCTTTGGGGGCAGATTACGACGTAGTGAAAGATTGCGCGGCAGCAGATGAGCGTATTGGTAAGAGTCACTTGGAAATTTTCCATGAAGGCTATCGTGGATACGGCGGATTTTGTTTGCCGAAAGACACAAAGTCGATAATCGATCATGCCAAGGTAAAGGGGATTTCGATGTCTCTTTTGAAAGAAGTCGATGCCTCAAACGATAAAATTGTATCTCAAAATCTACAGAGGCCTTTAGTAAGTGTAATTATCACAACATGTAATAGAGCGTCATTGTTAACTGGTGCTATTCGCAGCGTATTAAGTCAAAAATATCCTAATATAGAGCTAATAGTTGTTGACGACGCTTCTCATACCGACGAGACAAAGAATGTTCTAGCTTCGATTGGCGATTCTCGTCTAATAGTATTACGCAATCCGCGAAACAGCGGCGGCGCAATTAGCTTGAATGCGGGAATAAGCATTGCTCATGGAAAATATATCGCGATATTAGACGATGATGACGAATGGATTGACGAAAATAAGCTCGCTGCGCAAGTAGATTTTTTGGAGAGCCACTCCGATCATGTGATGGTTGGAACTCAAGCTATTATTGTAGATTCTCAGACGGGCGAGGAAATATCGAGAAGCTATGTTTCCTCAAACGACGATGTGTTGAGGGCGAATTTACTGTTAAACAATCCTATTCTTCATTCATCGGTTTTATTCATACACAGTTATCTCCGCGAGACAGGTGGTTATGATATTTCTTTACAGAGAGGGAAAGACTGGGATCTTATTTTGCGATTGGCGAGAGATGGAAAAGTGGCGATTCTTGGCTCCCCATCTATAAAATATCGTGAGCCGTCTGCCTATGATCGCGATATTATTGGGCTCAGATTAAAAGATGCACGCGCAAAATTAAAGGTTATTTGGCGCCACAGAAATAATTATGATATGTCGAACAAAGCGCTTGCCGTTGAGGCTGGGAGGTTTTCGGTTTTCGCTTTCTTAAAAATAATGTCGTTAATTATAGGGCGCGAGATTTCTAAGAGAATGGTAAAAAAGGCGATAGATTTTAAGAGGAAGGCGGGTGCAAAGTGAGCGTGGTTAATTGAATGTCGCTTTATTTACACCGAATATGAGTATCCAGATGCTTCAGTCCTAACAAGTTTTATAGTCTTCTGGTATTCTACCGCCCATGTTGCTCACGAAAAATCTTTCATTCGAATCTGATAAAGGCACTCTCTTTGAAGATGTTAATATTTCGCTCGATGGTGCCGCGAAGAAGCGTGTTGCTATTGTTGGCAAAAATGGTTGCGGAAAAACGACGCTCCTTAAATTGCTTTTGGGTAAGCTCGAACCGTACTCTGGCAGCGTAAATTGTTCGCATGAAACGATATCGTATTTGCAACAAGATACAACTTTCCCCGACATGAATGTACTGGTTGGAGAGTACCTAGAAAGCAAGCTCGAAGAGGAGTGGATGACCTACAAGATTGAGATGGTTTTAGACGAAGTGGGGTTGCCAAATGACATTCAATTACAACAGCTTAAAACGCTAAGCGGAGGGCAAAGAGTAAGGATTGCATTTGCAGAATTGTTGTTGCAAGAGCCGACGGTTTTATTGATGGATGAGCCGACAAATCACCTCGATGTTGACACTATTGAGTGGCTGGTCTCATTTGTAAAAGAGTTCAAGGGAACAGTCGCTTTTGTTTCTCACGATCGTCATTTTATTAACGCTGTATCAAATCAAATTTGGGAAATAACGGCTGCAAAAAAAATCGAAGTGTATGGAACAAACTACGACGAATTTTTGGTGGAACGTTTTCATCGATATGAAAAAGCGCTTGAGGCTTTTGAATTTAGCATGCGAGAAGTGACCGAACTTGAAATGTGGTTACGCGAAAATGCGAATCATCCGAAGTATAAATTTACCGCTACTGTTGGCCAAAAAAAGAAGGCACTCGAGCGCATGGAAAAGCGCACACCTCCTGAACCGGTTGCTGATCCTCGTGTAAAAATGAAGCATCTTGGCGCGGCGGAGCAGGGCACGGTTATGACCTTGAAAGTGCAAGAAAAACTTTTCGGCAGCAAGAGTTTACTCAATGATGTCTATTTAAAAATTGCGGCAGGTGAGAGGATTTTGATTCGTGGAGCAAATGGAACCGGAAAAACTACGTTGCTTAATATTATTGCAGGCGAAGATAAAGAGTTCGCTGGCGATCGTCGTGGACGCGACGGTTTAAAAATCGGTTACTTGCACCAGTTTTGTAACTTGCTTGTGAAAAATACTGTGCTCGAAGAATTCGGTCGATCAACAAACATGGAGTACAACGCCGGACGAGGCATGCTCGCTCAATATTTGTTTCCGGCTGAGTATGTCGATGAGCGAATTGAAAAACTCAGTTTTGGGCAACAGCGTCGACTCGAGCTCGCAATTTTGCTTGCAAATAAACCAGACATATTGCTCTTAGATGAGCCAACAAACCACCTCGATATTTTTCTTCGTGAAGACCTTGAGCGTTTTTTGATGGCACAAGATAGGGCGATGGTGATTATCTCTCATGACAGATATTTCATCGATAAAATTGGAATAACGAGAGAGATGAGTTTGTAGCATGGTGCTTCATATTGCAAAATGATATACATCTTACAAATATTTTTAATAAATTTGATATGTCTCAACATAAAAATAAAGTAGTCGCGCTTGCGATAGGCGCGCTAGGTGTAGTTTACGGCGATATTGGAACTTCGCCACTTTATGCAATCAATGAAATCTTTTTTGGACATGGAAATGTATCGCCGGTCGCAACGAACGTGTATGGATGTATCTCTCTTGTTTTGTGGGCGTTAATTCTCATTATCATAGGCAAATATTTGTTCTTTGTTTTACGCGCAGATAATGGTGGAGAGGGTGGTGTTTTTGCTTTGTACAGCCTATTAAATAATCATCGAGGTAAAAAACCAGTTGCTGTGCTTCTTATGTTCTTGCTGCTTACCGCAGGGCTTTTATATGGTGATGGACTTATTACTCCGGCAATCAGTGTGCTATCGGCGGTTGAAGGTTTAGCGGTTGCCACACCGCGTTTTGCCCCGTATGTAATTTTGATTACCATCGCAATTCTCACCGCACTTTTTTCAATTCAACGAAAAGGAACCGCAAAAGTCGGGACCGTTTTTGGGCCTATTATTATATGTTGGTATTTGGCTATTGCGCTTTTAGGAGGAAGACTTTTGATGCAGAATCCTGCAATTTTGAATGCATTTAATCCTCGTTATGCGTTCGCTTTTATTAAGACAACGTCATTTCATCAACTGTTAATAGTTCTTGGTTCGGTTATGCTTGCTATCACTGGCGGAGAGGCTCTTTACGCCGATATGGGTCACTTTGGAAAAACGCCGATTCGTCTTGGTTGGTTTTTTGTCGTGTTCCCTGCTTTATTGCTCAACTATCTTGGGCAAGGTGCTTATTTACTGAGCGGTTCAGCGGTTGTTGGTGGAAATATTTTTTACAGCATGGTTCCTAAAATTTTCATGTATCCGATGGTTATTCTTGCTACGTGTGCGACGATCATCGCATCACAGGCTCTTATTTCGGGAGCTTTTTCACTCACTTCACAGGCGATTGCTATTGGTCTTTTTCCACGACTTAAAATTAAACACACTCATCATGAGCATGAGGGGCAAGTGTACATTCCAACTATCAACTGGGGTTTATTTGCCGGTTGTGTAGCGTTAGTTTTGATGTTCAAATCGAGCAGTGCATTGGCTTCTGCATACGGCTTAGCAGTGTCGGGAGATATGCTGGCAACGTCGTGCGCCATGTTCTGTGTAGCGCTCTTATTATGGAAATGGCACTGGGCAAAAGCATTAGCACTTTTTGGATTTTTTGCATGTATCGACGCTCTCTTTTTGACAGCAAATTCTCTTAAATTTCTTGAAGGAGGATTTATTCCGTTTTCAATCGGGGTCGTTTTGTTTACCGTAATGAGTACTTGGAAATGGGGCAGAAAATTGACGTTTGCTGCATATAAAAAAGAAAAAACGATGACGGTCGGGGAGTTGCTTGAACTCAAAAAAACAGCACCGGTTATTAATAAAACAGTTCTATTTATGGCTCCGCAGTTTTTGGAGAAAAAAACTGATAAAATTCCAGCGCTCATTCAGTTTTTCTGGGATCGTTATGGCGCACTCCCAAAAAATATGATTTTGTTAAAAGTGTCTACTCCAAAAAAACCTTATGTCAGTGAGAACAGATACGATCTTACGTCATTCAAATCAGATGATGGAAGCCTTGTAAGTGTGAATATTAACTTTGGATTTATGGAGGATCCTAACGTAGAGGCGTTGCTAGAAGATTTCGCAAAACACAGAAAACTGACCTTGGCAGGCGATCCAGCCGATTGGATTTTGCATGTTTCGTACGAGCGTTTAATTTCAGTTGATGGAATTTCTATCATACGAAAACTACGACTTAAACTTTTCTCATATCTTCGAGATAATTCTCAGCCAGCATATTTTTATTATGGCATGGGTGTGCAGGTAAAAATGGCCCTTGAGATTATGACGGTACCGGTTAGGTAAACCTGATTTGCGCTCGAATAGTCATCCATTTAACCGTCTTTTTAGAACACCTCTTTGCTGGTGTCGCACGCCTATTGACATTTATGTGTTTCTATTCTATAGTGCGAGCCTTTTCATATGAAAATATTAACAGATCACCCGTCGTTTGGAGTAAATGACGAGCCAAATATCGCAAATGGCCGCGATTTATACGATAGTTTTGTCGCTAATCCTGCCGAGCAGTCAAAATTTCTTGCTAAGGCATTGACGCTAACAAGGGATCCCCACAATGCTGATGATCTAGTTCAAGATGCATTGTTGCGCGCGCTTACCAACATACAGAAATTTTCATCGGGTCCTCATAATGAAAATCCAGCATCCTCAATGCGCCGTTGGTTGTATCGAATCATGTTTAATATGTTTGCAACCAATTATCGCAAAAATATCAGGCTGCGCGCACGCGAGGTGGCTATGGATTTTTATGATCACTCTGACCGAGGAGCGCAGGCAAATCAATCAGATGCAATGCTAGTCCTTAATAAAGATATCCCAGTACTTTTTAAAGGGCTGGACGACGAATGGATTGCCATATATTACCATTATTTAGCTGGCTTTAGACCCCCAGAGATCGCCGCTATCCTAGGTATTCCTAGAGGCACGGTCTCGTCTCGAGTTTTTCGTATCCGTGAACATATTAAGGAAAGGCTCGCTTTGCTCGATCGTGTCGATGGGCTGTGAATGGTGCCAGCTCCTAGGTAAAGCAATATCGCTTTGCTAATAGATTTGGTGGAGATGGGGGGAATCGAACCCCCGTCTAGAGATAAAGAGATAGGTCTTCTACGCGCTGTAGATCCTTTTAAATTGTTAGGCATGATCGATAGAAAAGAAACAAAAAGCCGATCGCGCTTAAGCCCGAATTTTCACGATGGAGTGGGCAATTACATCGCTATCCTCTAAATTTGCACTCCGACTGAAATAGAGGTGTCAATCAGTGGAGCGTCTCCCGAAATTAATCAGGAGAGGGTAACTATGCAGCTACAAGGGCGCCTGAGTTAGCAAAAGCCATCTCATTAGCGAAAGCAGCTGAAAGTTTTTCTGCGTTTGCAGTTATTTTGTGTATAAGGGATAACGGCGCATATACACGACGCCGAGTGCGCAAACCCATGTCTTTCAAAGATCTCTGTCGAATCCGGTCATCCCCTAGTGCGAGCGAAGCGAGCACCTGGAGCGCTCTATGCGCGAACCCTGTACCCTGCCACCCTCTTGAACGAAGTGAGCGGAGCAGTTGTTACCCTGCACTCTGCCACGGATCCCACCTTATCTTAATTTTTACTTTGCGGCAACTGCGCCACCTAAATGAGAGATTATGTTTTTTTGAAGAGGAATGCCCTAAAAAGGCCCCAGTTTTTCCGGCAATTATTTATCCCGTTAGATGGCTGCCGATGGGGGAGATGCAGCAAATTAATGAAAAATCATGGAATTGTAACTTTTTTATATTCTCACTATAGACAATACAGCCGAATCGTTTTAAAAATGTCTTCCCGGGAAGACATTAGAAAGCAAATTGCAAATATAGCAACGCCGGTAGTATTTCCTCTCATACCGCCAACCAGGAAAAACTTGTGCCTTTTTAGTTTTTGTGTTGCAGTGATCTAGTGTCTATTAGCATAGGCAAGCTTCTGCAATGGCGTCAAAATTCGTGCCACCTCGCCACCTCGAAACATTTAAAGACGCCGAACATGGTAGACAGCCTAGTAATAAGTTATGATATAGTTCACAATTTTATCTCACAGCAACCGTCTCGCTTCCATTTATTTTCGCCACGATTTCTTTAACCTCGGCTTGAGAAAAATCATTAGGATTCAAATTCCCTTTATTCGTCGTTTTTGCAGCTTGTAGTAAATCTTTTAAAAATGATTGGTATGTATTTGTATCTTTCATGTTGCCGTTTTTCATCATAGTTAACATCACAGCTTTATCGCCGTCATTAACGTTGTATTGGTCAGTAATTGCTTTTTTCATCTCTTCTCCAAGGTGATATTTATTAAGTACAGGACTTTGAAGAATTCCGGTGAATTTAGATAGTTCTCCTGCGAGTATTAGATAGTCGTTACGTTTATTTTCGGCGTTAATATCTTCTTGTGATTGCTCGGCATGAGTGGCGTTTTTACTTTGATCAAACCCATTATCAGCGACGGTCATTTCTGCCCTTATTTGAGCGCTAAATGCTTCTCGAAGTACGGGATTATTACCAGCCACATCTGTCCATGTTCCGCCTTGTTCTTTAATCATCGCATCGATCGCGGGAACTAATCCAGAAGTGAGTTCATGGAATCGATCTCCATTGTGAGCTGCGGTCAAATCTTTACCAAGTAAATCCGGATTATTTATTTTCCCAAATTCAGACATTCCAACTGCATCTGCAAAAGTAGTTCGAAGTTCAGTAGCTTTATCTCCACCGATAAATCCAATTATTTTTTCTAGATTTTTTCCAAGTGCATTTAAGGCAACGAGTCTGTCTCCCCTCTTAGTTTCGTCGT
>JAHFJU010000106.1 GCA_023245725.1 Candidatus Peregrinibacteria bacterium
AACTCTGTTTTTTTCTCTTCACTTATGTTTACAAGTAGGTTTTCTGTTTGCAAACGCAAAATATTATGAAGATCATTTTCTTCAGCTTGTAAAATACTAATTTCTGGAGTTCTCTCGTGTTCCATAATTGGTCGTAAACCGTACTAATAAAACGTCAATATGTCAACAATTATGAACTAATCCTGAAATGACAACACAAAAAACACTTACATCATGGTGCCCAGAGAGAGACTCGAACTCTCAAGCCTTTCGGCATTAGCTCCTAAGGCTAACGTGTATACCAATTCCACCATCTGGGCATGTATCAACTTTTCGTGGCCATACTTTATATGGTAAATTTGCATCTGACAATGTTGGATTTTTTTACACCATTTATAACAATCGCTTTAGCCGAGCTTGGAGATAAAAGTCAGATCTCAATTTTTCTTCTTTCTTCGCGTATAAAAAATCATTTTATTCTGCTTCTTGGCGTTATGTGTGGCTTTGCAATTGTCGATGGAATAGCCATTTTTACAGGATCGTGGGTGGTAACGCTCGTACCACGTGAGTTTATTACAATTATCGCTGGTGTGTTATTTTTAGTTCTTGGTTTGCTTATGATATTTCAGAGAATAGAACCAGACGATGAATCGCCAAAATTGAGCAAAAACACCTTTTTATTAGGATTTACTGCAATCGGCCTAAGTGAATGGGGAGATAAAACACAGATCGCAGGAGCTCTTTTTGCGCTTGAATATAGCCCCTTTGTTGTATTCGCCGCGGTAATGGCTGCACTGCTACTTTTGTCAGTGATTGCTCTAGTTGCGGGCAAGTTGCTAGCAAAAAAAGTGAATCCGCGAGTTACAAAACGCATTGCCGGAGTTATTTTTGTAATTTTGGGAATTGTAAGTTTTTTATAAAAGTTTTTCGGTGGAGAGAAGAGGGGCCGAGCGAAGCGAGGCCATCATAATGAACCTTTGTTCCGTAGCCTTTGTGCTGTGCCAAGCCATATCCGGGATACTCCTGCTCGTATTCTTGCATCATAAAATCACGCACAACTTTAGCCACAATAGAAGCCGCCGCAATCGACTTTACAAGCAGGTCACCTTTTATTATTCCATGATGCGGAATTTTCAGGTCTGGAATTTGCCATGCATCAATTAGTGCATATGTGGCCGTACCAAAAGACTCAATCGCGCGCTTCATAGCTAATTTGCTAGCACGTCGAATATTTATTCGATCAATCTCTTCTGCCGTCGCCATTCCAACCGCCCACTTAATATTTTTTTTGAGGATTTTTTCAAAAATTTCCATACGTCTTTTAGCCGTAAGCAACTTTGAATCTGCAATTCCGGCAATTCGACAGTTCATAGTCAGCTCAAGAGCAACAGCCACAACCGGACCAGCCAAACAGCCAGCACCAACCTCATCTACTCCTACGACAACCTTATATCCTTGTTTTTTAAGTTCACGTTCATGACGAAAAGTAGGCAGCTTCATTAAAGTAATTATCAACGATCAATCAATAAATTCCAAACAAATTTGCATATGCGTACACACTCATATATTTTATAGGCAAAATATATAACATAATCATGCATGCACTCGTTTCCACGCGCTATTGCCCACATTGACGCTGACTGTTTTTTTGCCTCAGTTGAGCTTTTAGATTTTCCCCATTTAAAAGGCAAACCGGTGCTTGTATGTTCACGCACCGACCGTCGTGGAATTGTACTAGCTGCAACTTATGAGGCTAGGCCATTTGGTATTCGTGCAGGAACTCCTATTTTTAAAGCGGTCGAAGCGTGCCCTAAAGCGCATATTCTTCAATCTAACTTTCATAAATATTCAAAAGTTTCACTTCAGTTAATGCATATTTTAGGGGATTTTTCGCCTGATATTGAAGTTAGTTCAATAGATGAAGCGTATATGGATTTAACTGGATTACGTCTAATGTATCGCTCTTCTTACTCCGATATTGCTGAAAAAATTAAAAAAACAGTGTTCGAAAAATTGGGAATTACCGTATCTATAGGGCTTGCAACTACAAAAACCATCGCAAAAATCGCCTCTGACTTTAAAAAACCATATGGGCTCACAGTTGTAAGCGAAAACAGTCGTGAAGCCTTTTTGAAAGACATGCCTGTTGAAAAAATTGCAGGAGTTGGCCGAAACACTCAGGCTCTTTTAAATAAATATGGCATTTATACAATTCCACAAATGATAGCTGCCCAAACAGTTGTTAAACAATTATTGGGCAAAAGAGGAGTTGAGCTAATAACCGAACTTTCAGGGCTCTCACTATGGCGTGTTCAGCAAAATAATGCAGCACAAAAATCCCTCTCACATACATCTACCTTCCATGATTTTCTAACAGAAAAACAAACAATTTATGATTACTGCCTTAAACTGCTAAAGCAAATGACTCATAGTCTTCGCACCCGCGGAATCGAGGCAAAAACATTCACGTTTTTTCTAATGAAAAAAGATTTTAGCTCTATTTCATGCGAACATACCTTTAATTTTTTCTGTAACGACGACGACACATACATAAAGGCATTACGAGAAAAAATGTTCCCTTTTTGCTTTCGTGAAGGGTTTATTTATCGAAAAGCCGGTTTTTTGCTACCAATTGTTAAAATTGAAGGTCCAAAACAGTACAGTTTGTTCGAAATCCCCGAAAAAGAGGAGAAAAAAACACGATTTTCACAGATAGCAGATGGCTTACGCGAGCGCTTCGGCTCGAATATAATAAAATAGTCACGTAAATATATTGACAAAAAAGCAAAAGCGGCTAAAATTAACCCCTTTAGCAATCGAGAAGTTAGATAAAACGATACCCTTGCTAATAGATCAACTTTATTGCTTGACGACACATATGAAAAGCACTAGCCTAGTCGTAAAGCCATAAACAAGCGTATCACTCCTTACTTTTATTACACTCTAACGTATGCCGGCAACGCAATCATCATCGACGCTCGATCTGAAAAAAATTCTCGAAGACGTATTTTTGGTACTCTCCGCGAAAGAAAAAGAAGTCGTAATAAAACGTTTCTCACTCGATAACGAACCACGACAAACTCTGGAACGAATTGGACAGCATTTTTCTGTGACCCGTGAACGAATCAGACAAATTGAAAAAATTGCGCTAAACAAACTACGACGAACTCTAGAAACATCACGACTCAACGAAATCACTCATCTTGCTCGTGAACTTATTCATATACACGGTGGACTTTGCGTTGAAGATCAGCTGGTAAGTGAAATTTTGCAAAAACTGATGACAGCTTCTGTCACCGATGGACACATTGTCCGCTTGGCTCTTGCCATTCACCCAGAGATGACTCGAACTGAAAAGAATAACGTATTCCACCCATTCCTTTACGAAAAGCATTATAAAGAGACCGAACTAAAGATTATATGTGATGTTATCCACACTATTCTAGACAAAAATAAAAACGTAATTCCGCTACATGAACTAACTCCTCAAGTTGAAGTTATTGTTCGTGAAAAAACTCTTTCTATTCCACGTGACGGAATTATTTCATTAATGAATGTTGATGTTCGCTTTAAAAAGGTTCCAGAAGGGCTCGGACTTCTTTCATGGAGACACATTAATCCTAAATCTATCCGCGATAAGGCATATATAGTTTTGAAAAGAACAAGCAAACCACTTCACTTTGTTGAGATTGCAAATACAATTGCTGAATCAGGATTCGACCGCAAAGTAGTAACAACACAGGCCGTTCACAATGAACTTATTCGTGACGAACAATTCGTTCTTGTTGGCCGAGGACTTTATGGCCTAAAAGAATGGGGATATAAAAAAGGAACTGTTTCTGACATTATCGAAGATCTACTTTCAAAAAAGAGCCCACTTTCAAAGCAAGAAATTATTACAGGAGTTTTGAAACAACGACATGTAAAGAAGGGGACAATCTCACTTAATCTACAGAAAAATCCTCAATTCGTTCGTGTTGGTCGCGCTGTATACTCGCTGAAAAAATAGGTCAATTTTCGACTTAAATTTGTTCATTTGAGATTAGATGTTTATTGATTATTGTAGTTTGGTAGTTGGTAAATTATACTCTTGGCATGGATTGTATTTTCTGCAAAATTATCGCAAAAGAAATACCAGCAACTCTTCAGTATGAAGACGAAAAATGCGTTGCGTTCAATGATCTTTATCCTAAAAGCAGAGTTCACATTTTGATAGTTCCCAAAAAACATATTGCAACCGTACACGACATTGAAGATGGAGAAGAACAGCTAATGGG
>JAHFJU010000001.1 GCA_023245725.1 Candidatus Peregrinibacteria bacterium
CCTGAGATGGTTCATAATGTAGTCGACGAACAACACTTCTGAACGGCTGGATTCAATGCTGAATTTGCTATGTGGCTTGATTCCGCCTTTTGGCGACATAAACGGCGGATTGGCGAGAATCACATCAAACCTATCACTCCAACGCTCATCGCTAGAGAGTGAATCGTATTGAAAAATTTTTGGATTTTTAAATTGGTGCAGATACATATTGACCTGCGATATACGCACCATGGTCGGGTCAATGTCATAACCCTCAAAGTTCGCCATCAGTTTTTTGCGCTCGTCGGGCGTGAGTGGTTTCTCTATTTTCTTCGGGTCGTCTTTGCCGTCATGCTGTTCCAAAATATGCTTGTAGGAACTCACCAAAAATCCACCAGTCCCACATGCAGGGTCTAGCACTTTGTCTTCTTTGGTTGGGTTCACCACATCCACAATGAAGTCAATGATATGGCGAGGAGTGCGGAATTGTCCTGCGTCACCTTGTGAAGACATGATAGAAAGTAGGTATTCGTAGGCATTACCAAGCTCCTCGGGGTGAGAGTAGTCAAAATAATCAATTTCTTTGAGAAAAAGCCCGAGCGTTTCAGGTGAGCGATACGGCAAAAAAGCAGATTTAAAAATACCACGAAAAAGTTCCGGTAGTTGTTTGGCTTGTGAAAATTTGATCAATGCTTCGCCGTAAAGATTCATGCGCTCTTGATTGCCCATGCGCGGATCCATGAGGCGCGTCCAGGCGTAGGCTTCCAAATCGCCGACGAAAAATGAAGGCTCATCACCTTGCTTGATTGCGGCTTGATCCATGTCGTCCATGAACTTATAGATGAGCGCGTTGGTGATTTGATCAATCTGTGAAGTTGGATTTGGAACAACACCAACAAGTACTTGGCGGGCAGAATCTATATGTCGTTTTGTGTCGGTATTCATAATTTTATAGGTTCGTTAGATGATATGCGTAATCACTGACATACTGGGGAACAATCGACTTGTATCCGTTAAGCTGCTGATACTCCTCAAAATGAAAGGATGATTCGGTATTGAATCGGCCTGTTTGTCTGCTGGCAACGATCTCTCGAACCTTCTCGTCTGTGACATAGGCCTTAAAAAACATTTTTACCGGGGCGTAATGCGCTTGATCCACTGGATTAACTTCCATAAATTTCTCCCATTCTGATTCCAATAGGTCGTCTTTCATTTCAAAAGTTTCTTTATCACCAAAAGCTACCTGCAAAAATTCTTTCACAGTGACTCGTCTATCAACTCCAAAAATCTTTCTTATTTTATCCAAATTCAAGAAATATTTTGGCTTGTCAAAAATTTCTTTCTTGGCAAAGTCCTCAGCCTCCTCGGTATCGCCGTTTTGCCACATATTCTTGAGTTTTTCGTTGCCTAAAACATCTTCCTCCACCGCACGCTTAAAGCCCTCTCGGTCTATGCGCATAATCACGCCTTCTGGCGTTTCGGAAAGAGTAGCGAGTTCGTCGCTGGTTGCGAGATCAAGCGGGCCTTTAAAGATTTTCTTGCCGCTCTCATCAACAAATTCGCTCTGTGACGATTTTGATTCGGCACTCCCTTTCGGTTCGCTCACTTTCTTGATTGCAGGAAGTTTTATTTTTTCGTCATAATCAAAGTCTTTTTCAAAGTATTCACAGGTGGCAAAGAAATCGAAGAACTTAAATTTTTCTTTGGGTTCGGTAATTGGATCGTTTTTGTAATCATTGTATTCATAAGTCCATTTTCTCGTACCTCGTCCCTTAATTTGGACGAAATCTGTCGGTGAGAAAACCGGACGCATGAGAGCGATATTGAGCAGGTCTTGGCAATCATAGCCAGTAGTCATCATTCCCACCGTCACAACAACACGGGTTTTACTTGAATCATAGCCTTCGGGATGATTTGTTTGTCCGCCAAGGCGATTGTTAGCAAAATTGATGGTCATTTGTTGAGCACTCGCGACCTGCGAAGAAACTTGCATCGCAAAATTTGATTCGCCGTATTGCTCTGGCCATTTTTCAAAAGCGAGTTTATTCAGGATATTGGTTAGGCGAGCGGCATGCCTTTGTGATACGGCGAAAACTATAGTCTTTCCGAAAAGATTTACGCCGAGTTGCTTTGCAACTGGATCAAATATTCCGTTGTCAACAAGTGCCTTACACATCGCAATATTAGTTTCTTCATTGAAGATTTTGCGTTCGTAGTGGCGTTCGTTGAATATCTCGTCGATTGTCTCTCCGCTTTCGGTAAGTGTGTGGACGGCATAGCCTTCTTCGGAGAGAAGCTCGGTGGTTATGTTCGTGCGCGCGTCTACAAGTGTCGGTTTGATAAGGTAGCCGTCTTCCGCGCCTTTTTCCAAGTCATACGAAAAAGTCGGTTGCCCTGGTTCACAACCGAATGTTTTGTAGGTATCGATCAAAAGTCGGCGTTCATACTCTCTTTGATTATCTGATCCTTCAGAATCCAGCCCACGCAAATAATTTTTTGGTGTAGCAGTAAGGCCAAGCTTATAGCCTACAAAGTATTCAAAAACCGCACGACTATTGCCACCGATTGACCGGTGAGCTTCGTCGGAAATAACAAGTTCAAAATCTGTTGGAGAAAATTCCTTTTTATAACGATCACCCGCAAGAAATGTTTGAATCGTGGACACGACGATACTAGCATTTGCCCAAGAATCTTTGTTTTCCTTGTAGATAACGCTTCTATAATCCTTGCCCAGATAGTGAACAAAAGCTTTTTGAGCCTGATCCTCGAGTTCGAGACGATCTACTAAAAATAATACTCTGCGAGCATTACCAGATTTCAAAAATAGTTTAATTACTGCGGCGGAAATAAGGGTTTTGCCCGTACCAGTTGCCATTTCGAACAAAAATCTTTGGTTTCCTACCTTAGCTGTCTCCTGAAGTGCCTTGATCGCCTGAACTTGATATGGACGGAGTTGTTTTAGCTTATTGTTCTTCAAGAATTCAACACGGGTAGATTCATCTTTGAATGCCGGGTCTGTCGCAAAGGTTGGTATTTGTGTTGAGACGATATAATTTTCATCAACAACTGTTTGTGCGAGCTCGGTAGGGTTAGGAGTATATTTTTCATATTGAGTTATAGAATCCTGTGTTGGAAAACGTGAAATAGTATCCGGATTGCCATGCTTTGTATCCCAAAAATAATGAATATTACCGTTTGAAAGAATTACAAAACGAGCACCGGCGTTGCGGGCGTAGTTTCTTGCTTGTTCTTTGGCAGATAGCGGATCGATGGATTCTTTTTTGGCTTCAACCACAACAAGAGCACGACCGTCTTTATCAAGTAAGAGAAAATCAATAAAGCCATGAGCCTCATTTTCAAAATCATCTCCGAGTTCGGCGTACTTTACTCCTGGTTCAAGTTGGATATTTGCTTTGTCATTCTTGTCATCCAAAAATCGCCATCCCGATTCTTCAAGGAGTTTGTTTATTTTTATTCGTGCCTTTGCTTCTTTTGAATTTGGCATAATTATTTGATTAATTCATCTAAAGTAACCCCCAGTCCAGCCGCAATCTTCACCACCGTCTCAATCGACGGATTTTGCACAGCTCCTGATTCTATTTTTGCCAGTGTCGGGTATGGAATGTTCGCTTTCTTAGCGAGCACATCTTGCGTCATATCTCTCTTAGATCTCCAAGCTTTTATCTTTAATCCGATTGTTTTTTCATCAGTCATAAAATCGATGTAAAGTTATTTGCAAATTTTCTTGAGAAATTTACGCCAAAGGCTTTGTGATCTTTCCACCTTTACGGCAAAGGGATAAAGGCGCGAAAAGTCGGTAAGTAGGTTTTTAAATTGATCATGATCCGCGAACAGAAACCATTCTTTATCGCCCGATACAATGTGGGATTGATCGCCATTAATCACGAGGCCACCAACAACAAATATGCCTTGGCTGTATTGAGGGAAATTATCCAAATCAATTTCATGCTCAAAATGGTCTCGAATCTTTATCTTTTTATGCAAGTCTTTAAACTTCCCCTTTAAATTTGCCACTCTTGAATCATGTTGAGCATCTTCTATACGACGATACAGCCTTCTTAACAAAACCATGTAGAAGTCGGCATCGTGCGTGGGCTTTATCCCATTATGATTAATACTTGGGCTTTGTATTATTCTATCGCGTTGAAAATCTAAACAAGCGGTCTCAGACTGGATTTCTGAAGAAAACCGCATTTTTTCAATCTCTAATTTTTCTTGTTCTGTAATCATACTTGGGTGGTAATCCTTGGTTATATTATATCAAGTCTGAAACCTTTCACAAGCCCTCATCTCCACAAAATTTTAGGCTAAGTTCGAACCGCGAACCAAAAGGTTATATACCTCTAATCTAAGCCACAAAATTTTAAAACTCATCCCAAATTGACCAAATGGTCTCACCAATGTTCGAACCCGCCCAGTATCCATAAAACCGCTAACAAATACAGTAAATAAGCGTATTCCAGACAAAACAAAAAATCCACCTCTTCGGTGGAACTAATGATGGTGGACGCTTTGACCTAAATCTTGAACCAATAATAATCCGCTGTTTAACAGATGAGGAACTTATTGAGGCTGCCTCAAGGATACCTGTTATTTCACAGGGAAGCGAATATACTATCAATAATTATTCCCCTACTGTGATCTATTAAGGATAGAATTACTTGTATAGCTCGCCTGGGATTCAACCATCAATACTATGGTTAGCCCTATTCCAAATAAGCATGGACAGACATTCAACAATGCAAATAAACGAAAAAACCGTTTATAATTTGACTCTTAAGTAAAAGTGATATATAATCATTATGATCTTTAATAAGAATTACCATGTTGTCAAAAGTAACAATTAAGAATTTTAAATCCATTGAAGATTTAACTCTGGACTTAACATTTGCAGAAGGCAAAGCACCCAACGGGTACAAAACATCAAACATACTGCTTTTTTTAGAAGCTACTTCAAAACCTGAAGATAGGTTGGTACCTATCGTGAATATTTATGGTGCAAATGCTAGTGGGAAAAGTAATATCATACTGGCTCTGTTTTGTTTTGAAATGATCTTATTACAGGGGATAAAAGCTCTTCCCCTAAAATTGTTTTCTACTAATAAACTAAAAAACTTAGGCAATGAAACAGTTATGCAACTTGATTTCTTCCTTAAAAAGAGGAGATACCAGTATTATTTATCCTATAGTCAATATTCTATATCAGAAGAAAAACTATTATTGGATAACGAAGAATTATTTTCTATAAAAAATGGAAATGGAGATTTTAAAGGGATTGAAATTAAAGGTTATAGTAACGATGACTTAAAGAGAAGATTTGAGATTTCTTGTCTCTCTACACTTGATGGGAAAAAAATGCAAATTAACACTTTTTTGTCTTCTGTTACTACAGATTTACCAAGCTTAAGTGATCATCTAAATTTAGTTTCTAGATTTTTAAAAGAAAGCCTCGTTGTATCTCTTAATAATGAGATTCTTGCTGATTTTTCAATAGATCAGCTCGCAAAAACAAATAAGGAAGAAGATATAAAGGAGGCATTTGACAGAATTTCAGATTTTATTAAGCGCCTAGATATTGACATTGAAAGATTCAAATATGAACAAAAGAAAGACATGTTAAGCAAATATGAGGTAAATAAAGATCAGTATAGAATCCCTGCTCATGACCTAAATAAATCTATACACATCAATAAGGAGGATAATCTAATTCGTATTAGTGAAATAAAGTCGTTTCATAAAAATGATAAAGGAAAAGAGGTTTCTTTTGGATTGTATGAAGAGTCAGTTGGTACTCGTATTGCGTTCGGTTTGATTGGAACTATGCTAAAAGTATTAGACAAAGGAGGTGTATTGATCATTGATGAATTAGATAGATCTCTACATACATTAGTATTGAAGTCATTGATGCGAATTTTTAAAGATAAGGAATATAACAAAAACAATGCTCAGCTTATATGTGTACTCCATAATACTGATATTTTAGATGACGACATTTATAAAATGTCAGAATTTTCTTTTGTAAATAAGAATTTAAAAAGAGGATCATTCATCAAAAGACTCTCTGATTTTGAAGGAATCAGAAACGATATGAATTTTAGAGATAGATATTTAAATGGCCTGTATTCTGGAATCCCTTACCCATTTAACTAAAAATGAGGCGCATTCTTGTATTTTGTGAAGGAAAAACCGAACTCACCTACATTCAATTGCTGAACCGCCTATTAAGAGAATCTGATATTTTTGATTTGAATTTTACAATCAAAAATTTAGAAGGAGTCAAAACGAATAATTACTTCTCAATAATCAAGCGCTTCAAAGGAAAAGACCTGAAATATTTTACCGATTTTTATGCTTGGCTAGATTTTGACGTTTTCAAGAGATCGAAAAAGAGTGAGGCAGAAATTAAAACTAAAATTAAGAGCATTAAGTTTAATGAAAAGTCCGTAGAACTTCTTTTAAATCATATGAATGCGGAAGATTTTATTATTTTGCATGAAGAGACTTCAAAGATAAAAGAATGGACAAAAGTCTGTGATACGCGGAATCATTTTAATGATCCTATGCATTCCGTTACTTATCTCCCTTTATTTGAGAGAATTATGCCAGGGTACAAAAAGGGGTTTTTGTCTGAACTTAATCGAGTAAAAGTTGAAACTTGTATCAATAACATTAATGCATCTAACATTCCCTTTTATAGTGATATTGGAAAGATATTGGAAGAAATTATAGCAAGGATAAAATCCTCTTGAACCAAGAGCTAAATGTTTGCTCAAAGTTTGAACCTCGCCAACCACACATAAACTGCGATCTATACAAAAAGCCCTTTTCCGAGAAAGAGCCTTTTTAAGAAATTATGTTCTAATTTTTTTGGTGGGCCTGGCTGGACTTGAACCAGCGACCAACAGATTATGAGTCCGCTGCTCTAACCACCTGAGCTACAGGCCCGTTTTGTTAAAAGAACATGCTACAATCGCAGCGCATTTTAGCACATAATCTTTATCAAAATGAACATCGAAAAATTACATCCATTCGTTCGCATGATAATAGGAGCCTTCAGCGGCGCTATAACTGGTATGGTCTGCGGATTTCTCATCTCTGTGATTATTTATTATGTAACCGCATACGTCGGCGGCAACACTCCAGATGGCTCGCCTCCTCCAGAGAGCGTCATTTTATTTTTGGGCATGGGAATCGGTTCCGTTGTAGGGAGCCTTTTCGGTGGCACGGCGATCAATAAGAAATAACTTACCTATCAAAGTTTGCCACTATGCAAAAGATTTATACAAAAACTGGCGACGATGGAACCACGGCGATCATCGGTGGTTTACGAGTATCTAAGTGTGACGCGCGTATTGAAGCTATCGGGAGTATCGACGAATTGAACGCAAATATAGGAATACTTTTAGAGGATTCAATAACTGGCGCACTCCATGAATCGCGTTATCCACTTCTAATAGCTATTCAAAATGACCTCTTTACAATTGGAGCTCAGCTTGCAGATACCCAACATAAGAACATAAGTACAACACTTTTCAAAGAGTCCACACTCACGCTTGAACAAAAAATTGATACACTTGCTGGCCGCCTGCCAGAGCTGAAAAACTTTATTCTTCCATCGGGTACTTCATGGGCGGCGAAAGCACACATGGCTCGAGCAGTTTGCAGAAGAGCTGAACGCAAATTAACAGAACTTAACTCAACAAATATTAAAAAATCTGACCCGAAAAATACAGAAAAACCGATTACAATCGAAATCCTTTCCTACATAAATCGCCTTTCCGATCTACTCTTTATGCTTGCACGAGAAGACGTTGCAGCGAATAATGGGCGCGAGATAATCTGGCATCAATAACTTTTCAGACTCCTTAGGGCTTCTTGATACACACGAACAAAATATTTCTCCTCTAATTTCATGTCAGTCATAAAACTACAACCACATAAAATTCCTGGGATTAAAAAAATAATAGGAGTTACGAGCGGCAAAGGTGGCGTAGGAAAAACGTTTATCTCGACAAACCTAGCATATCAACTCGCAAAAAACGGGCTCAAAGTGGGGCTTCTCGATGCAGATGTGAACTTTCCTGATGTATTTAGTTTCTTCGGAATCAACACACGAATTATTCCAGCACATGACAACAAACTAACTCCAATCGAAAAATACGGAGTTAAAGTCATGTCAATGGCTGGCCTTCTCGAAAAAGCAGACGATCCGACAATGTGGCGCGGAACAATCACTTCAAAAATCATTCAACAGCTTACAAAAGAAACCGTTTGGGGCGAACTAGATGTTCTACTTATCGACTTTCCAACTGGACTAGCAGATCACGTTATTCACACTCTTCAAACGCTGTTCATAGATGGAACGATAGTTGTAACAACACCCGATCAACAGGCACTTCAAAATACACGACGTATTTTCAAGGCACATAATATGCTGGATATTCCAATTCTTGGTGTAATAGAAAATATGAGAGGAGAAGTGTTTGGAGATGGCCACACACAGCGGCTATGTGAGTTTTTCTCACTACCTCTTTTAGCGAGCATTCCACTTAAAAGAGCATTTTTATCGGCAACCGAACAAGGCCGCCCAGCTGTTATAGACAGTGATGAACTAACTATTATAATGTCAAAAATGACGCGTTATCTTACCGAGAAGCATTTGTCACCGATGGCGCAACTAGATGTGCAGTAAAACAGAACTATTTTCATTGATGGTCAATTCGGAAAAACAGATTAGAACGGACAAAAATATATAATATCGCTGAGATTTCAGAGTTTGTTCATAATCGTCTGCTAGAGTTGTTTAATATTTCTCTAACATCACACTATGACGACTCAACAATTCGCTTTAAAAAAAGATCTCGATATGTTAAATGACCGCGTACAAGAGCTTCGCCGCTCATACCAACTCCTTGAATATTTTGTGCAAATTTTGCAGGGATATCATGCTGAACTAAAAACTCAGGAGAATAAGATATTACCGATTTTTAAGCGCCTCGATGAAAGCGAATTCAATATCGACTTAACTGCGTGCGAAGTAATGTCTCATACGAAGGAGTTTGTGATCGTTAATAAAAAGCTAGATGAACACACAGATCAGTTTATCGAAGTTAACAAGCGCCTAGATGAACACACAGATCAGTTTATCGAAGTTAACAAGCACCTAGATGAGCATACGGCTCAGTTTACCGAAGTTAACAAGAAACTCGATGACCTGTCAGATAAGGTTAATGAGCACTCAGCTCAGTTTACCGAAGTTAACAAAAAACTCGACAAAATCATTGAGCATTTAGCTATCAAGTAGAAAAAAATCTACTCACTCTTCCACCCTAATTTTTCGAGAGCATCTTGAGCGGCAGATTGCTGACCTTTTTGCTTGCTGGAACCAGCACCCTGCCCAACCAGATTGCTCCCTAGATATGCACCAACAGTAAATACTTTACTATGATCAGGTCCTTCTTCGCTCAAAACCGTATATGTTGGAGTAACTTCCATTTTTTGCTGAGCCAACTCTTGCAACTTTGACTTAGGATCAACATGCGCCCCTTGTGCAATTATCGAATCAAGATTTGTTAAAATTATGCGGTTGATAAAATGTTTTGCAGCATCAAATCCCTGATCTAAATATAAAGCGCCAATAATCGCTTCCATCGTATTAGCCAAAATGTATTTTTTCTCTCGACCTCCTCCTTTTTCTTCACCGTGACTAAGCAATAAAAAAGCACCAATTCCAAGAGATAAAGCCACGTCTGCAAGGTGTGGGCCCTTAACCAAAGCAGCACGTAAGCTGGTTAATACGCCTTCTTCTTTATCGGGAAACTTTGCGTACAAATATTCGGTAGTCACCAACTCTAAAACGGCATCACCTAAAAACTCAAGCCGCTCGTTGTGATCGACTCCTTCATCATGATGTTCATTAACATAAGACGAATGAATACATGCATTTAACAGCAACTCTTTATTGGTAAACTTAACAGCAAGCAAGTTTTCAAGCTGTGATAGTTTTTCGCTGAGATCCTGTATCGTTAAGGAGTGCATTTAGTACGCCGTTAATAAATTTTGGAGTGTTTTGATTACCGTAAGATTTCGATAGCTCAACTGCTTCGTCGAGCGCTACAACCGCTGGCACATCGCCTTTGGCAGTCATTTCAAATATTGCTATTTCGAGAATCACTCTATCAATTTTTGCGATTTTTTCAATAGGCCACTCTGGTGCATAGTGACGAATTTTTTCATGGATTCCCTCTTGCCCCGCTATAACTCCATCAAAAATCATCTTAGCAAAAGAGAAATCATCTGTTTTATCTTTGAATTCCTTACAAACATAATCAAACGCCTCTGTCGGATTCTGCTTTCCAAACTCACTTGCAAACAAAGCCTGCAAAGCAATTACTCTACTTAAATGCCGAGAAGTAGACATAGCGAAAACTAAGCTTTAATTTTCTTGATTCCTTTTGTAGCGACCTCTGATTTCATTAATGTCTTGCCGCGGAATGTACCACATGAAGGACAAGCGAACTGATTCATTTTAGGTTGGCCACAAGAATCACAAGCAATAACATTAACAATCCCATTAAGTCTTACATGCTTTTTACGAGTAAAAGCTGCATGACGACGAGCTGTACGAGCCTGACTTACCTTTTTTTTGGGGACGGGATGTTTTGCCATAAACGTGAAAGGTTAGAAGAGAAATGATTTACAGTTTTAATGCCGAGAAAGGATTATTCGCTGACCCCTTTTTACAGGTACATTCAGAGAGATTTAAGTTAATGCCACAGGCACTACACAGACCTTTACAGCTGTCAGAGCATACAGGGAAATCGGGAAAATGCAAGACTATCTCCTCTCTCAAAAATGGCCGAATATCGATGACTGATGCCCCTTTTTGAATATGAAAAACCTCTTCATCGTTCGGAATATCTTCAGTCGGAAGGTCATAAATATACTGACGAGATGCTTCTGCAATTATTAAAGGAGTGACGAATGGAACTAAACAACGGCTACAAACAAACGTACATTCACAGGTTAAATTCTTTATATATGCAGTAAATTCGTGTGAAAGTTTAATAACATCAAGATCAAATACAATAGGAGCTATAGGATTTATTTCTGGAACGTCATCAAACTTTGCCTCTATAGAAATGTTACGGTGGCGATCAGTTGTACCCTGCGGCTTGTTTAGCAACTGCCCTATTGAAATGAGCGGATTCGTCATAAAAAAGGCACCGCGATAATCGCAAGTGCCTGAAGATACTAGCATAACCCATTCTTACTGTGAACACGTCTTGAGAGTAGCCTCAACTTTTGAGATTGTATCTTGCAAACTTTTAACCTCGCTATTTACATCATTGAGAGAAAGAGAAGACCCATAAGCGTCTGCAAAAGTAGCCATTTTGCTTTGTGCATCCTTTAAATCCTGTAAATATTTTGGAGCCTGATACTTACATGCGGCCTTTGCACGAATATCAACTGTCTTTTGTTCAAAATCAACAACAGCTGTAAACACCATATGTACATCGAGAGCTTCGTTTGAAATAGAACTCATTAGCTGATTGCCTTCATCGACACAATCTTGCAACTCAAAAGTTTGACACTCCTTGATTAACCCTTGAGCGTATTCAACAATATTTTTTCGTGCCAATGCAGGATCTTTATCTACAAGTTGCTGAGTTTCTCCGGAAGTAAGTACTGAAGTCTGAAATTCGTTGCTTATCATTGGAGACAAACCAAAAGCCAATACCAAAACAAATGCAGTTATTGTAGGGCCTCTCCATTTTTTAAACTTTTCTTTAATGATTCTGTATGTGCTGGCATTTCTTACGTGGCCAGCATGCCCTTTGTTGAATGATCCTTTTCGTTCCATATATATATGATTAATAAATTTGATGGTCGATTAATTATATCAATTTTTAATCATTTTTACCACATCAAAGGCACGTGTAAAGTAGGTGCCTAATGAAGAAGCCATTGCCACAACAGCTTCTTCATTATCTTCAATGGCCGGTACAAGCCAAGTCATTACTAGTACAAGCGCGATACCTAAGAATAAATGTTTCATCTTCGATAATGTTCTCATAAGACTTTCTGTAGATGTTCCGGCCATAAATTTTATGTATATTTGGCTAATTTGAAACATTTCCTTGTGCTGGGATTGTATTTCCTTGGGCTGGGCCTTGCTGACCACCTTGCTGACCGCCTTGTGGCGCAAAATTTTGTTGAGGCTGGTTATTAGGATTAAATCCACGTGCGGAGTCTGCCGCATTACACTCAGTAGACGTGCTCATTCTTTGCAATGAACCACAGAAGAACGTTCCACCATTTTGAGAACCGCCCTGCTGAGGCTGTGGTTGAAATTGGTTCATCATTCCTCTACCCATATCATCGGCGGAATTATGTTGCTGAAATTGATTCTGCATTTGAGTTTGATTTTGTTGCTGCATGTTTTTCATCTCCTCCTGTTTTTTTAGCATTTCTTGTTTCATCTGATCTTGCTGCTGACTCATCTCGTCTTGCTGTTGCTTCATTTCAGCTTTATCAGCATCACGCTGAGCTTTTACCGCTGCCTTAAAATCTTTAGACATAACCTTTATTGCTGCCTTAAAATCTTTTAATAGAACTTTCGCCTCTGCAGATTGTGATTTTTTGAGTGCTTTAAATTCTGATTTAAGTTCTTTAACGACAGCCATATCTTCGTCTAATAAAGCGTCCTCAACCTTAGATCCAAGCTCCTCCATTTTGTCGTTGTACTCAGAAAGTTTTTCAGCCTGAGCGTCAAAAACCGATGAATCACAATTAATTTCAACATCAATTGAATCGCATACTTGTGAAAGTTGATCGATTTTATCGACGATTGAATTTGCGTTTAGCCCTCTAACTAAATCTTTAAAGGGATCGCCACCCATAGGGCCAGAACCCATTTGAGGATTCATAGGACCATATCCTCCACCTATTCCACCTGCATCTTTTGCTAGAGCACCTCCCATTGCACCAAAAACTACTAACAAAGTAGCGCCAAGAACAATTGCTTGTGATGTAACTGTATGCTTTTTGTGTTGCATATTTGTTTGAGTAGAAAGTAAATTGTGTCTGATTTTTTATTTTTCAAGACAGATATACAATAACCTAATTATAGAAAGATGTCAACGGGCGTGGCGACAACAAGTTGGGTTGAAATATCAAAGAAAGCGTTACTAACTAATGTTGCGCTTATTAAAAAATGCGCTGGATTGAATCCGACTATTTCACTTTGTGTAAAAGCAAACGCGTACGGACACGGAGACACGTTGATCACAAAAATTATACAAGCATACGACGAGCAGACATGGTTTAATGTTCACTCAATAGAAGAGGCGCGACGATTGAGATTGGAGGGGATTTCGCATCCTATATATATAATGGGACCTCTTCTTATTTCACAATTGAAGGAAGCAATAGAACTAGATACACGCTGCGTGGTCTACGATTATGAACATCTGGCTGAAGCCCAAAGACAAGGCGAAGCTCAAAATAAAGTGGCGAGACTGCATATTAAAATTGAAACGGGAATCAATAGGCAGGGAGTTGGGGTACATGATGCGGCGCGGCTTTGCCGCGCCGCACAAATAATGAAAAACGTAAAGATAGAAGGCATCGCAACACATTTCGCAAATATAGAAGATATTAAATCTGCTGGTTTTTTCTCTCACCAATTACTTAAAATAAAATTAGGCGGAATGGCGGAATTTCCACAGAAACAACTTTTCAAGTTTAGAGAAGCGATCTCTGAACTTGAAAAACAAGGATACACATTTGAAAAAATTCACTGTGCAAACTCAGCGGCAACTCTGCTTTTTCAAGAAACACATTTTTCAATGATCCGCCCCGGATTAATAATATATGGATTATGGCCATCTGAAGCCGTAAAAACAGCCTTTGAAAAAAAAGCTAGAACAATTCGCACACTCGAACCAATCCTTTCATGGAAAACTCGAATCGGACAAATAAAAATTGTTCCAAAAGGCGAAACTATAGGATACGGATGCACATATAAAACAAAGCGCGACACAAAAATCGCAATAATTCCTGTTGGATATTTCGATGGTTACGATCGAGGATTAAGCAATAAAGGACATGTAATTATTCACTACCAAAAAGCGCCAATACTCGGTCGAATTTGCATGAACATGCAAATGGTAGACGTAACAGAAATTCCAAATGCAAGAAATGAAGACATAGCAACTCTAATCGGTGACGGAATGAGCGCAGACGAAATGGCAAAAAATGCGGGTACGATTAACTATGAAATAACTACAAGAATCCGCGAAGGAATCCCAAGAATTTTAGTAGATTGAAAAACTGCACTAAAATAAAAATTCTAATATCTCTCTTCTCCGAGTTTTACCAGTTCAGAAAGTAATTGAGCCGGAAACATCGGCTTTTTCTCAGCCAATCCTTGATGAAATAAAACGGTAGAAGGAGTTAGTGCCGGCAATGTATTGACCTCTATCAAAGTTATTTCTCCAGTTTGAGTATGCATGAAAGCGTCTATACGAGAGTACCCCTCAAGCCCAAGAATATCGCAGATTTTTTTAATACGCTTTTTCGCCAAAATTACGGCTTCAGGTTTTACAAACGGTGCAGGAGGAGGAGTGATATTTACACCAGTTCCACCCTGAAATTTCTCTTCTAAACTCAAAATTCCGTCACGAGCAACAGTAAGACTAGGCGAAAGAACACGCATCGAATTTTTTTTACCAACAACGCCGACCGTAACCTCAATCAAATTTGTAATTGGCTTCCAAATCAATTTATTATTCACAACAGAAACTTTGTCGGTATCAATCCATGATTCAAAGAGAATTTCGGTAAGCGGTTCACGAGGCATTTCTACTATTACCGCCTGATTCTTGAAAATATTCGGAGTTATAAATTCGGCACGAGACTGAAGCAATTTTACATATGACTCAACATCTCTCCATGAATTTATTTGTACACAACCAGCAGAACAACCATCTGCATGAGGCTTAACAATTATTTTTTTAGCTTTGAGCCTTTTCAATAATCCTTTAAAAAATTCTTCGCATTTTTTTTCTTTCACCAATTCTACAAGTTCAGAAACTTTTACCAATTCTTTTGGCGCGGTGTAAATACCTTCATTTTCCAGCCCACGAACAAGAATCCCTGTTTCAAATTTATCCATACATATTTTTGAAGCAACAGACCCCGGACCATTAAACGGTTTTTTCTTTTTCTCCAAAATGGCTTGCAGCCTACCATCTTCGCCCATTCCACCGTGAAGGCCTAAAAACACAAAATCGCTTTTTTTAATAAGTGAATCAAGTGTATGAGTATGCGGAGTAAAAACGGTTTCAGTCGCCTCTCCTTTAATAAGAGCCAATTCTCGAAGAACCATTTCGCGCAAATGAGTCATGTGATCGCGATTCACCACTGCTCGTGTACAACTCTCAATCATTTCTTCTGCGGTATGATTCAAGCACGCAAAATACGGCACATGCCAAACCGTGTCAGAATCAGTATCAAGTAAATATGGCTGAACATCATAATCTACATTATTCTTTAGTTTAAGCCACGCATTAGTACCTGACATTACAGAAACTTGCCGCTCAGCCGTTGCGCCACCAAACAAAACTGCCAAGCGCCGCGAAGTATCGCGCACCGATGAATGCTTTAATAAAGCTGCATTATTTTTAGAAACTGAAAAAGAGATAACTTTAGTCGCATCTTCGCGGCGCGCAAGCGCATGATTCAAAATGTACAAAACCATATCACGATGCGTAAATCCTATATTTGCCCCCTGCTGAAACAGAAAACTATTTTGTTCCATTCCACTTACAGGATTGAAATCGGTAAATACAACGCTCCCATCACGCAAAATCCACCCATCGAAACGAGCATAATCACTCATTCCAAACAAAGAGAAAATTTCAGATGCCTGTGTTCTAATTCTATCGATATGATCATCATCGAACCGCGGAGGACAAAAATATTTTCGGTCGCGAGTAGGCAAGTATTTTTTTCGATAATCAAAAATTTCATTCGCCTTATAATCAACTTCAATTTCAGTTGGGAATAAAGCTACAGGAAAACCAAAACGATTTTGAAGAACAATAACCGTAAACTCAACTCCATCGACAAACGGCTGAAGCACAAGTCGTGTATCAATTTCTCTCTCCCACAAAGATTTACATGCAAACTTAACGTCGGCTATCGAACTAACGGTAGTGACCCCAATACTAGACCCGCTCCGCGCAGGTTTTACAATCCCCTTTTTTACATTCATCTTGGTCCAAAAAGCTTCAATTTTTTTCGCGTCAAACTTTCCCTTTTCAATTAACAATGTTTCTACGGCCAAAAATCCATTATTCTTAAGTTCAACACTCGACGAATATTTATCGAAAGACCTGCGGCATGCGAGCGACGAAGATCCTACAAACGGAATTTTATGTTTCTCTAATAACGCCTGAACCTCACCATCTTCACCGAATGAACCGTGAATTGCAGAAAAAACGATAGTATGTTTTTCAAGTCCAGAAACAAGTTGAGCAGTAGAAAGTGGAACCGAAATTTCTTTTAATTTAAAATCA
>JAHFJU010000028.1 GCA_023245725.1 Candidatus Peregrinibacteria bacterium
AGTGCATTAAATGGCTTTGTTCCATCTGGAACAGCAATATCAACTTTATTGCTAAAATTCCAACCGCTGTAATCAATATCAAAAACACTTGCTGTTCCATCGGCTGGCTGAACAGACAATGTACCTTTTATTCTGTGAGCAATATCGTCATCTCCTACAGAAACTGCACCGCTGAACTCTACATCTGCCAAACTGTCAGTGATTGCCTTCTCTTCTTCAGGAGAAATTACATTTCCTTCTGAACTTGCAACTGCCAAAATCAATTCCTTTACCGCATCTTTATTAATTTCTACACGATATTTTGTCGCATCTGTTCCTTCAATCGCATCTGTTCCATCTTCGGTAACATTATTAAAGAATACCAATGTTTTTAATTTATCTTGAATATTTTGTTGTTGCTTATTTATGTCATTAAAAGGAGTTTCACTAAGCGGAATTTCCCACCACTGAGAAGAAAGCTGCTGTAGCTGCGCCTTTACAGACTCATTTTGATCTCCGGGCATAGAAAGACTATTCAACTTAACGTACAATTTTTTCTCAAGGCCACGAAACTGAACTTCAACCGCGCCCTTTTTTCCATCAACCGTCGCGTCTCCTTTCAAAGTCATATCGAATGAAGGATTTTCTTTATCTGATGTATCTGCGAAACCAGTCAAATCCATATTAAAAACTAAAGAACTCATCGCTTGGCCTGCAGGGGCAGACATGGTGCCTTTAATAAAGGTACGAGACATACCGCGTGTTTGTGTTGCAAACTTTTTAACACCATCGGTTACTGCTACTTGAGGATCTTTTTTAAATAAAGAACAACCTGAGAAAAGGAATAATGAGAGAGTTAAGAGTGCCAGAAATTTACGCATACTTTTATATAGATAGATAAAATATTGGTGTGCGCCAACTATACGCTCCTCTTATTTTACAGACAATTAAATCGAACTAAGCACGTAAAACTCTCCAAATTATATTTTTATGTTAACCGCTAGCTAAATAAAAGACAAACCACGCCACCGCACCGAATCCTGTCAATAAATATTTGTCATAAATTATGTAACGAACTGTCAACAATACCTGTCTTACTCTATAGAATAAAACTCACTATGATTATTTCATTTTTCAAACGATTTCTTCTTGCTCTAGCATTGCTAATTGCAACTTCACTCTCATATGTTCACGCTGATTTTCAAAGTACTTTTTCACATATAGTTTCAATAATGGGCAGCGAGTATAAAGCTGATTCTCTAGCCACAAAAAAAGGATTCACCAAAGCAGTGAAGGCATTAAAAAAAGAACACAAAAACTTCAAATCGTTTGCTCTATTCTCACGAGCACCAGTAGATTTCAACCTAGCAATTACAAAGCTATGCTCAACACAATCATGGGCAGTCAGCGCTAAGAAATATGAGAACTGCCGCGCTTTTGCTGAACAGAACGGATTTCTTACCTCTCCGCTTGAAACGAACCCATCAAACTCTCGGGCACTTAAACTTTCGAACATTCAACTAGCTACACTCATTGCAAGATCAACAGATTTTACAGTTACAAATTCAGGAAAAATTTCTTCAGCAATTCACCCAACAAATGAGTCTGCATTAAATAACTTACCTGCACGTGTACTGCCTACAAATAGCGTAAATGGCGCATTAGACGGCTCTTTTGATATTCATTTTTTCAGCACAGTTCAGCTAGATGATCCTCTACCAAAAAAAATCTACGTTGGAGAAGTTTATTTTTTAAATGGAACCGTTCGCAGCGGAAAAACAGACTCGGTTTTTGCATTTACTTGTTTAACTTCTAGTGGTTGCGGAACGACTCGTAATTTTGCAATCGATACACAAGGAGACCGATTCAGTATTCCAATTTATTTCGACACAGTTGGAACATACAATCTCGGAATAATTCCAGGGCATTCAGGAGAAAGTCGCTTGGCAGAAATAAACGTTGTAGGCGACGAGCCTTCAACGTTTTCAAGCACACAAGCGCCACAAGCGACATCAACATCGGTTAAGTACAGCAAAGGTTCAACTACTTTTAGCTGGGCACCAAATGGTTTTGCTCATTCGCCACAAGATTCAACTCCACATTTTTCACGACTTGTTGTATTTCAAAACGACAAACGTGTGGATTTTTTGTTCAGGCAACAAATTTCAAATTTCAATCCCGACTCAGTTTACTTTAAAAACTTTATCCCCGGTTCGGCGAGCTGGATGATAATGCAAGACGGTACTCGAAGCGCAATTCAAAATATCAATCTCGTAACTCGTCATTTTTACAAACAAGAACCTACAGCGATTTCGATAGATAGTTTAACAGATTATATTAGTTCTCCTCTTGGCTCGACAATTCGCTTTACTGGAACAGCAAAAACTACGATAGCAAAAACAGTGGCTGTTACTTTGCCGAATGGGACTGTAAAAGAATTTGTGCAATCAGAAAAGGATTTTGCCGCAGGATCTCGGCTCTCTATATCTGTTCCTGTAAATGAAACCGGCACATATATTTTTGAAGTGAATGACACTCTTGGTTCAGCAGCTATAAATGCTCCAATCTATGTAGGGAACGGCATTCCTCTACTCCCAGATTTTTTCGCTCTCAATGAACAGAGATTATCAACTGCTCCTCTTGGAACAATAGCCGATGTACGCGCGAATATGCTTTCTTTAATAAATAGAGACCGCGTTTCAAACGGACTTTCTCCTGTAATACTCGACACTCCTCTAAATAATCTCGCACAAAGTCACTCTCAAAGCATGGTTGACCAAAACTTCTTTGGGCACGTTAATCCACAGGGAAAAAGCCCCGATGACCGTCGCCGTGCAGCTGGCATTCAAACTCCTATTCGTGAAAATCTTGGAAAATCAACATCGCTCGAACATGTTGAACAAGGGCTTATGAGAAGCCCTATTCATAGAGAAGCACTTCTTGATCCTAGAATGAAAAAAGTTGGTATTGGTGTAGTCAAAACTTCTGACGGATATTTTCTCGTAACACAAAATTTCTCGGGCGACCAACTTACACAAGCAGGTCTTGCAGATATAAAAAAGGCTCTTTTAGATCAATCACAAGTAATTAGAGGAACAAAAGGACTTCCACTTTTTAGAGAAGATACGTCTGGAACGGCAGCCGCAAATTTATGGGCTGCAGCAATGGCTTCTAATAATTTCTTTAGTTTATCGGCTCCCTCTCAATGTTCTAATTGCCCTGGAGATACAATTACTGGGACAGTACGATCGCAGGGAATTCGTCAGGCTTTTGAGGTATACATTGTTCGCACTGCAAACCAGTCTGTACTAATAGATGAACTTGTTGGACAAAACGGAATGTTAGATTCTCAAAACAGCAGAATTAGTATTGGCCTAGCCAACGGAAACTTCGGAGAAATATATATGGTGGTACTGTACTTTTAAGGATTTATATAGTTAAATACCCTTCGCATGCCACCTCAGTTTCAACGCACAAAAATTAGAATTAAACCTAAAAAACAACCATTTCACCTCACAGTAGAAATGAAAAGGGCAATAGCAGGATTTACAGCTTTTTTGCTTATTGTAGGATTCATATACATTGCCGGAATGAAATTAGTTGAAAGCCTTGGCGGCACTCGCCTGTTTACATTTTTTACAAGCACGATTGGTAAAGAACTTATTTCTGATGATCAAGGACACACTAATATTTTGTTATTGGGTGTTGGCGGGCTTGGCCATGATGGTGAAAATCTTACCGATTCGATAATTATCGCAAGCCTTGATAACAAAAATAAGACAGTATCAATGCTGTCTATTCCGCGGGATTATTATATTAAATCAAGCCTTGGTGAATCACGAATAAACAATCTATATGAACTTGGAAAAAACAAATGGGACGCAGACTTAGGGCTTGATTTTGTTCGATCTACAATTGAAAAAACGTTTGATATTCCGCTTCATTATGTAGTAAAAGTCGATTTCTCGGCATTTAAAGATGTCGTCGACAGCGTAGGGGGAATCGATGTTATGGTTGCAGAAACAATTCAAGATCCTTTTTATCCTAAAGATGAGACCGACGGATACGAACCTTATTATATTACTGCCGGCCAACATCACCTCGATGGAGCTGAAGCGCTAAAATATGTAAGATCACGAAAAACAAGTTCAGACTTTGACCGTTCAAAACGCCAACAACAGGTTCTTGTTGCACTAAAAGACAAAGCTGAAAAGCAAAATAAGTTAAGCAAAGCGAGTTTTATAAAAAATCTTTATTACTCACTTAGCGACCATATTGAAACGACCCTCGGCATACGCGAAATGATTTCGCTAGCTTCATTTGCCAGCGGTTGGGATTCAAGCACTCTTAACATTTCTACGATAAACGATGACCCTAATTCTAAAGGTGGATTTTTGTACACTCCAGACAGGACACTTTTTGGCGGAGCATTCATTTTGATGCCTGCCGATATGAATCAGTTAAAGAAATACATGCACAGTATGTTATATGACGATATTTCTATTAATAGAATTCCAGTTTCGATTTTAAATGGAACTAAAATCCCTGGAATGGCGGCAGTTGCAAAAATGGGGCTCGGCCGATACGGAGTAAAAGTTGATAGATTTGGAAACGGACGCGATCAGAAAATTAATGATACAACATGGTTTGTTAATCCAAGCTGGACATATTCTCAAAGCCAAGCGGCGGTCTCGAAAAACGCTCAGGCTTCACTAGTTACATTTGACGCAACAGGGGCAGTTACATCGGTACAAGACGATCATTTAAAAGCACTTATAGATCTTGTTACTCTAATTATCCCAGCGCCTGTTAAACAAGCACCTGATGAATATAAAGACGACCCGCGTTTCTATAATAGCGCTCTAATTTTAGAGGTTGGAGCAAATGGAGAATCAAAGGTAAACAAACTTGAACTAACATACGATTTAATAGCTACACCAGAATCAACCGCAGATACATCGACAACAACCGCCATTTCGTCAACCAATTCATTGTCTTCAAATTCAGCATCTTCAGTTATACCGCTACCTTCTGACTCATCTAACCTACCTTTGATCGATGTTAAGTGAACTTGTTTATCTTTTGTTTTTCGAGAGCGCATCACCTGATTATAGCGCGCTATTTAATGTTCTTCCCGAAAATTTTGTGGTTCAGCAAATGCCTCAACTTTCACTAATAAATACCAACGCACCCGTTAAAACTTCACAAAGCCTAGGGCCTGTTGTAGACGCGGCATCGGTCTTTGCAATTGATTTACAAACTTCGACTCCCCTTTTTACAAAAAATATTTTTTCAAAACGATCGATTGCTTCAATTACAAAACTTGTTACTGCAATGGTAATTCTCGATAACCACACAAATCTCGACGAGGTTGTGACTGTCTCGGCAAATGCTTCAAATCAAGAAGGATCTAAAATGTGGCTTAGGAATGGCGAAAAAATGACTATCAAATCGTTACTTACAGGAATGATGGTGGCATCGGCAAACGACGCAGCCGTCGCACTAGCCGAGTTCGACTCGACTTCAGAAGAAGCATTTGCAGAAAAAATGAATGCAAAAGCTCAAAGTCTCGGGCTAAAACAATCTCACTTTACCAATGCAAAAGGTTTCGACGAACCTGCTCATTTTTCAACCGCATTCGACACAATGTTATTCAGCAGAGCGGCAACAACTTATCCATTCATTCGAGAATTGGCACTTAAAAAAACCGCCGAAGTTAAATCTGAATCAGGAGATGTCACACATAAACTGGAATCTACAGACCTGCTACTCGACAATCCATACTTCAAAATTTTAGGATTAAAAACAGGAACTACTCCTCTTGCAGGAGAATCAGTAGTCTCACTCGCACAACTTTCAAACGGACGAGAAGTGCTTGTTGTAATTCTTGGCAGCCCTGACCGCTTTAAAGAAACGAAAATCATGCTAGAGTGGATCGAAAGAAATTATAAATTCTAAAGCTTCGTACTTCATTACATAATTACACGATGTTTCTACTAAGTCTCGACACACCAACAATGCTTCGTCATTTTACTTTGATTTTTGGTGCCACATCAATCGCTTTCGCTCTTGTAAGCCTTATAACAAAGCCATTTTACAAATTACTAATTAAGTTAGGCATGCGCAAACAGCTTCGAGATGAAGCAGCCGACGGAGGAAGTGCAACCATTTTCAATCAGTTACATAAAAACAAACGAGGTACACCTACAATGGGTGGAGTTCTTATTTGGGGAACAGTTGCCGTTGTAGTTCTCCTCTCACCTATTATGCAGTGGCTTAATTTAACGCATTTTAACCTTTTCAATCGTAACGAAACGTATCTTCCGGTATTTACACTTATTGCAACTGGCGCACTTGGATTGATTGATGACTATTTAAATATTCGTGCTTGGAAAATCGAACAAACAACCGGAGTGAAAGTGCACAAAGGCCTTAAAGTTCGCCCAAAATTTTTCTGGCTCACGTTTTTTGCTTTAATGGGAGGCATTTGGTTCTATTATAAATTAGGATTCGATCAGGTAAATGTCCCAGGGCTCGGAGATGTTCACCTTGGTCCATGGTATATAGCATTGTTTACTTTTATAGTAGTGGCTGGAGCAAATGCTGTAAATATCACCGACGGATTAGACGGGCTTGCAGGAGGGCTTGTAGTTATTACGTTTACCGCTCTGGCGATTATCGCATATATGGAAGGGCTGATTCTTCTTTCGGCATTCTGTGGCTTAATTATTGGCACAACTATTGCATTTCTTTGGTTTAACATTCCTCCCGCACTTTTTTATATGGGAGATACAGGAGCACTCGCGCTTGGCGCAACTATGGGCGTTATTTCAATGATGACAAACTCTGTTGCCGTTCTGCCACTTTTGGCATTTATCTTTGTTATTGAGGCAGCAAGTTCAGGAATTCAACTACTTTCAAAACGCTACCGTGGAAAAAAGATATTTTTAATTGCACCGTTACATCATCACTTTGAAGCAAAAGGCTGGCCAGAAGCAAAGGTAGTTATGCGCTTTTGGATTATTGGGGGATTCTTCGCGAGCCTTGGTTTGCTTATCGCTTTTTTGGAGCTATTGGGCTCGTAAGTGGCACTTGCAATAATGCGCCCGATTGTGTGGCGATTCCTTTTACCGACTCAACTTCACTAGCGGAATTTCGTACATTATTCAGGAGTGGCGAAATTGCCGAACCGCTACTTGGATTCTGCTCAACCGAAATGGTCTTTTCAGTATTTGTAGAAGGATTTTTGTCAGCTGTAGAATTGTCTATATCTGCATTTTCGACCGTGTCTGTTGAATTAACATCTTTGTTTTCCAATACAGGGGTAGCAGAAATTACAGTGGTTGCATCGTTCTTCATAAGAAGTTTTCCTGCAGAAACATGAATTTCAACAACAGATTTCCCGTTCACATCGACGTTCTGAATATCTTCAATTTTCTGAAGCAATTCTGGGCTTGTTAAACCTTTTTGAGTATCGAAAACGGCCTCACCAATTTGAGTAAGAGAATCTTTTTTTGCCTCAGACACCTGCTTTTGAATGTTGCTATTTTCAGCGGTAGCTTGAGTAATTACTGAATTTAATGTGGCTTGAACATCTTCTTGTTTTTGCTCAGCTGCAGAATTTTGCCTAGTTTCTTTAATAACTTCGAGTGTTTTTATATCCTCTTTTTTTGCATCTAAGAAAACCTCAACCGCCTTCTCTTTATCTGAAGGCTCGAGTTGTTTCAAAGTACCAACAACTTCATTTAAAGTTGCGTTGTATTGTGCAATTTGCGCAGTAGCAAGAGGAGTATTACCTTGTTCTGCCAAATCATGAGCTTCGATAAGTTTTTCTGTAGCTGTATTTAACTGTTGCTCAGTTTTTGAAACAGGAGTGCTTGCAACCAATAGTTCCGCTTTTGAAACAGTTTCTTTTGCGGCATAAGACTGATGAGTAGCTAAAACAAGACTGAAATGTTTATGAGACTGTGAAATAAGCGATTCCAACAATGGTTTTACCTCTATGGCATCTTGAGGGCATGTAGTCTCCTGCTCTTTAATCCACTCTGTTACTTGTGAAATATCAGACAAGAAATCATTAAGAGAATCTTGCGCTGATTGAGCATCACCCTTATCTAACAACACAGCAGCTTGTCCTAATTTCTTCTCGGCAAGAGCAAGAAGTTTCTTGTTTTTTTCTATTGAAGAGATAGTTAACGCCAAACTTGTAGAGTCAGAAAGCTGTTCAAGGGCATAAAGAGGATTTCCGGGAACAGTACCAGACTGGTCTCTAACTGCCTGTTTCCCATCTTCTTTAACTTTTTCAATGTATGCAACGTCTTTAGAAAGATTATCTGAAACCCAAGAGTTGCTCTCTGTACCATCTGAATTTCGAGTTACAACTTCTTCAGGAGTAGGAGTAATAACAGGAAAATTACCGTTGAGCTTTGTTACGTTTGCACTAAATCCTTTTACTAATGTTGTTTCTAATACCCGTGATGAATTTGCAACACGAACATCAACACGATTATGCATTGCCGTAATAACAGATGAACCGATTGGCGAGACCTCAACATCGAATGCAGCACGACGTTTGGCAACAGCTGTTACAGTTGGAGTTTTAACTTCAAAACTAGAATTGTTATCTATAAGATTTACGACGCGAGACCAAAATCGTCCGTAATCTAGAACGACTTCAACAACAGTCTGTGCTTGATTAAATTGATCAATTTTTTGAGAAACGATGTGAAGAGCTGAGTTCTCTGCAAGTCGTCCGATACTCTGATCGATAAACCTGACTGAGACTTTTGAATCTTCCGAAGTTTTTACGACATCAGAATCATTTAAAACTAGCCCGTCGAACGCCTTAATATCAACTCCTGCGCGTTCTACAACTACCGTACCAGAAATATCTTCAATTACACTTTGTGAATGCGCATAAGTGACTGAAGGAGAAAGAACTATGTTGCCAGCTAAAGCAATAATGAAAAAACTTAAAATGCCGGTAGCTGTAAGGCGGCGCGGCATGGTGCCGTTTAGCAATTGACCAAACACATACCACAACGAATGACGGTGGGCTTTTTCACCATGCCGCGCCGCGCGTGCTCGTGTATCAAGCTGAGTTATAATTGAAAGTTTCTCTCTTAAATTTGCTTTGAAAATAGCAGACGGAACAGCACTCTGAGCCAAACTCGTGAATGAAGAGACAAGGGCGCCGTATCCTAAACACTCAACCCAATCTGATGCTCGAATCGATGCAAGAATCTGGTCTTTCATCTGAGTACGTTTGCTGTCACTCAAATGACCAGTGGCGCCCCGTGCCGTTAGAGATAACAATTTTTCTAGATTGGAATAATTCGAATGTAATTTCATGGGAATAGCGGTTCTGCCTTTATTAGAACGAAAATTTCTTTGTGATGTTACTAAAAAGCTCTATAAATAAACATAAACTAAGTTTACAGATCAATTTCGCTGTATCCAAGCCGAGAAAGCTCCTTTTTAAGAGCCTTCAAAGCACGATATTGCAAGATTCTTAAAGCTGCATATCCTCTTTGTAAAATCTGTTCAATTTCGTCGTAATCAAGGTCATTAATGTAACGAAGCACAAGAATTGATTTGTAATCTTCAGGCAAAGCGTTGAGAGCTTCTCTAACTGCTTCACGCTCAATACGCCGATGAATTTTATTTTCTGCCGCAAAATCCCGGCGAGTTTCTGCAATATTGTCATTTAAAACTGTATTTTGTTCTTTGTTGTTTTTTGTAACTCGGTAATAGTCGACGATAATATTATGAGCAATTCTAAATAACCAAGATGAAAATGGCGAAACTCCCGGCTTATAATCCTTTATATTTTCCCAGGCTTTTAAAAAAGCAAGTTCGGTTAAATCTTCATTATCGTCTTCAGAAACACGAAACGAAATATAGCGAAAAATCTGATCGATAAATAAATCATAAATTTGCCCAAAAGCCGCGCTATCACCAGACTGAGAAGATTTTACTAACTCTTGAACAACGTCTTCGTTGGGTTTGCCACTATTTCTGCGAAATTCAGTATCTAAATTAGATGTATTGGACTTTTTCATATGAAGTTACTTTTCACTGGTTTGTGATTGTACCATATTTGACAATCAAAACAGCCGCTTCATATATAACAATTATCGCCTGAGTTTGTTACAAACCTCATTAACAGCATTCTTTGACCCACAAAAAATAGGCGTTCGCTGATGAATTTCATTAATTTTAAGATCAAGCACAGCAATATTGCCATCAGCCGAAACTCCACCAGCCTCTTCAATTAAGAGAGAAATAGGATTGCACTCAAAAAGCAGACGCAACTTGCCATTTGGCGCAGCGCTGTATGAAGGATAGGTTAAAACTCCTGATCCTTTTACAAAAATATGCGCGATGTCTGGAACCATTCCGCCTGAATAGCGAAGCGTAAGCCCTCGATTAATCCAATCATTAATTACCTCGAGATATTCTGGCCTATCTGCGCACGCACGCGCGTTCCCCGGGGCAAAATATTTTGCATCTTGCGCGATTGAAATTGGACCATTTACATGCACAAACTCCGCAGAAGAATTATTTAAAACGAGCTCAAATAAATGAACGCCATGACCAGGAAAAGCGAGAAGCATTGTTGTTTTTGGGCCATACACGACAATTCCAGAGAGCACCTGATTACGCCCTTTCTGACCGATAAATGTAAAATTTTCAGGATTATTTCCGGTAGAATAAACTCCAAAAATCGTACCAACTGCCATATTCGCATCGACTAGAGAAGAACCATCTAGAGGATCGAATGCAACTGCAAAATCTCCTCTTTCATTACATTTCAAAACCTCATCTAGTTCTTCACTTGCCAATGAGTGTACTAGTTGTGATTTTTCGAGAAAATCTACTAATACATTATTTGTCGCTACATCTAGTTTTAGCTGTTTTTCACCTGAAGAATTTTGAGTATCGCTAAATCCTCCTTTTGAAGATTCTATTGTTGAACGAATTTTGATAAATGCAGGAGCAAGAACATTATTAAGCAATAATGAGCTGCGAGAATCTATCTTTAATGAATTTAAGAATGTCGAGAGATTTGTCATATACTACGTTGTACTTTAAATACATATGTCATATAGAGCAAACTTGCAGCTACAGTGAATACATAAACATAGTTTGAAAATTCCGGGATATGCGCATTGTCTCCTGCAAAACCTGTCGCAACTGAAACCGACATTAATTGAGGAGCAACCGTAGCCGCAGGATCATCATTCTCAAAAAATGCTTTATACTGAAAATATCGATTTGCGATGGAAATTTGAGAGATGTTTTTTGATGGCAACCCGACAGACTGGTTAGTTAATTCACTAAAATAAGTGCCACTTGTTCCGTCTGGACCAACAAAAGATTCGCCACTACACACATCATCGTCACAAGATCTTACTTGAAATTTAAGACGAGCAATCCCCCTATTATAAATACCTGCTGCATCTGATTGAGAGAATGCTCTTTTAATAATTGTGAAATCGTCGATTTTACCATTAAACCAATCATCATAATCTGAGCCGAAACCTGATCTACCAATGACAAACTGTCTGCTTGCAAACCCTTCAGGAGAAAACGTAATAGCTGTTCTGCTTTTCTCAACTCCATTTAAATAAACAATATAATCGGTACCATCAGAAACGATTACATAGTTTGACCACTTATTTGCTGGAGCATCTGGTAACGCTGGGAGCAATTGATAAGTTGACCCATTACCTACAGACAACCAGCTATCATATGAAGCAAATGGATTATTTGCATTGTATCCTCCAGAACCTAAGAAACCGAATGTAGGCTTATCAGGAGTTGAACCCGGGTTAACCCAAAACGATAGTGAGAAATTTACACCTCCAAATAATTCACTTTTTGACATAGCCGGAATATCGACTTCGTCATTTTGACCATCAAAATTAAAAGCGCCATTAAATAACCCCGTTGTAGCCGAAGGGCAACTGTCTCCACTACATGATGAATTATAATTACGCCCTGAAGAATCTATGAAAGAAGTTGCACTGCCTGATTCATTAAAATGAAGCAAAACTGTGTCAAAAGACATATCGATATTACCTGAACTATATGACGTTTCTGTTGTTGCATTGTTCGGCAACTCTTTATTACTCGGATACGTTGGAACCCAACTTAAAGTTGGCCAACGCACAAAACCTCCAGAATCCATTATGCGAGAAGTGAATGTTCCAGACCCGCTTTCTAGGCCTGTTGAATCTAATTCGAGCCATGAATTTCCGCTATCCCATTGAGTATTTGAGTTTGCACCGCCGCCAAATCCATTAGACGAATTGTTGCTATCGGAGAAATCGGCTAGCACGACTAACGGGAACATCAACACAAATAAAGTTACAAGCGAAATAAGCGAAAGGATTTTTTTCTTCATATTATTTTATTATTTAACAACGCCGAGATTATCATTTTTTTATATTGAATAAAACATATTAAGGATATAATCGCCGCATATGTTTTCACCTTATGACCTTCTAACCGTCGCTACACTTACTGGACTTGAAGCAATTTTATCTGTAGATAATGCACTGGTTTTGGCAATTCTGGTTCGCACACTACCCGCTGAAAAACGAAAAAAAGCTCTTACATACGGCATTTTCGGCGCAATTGGTTTTAGAATTGTTGCAGTTTTCTTTGCAACTACAATCATGAAATTCGCAGCGATAAAACTGCTTGGAGGCGTGTATTTAATATATTTATCTTTAAAACATTTATTCCTCGGATATCTCGAAGAAGATAAAGCGGCACGTTCACTCAACACAGATTCATTTTGGAAAGTCATTGTTATGGTTGAGCTAACAGATATTGTTTTTTCGATCGACTCAATAACTACGGCAATCGCGTTTTCTAACAAACTTTGGGTATTGTGGGCAGGTGGAATTGCTGGAATTATCGCTATGCGTTTTACATCTAGCCTATTCGTTAAATTGCTAGAAAAGTTTCCTCGAATGGAAGATTTAGCATATCAACTTGTGTTTTTCGTAGGTACAAAATTGGCTTTTGAAGTGTTCGGTCTTGAACTTGAAAAAGGCGTTTTCTGGCTTATGATGGGGATAATTGCTGTAATCGGCGGTTCGTTAATTTATCGCGAACACAAAAGCCTCCAACTTGGTAAAAAAAGATCAGAGTCTCTCATAACAGACATTAACTCAGGCAAAATTTCACTTAAAGAATTGCTCGATGACGAGAAAGTGAGCGCCGAGGTTTTGAGACACTTGATTAGAGAAAAGTATTTAAAAGAGGGCGAGTAGATAACTCCCCCCCTTATATAAACTGCTATTAAGTACAAAACTACTGAGCGGCTATTTCATCGATCGACACATCGTCTATCCAGACTTCTCCCTGTGGCAGATTTCGGTATGGCGGGCCGTAATCAGCATTACTCTGAGCAAATATTAAGCGATATACTCCTGCATAATTTTCTGCCGCCGTGAAAGTTCGTTCATATAAACGCCACTCGCCATTTGTATTAGGCAACATCGGTTCAAGAGGACTGCCAACTCTAAATTCAAAGTCTTCGTTTGCGCTTACTGTACCAATTCGAGGCAAAAGGGTGCCTCCATTAATGCGATACCACATACTCAAATGATACTGATGACCCGGAATCGGATTGAACACTTGCGAAGCACCAAAATTACCCTGAGAAATTATGTGCAAACTTTGCGTGCCGCTATGCGATTGCTGCGAGGTAGTTTCAAGTGCAGACGGCTGCCCATAATATGTCCATCCAGCCAAACCATCTTGCTCCATATCGCCATCGTAAATAATTGGCGACTGTACATTTGGAATTTCTTCGATGCTAATATCATCTAAATATCCTTCACCAAAACTTATCGTAGAAATAGCTCTAAAGTCACTTGCAAAATCTGCTGGCACTACAAACTCACGCGAGTAGGTCTGCCAGTCTGGACTAAACATTGCGATTATGGCTTTCTTCTTCTCAAAATCGGCATTCGAGTCATGAATACCAAGGTATGTATTCAAAGTCCCAGATAGAAGTTTATACTTTATAGAGTAGCGATATTTATGTCCCGCGAGAACTGGCACACCGAGCTGCTGAATTCCTTTATTTGTATTAAGGCTGTTAATATACATGCTTTGAATTCCGCTAATTGCAAAGTTATTTGATTTATTAAATATCGCACCAACACCCCAGTACCTCCAATTGTTTGCATCGATACCTGCTGCCTCCATATCACCATCGCGAAGTATATTTGAACCAGCAACGGCTGCACGAAGACCAATTACATACTGGCCCTCGTCTTGATCATTCGATGCGATTGTAAGTTGCGCTGTCTTTACACCACTACCTTGAGCCACAAAATGTAGAGTGAGTGTTGACGAAGCATGCCCCTGAATAACTGCGCGTGGCTGGGTCGTGACAGAGAATAATGCTGCATCTGAACCCGCCAAAACTGCGTTACCATTGAGCACCAATGCAGACTCCCCAAGATTTTCAATCGTGACATTCACATCACGCACATCGTTCACGCTCAAATTGCCAAATGAATAAACACCAGCATTTGAAATCGACGTTCCATTTATAGAAAGATTAATTTCAGCTGAACCTACTGCGACACTTGGAATTCGCACACGTCCCAAATAAGAGACAAAACGCGATGCCTGCTCGCTCACAAAACTTCCAGTCGCAGCACTCATCATTATGTAGCTTGCATGTGAAAGTGAATCCTCTGCCTCAAAACCAAGTGACATAAATTTTTTCGCTACCTGAGAAATCAGTACTGTTCCATCAGTACGCAGCGACGCAGAGCTACCATCAACAAAATCGACAAGAACTTCTTTACCTGCATTCGCGCTATTTACATCGGCAAGTGTAACTGAGCCAAGAGCCGTGCCCGAAAGATTCACAGGAAATCCTGCAGATACAGAGCCCGTTGCTTTAACTATAGAGGTGAGCTGCCCGTTGCGCATGACTCCAAATAATTTTTCGTCGTCGGTTGCAGTTACAGGATAAAGCACAGGGCTTGGTACTGCGATTACACTACGACGCGCCCATATACCTGCCTGCTCGTTATATATTTCAAGAGTATTAGATTCTGGATAATTCACGACAACATCGGTTCCAACTGAAGAAAGCCCTGCTGCAGCACCTAACTGAAAAATAGTAGTGACTGTTAATTGATTATTTTCAAACCGAATACGTTGCACAGCTCCAGTTATAGAAACAACGAGAATATCATCATGCTGAGCATTATTTTGCGGAACTATAATAGGATCAAAATAAATTTCACCAAAAAGATCTGCTTGAGCAACTGTTTGCCCCTGTGCATTAATTGCAAAAAATTTAAATACATTTTGGTCATTACGCGCAACAACCATTACATTACTTGCGCCATCACCAACCACATTTCCAATCACGGGAGAAGAGACTGGCACAAATCCATCTAGCCAGACCGGAAAGTTAGATAGCAAATTACCCTCGTAACTAAAGGCTTCGACGCTCCCCTCTTGCGAAACCACAACACGCTCAAAACCGGGAGTGGCGACATCGAACTCTCCGACAGCTGGCTTAAAAAAGTCGTCATGCGCGAGTGATGCAGTGCTGAAGGCAAGTACACCGATGCACAGTACCGACAGTGTGAGAAAATATTTTTTGAGTTTGCGCATATGCGGAGAGAGTTAAGAAAAGTTGGTTAATACGATTGAGAAATTTTCACCGGTGTATTAATGCCGTCATCGATGATTGCATAAAATACAGTAGATTAAGGACGAGGAGCTGGAAGAACCTCAGGAAGTTTAATAATAAAAACATGCGCGCGATCTTCACCTTCGCGCCAACCCATAGCAGTCACTTCACGTTTGTTGTTTATTGAGAGTGCATTATAAAAATAATATGAATCATTGGGTGTAAGTTTGTTTAAATCTATCATCGCGCCGTTGATCCATATTACAGCCTTAAATCGACGCACAAGAATCGCGCGCTTAAAAACTGGGCTCAATGTAGTGCGATCTATAAGTGGCAGGTCATCAACAATATCTTCATCCCATACTAACCATGCCTGCCCAACAACATCACCCTGATTATTAATTCCTCTTGCCTGGGCACCAACGTAGGGACTAGCA
>JAHFJU010000029.1:0-13882 GCA_023245725.1 Candidatus Peregrinibacteria bacterium
CTTGCTGTCTTTTTTCTTCGTTAGGAATTAAAAGGTCTTCACGCCCGTTAAGGGTTGAAACATTTTTTCTCATGTGAAAAATTAGCGTTAATAAATAAAATAAAACGCTAGCAACCTAGCAAACAATTATGAAAAAATTATGAACGAAATCTGAACTCAAATTTCTGGTGACCTATTTAGTCATAAAAAAACTACCTAAACATTTTCTTTGACTAGTTTTTTTAGCTCTTCTGGAATTTTTGAAATTTGTTCTTCAATCAAAGCTCTTTCTTGTTTATTAAAAGCCCCTAAAACGTAGTCTGCTAAATCTTGATTGAGTTTTTGTTCAGGAGTTCGCCCATCGATTCCAATCCTAATTCGTGGAAAGTCATTTCCGATAGTTGTGCATATCGAGCGCATACCGTTGTGCGTTCCTGCTGATCCTGATGGCCTTATTCTTAATGTTCCAACTGCTAAATCTATGTCATCGTAAATAACAATGCACTGCTTAGGATCTAATTTGTAAAATCCTATTAAGGCCTGAACTGCATTCCCAGAAAGATTCATGAAAGTTGTTGGCTTAAATAAAAGGATTTTTGAGCCATTTATTGAGCCTTCAGACATTTCGCCAAGCAGACTTTTTTTCTCATGAAATTCTTCAACGCCGAATTGTTCTCTCAAAAAATCCAACGCCATAAAACCAACATTGTGACGTGTTTTTTCGTACTCTGATCCGGGATTTCCAAGTCCGATTACGGCAATCAAGAGAGTAAAAAGTTAATTTCTAATCGAGAATATTGTAGATAATTTTCTCATCGCCTATATGAATTTCGTCACCAACGTGAGCTCCATTTCTTTTTATCTCCCTTAGAATTCCCATTTTATCACAAACGTCATATACACGAGCAACGGCTTCTGGATTCGCAAAGTCAGACATTACTACGATTTGTTCAACACGTCCGCCACTAACTCTAAAGTGTTTTTTGTGAACACCTGCTCTTATTACCTCTACTGTAAACGAGCGTGGATCATCTTCAGGAATAAGTGTGAATACTTTATAATCTGGTGCTTCTTCTTCATGTTTCTTTAGTGCCTCTTTTTCTCGTTCTTTGGCATTTTCAATTTCGAGGATTTTCCAGAGCGCAAACATAACTTCTTTTAGCCCTTTACCAGTTACGCCAGACATTGTGAACACTGGTTCATCAGTTTTGTAACGGATTTTCTTTAGGTACTTCTCAATTTTTTTACGTTGTTCGGCTACGGTTTCTTCATCAACCGAATCAATCTTATTAATGGCATAAATACACGGTTTCTTTATAAGCTCTTTGTCAAAACTTTTTAGCTCGTTTCGTACGGTTTCTAAATCTTTTACTACATCTTCAGATGTTGCATCTAGCAAATGAACTAGAACTCTATTTCGTGCAACATGCTTTAAAAATTGGATTCCAAGCCCCTTCCCGTCAGAAGCTCCTTCAATTAATCCTGGCAAATCACATGCAACAAAACTTTGGCTCTTTGAGCCACCAAAAGGCTCCATAGTTACAACTCCTAAATTGGGAATAAGCGTCGTAAAATGATATGCCGCAATTTTTGGTCTGGCGTTCGAAATGTGTGAAATTAATGTGGATTTTCCTACTGAAGGAAGCCCAATAATACCAACGTCTGCAACCAGTTTTAATTCTAAAGTTACTTTTCTAACTTCTCCGGGTTCGCCAATTTCTGCAAATGCAGGTGCTTGTCTGGTTGATGATTTAAAATGTTCGTTTCCGTAACCGCCGCGACCTCCACGAGCAGCACAGAAAACCTGTCCATTCACAGATAAATCTGCCAATACCTTTCTCTTCTTCTCGTCGAAAATCGTCGTTCCGACTGGAACGTCGAGGTATAAGTCTTCTGCATTTAATCCTGCACAGCTCCAGCCAGAGCCAATTCCGCCGTTCGATGCTCTAAAAATCTTGTATGTATTAAATTCTGCTAGTGTATTTATGTTCTCGTTAGCACGCATAAAAAGTGAGCCACCCTTTCCTCCATTACCTCCATTTGGTCCTCCTTTATCAATAAATTTTTCACGTCTAAACGCGATAGCACCGCTACCGCCTTTTCCTGCCGAGAGTTCTACTGTTACTTCATCGCAAAACATAGCCATGGCACTATACCCGTATTTTTTCTTTTAATCGAGCTAATATATTTAGTGCTGTTTCCACTTTTTGGGGTACAGATCATGGTGCCCAGAGAGGGACTTGAACCCTCAAGCCTTGCGGCACGCGATTTTGAGTCGCGCGCGTATACCAATTCCGCCATCTGGGCAAAAATACTGTTGAACTTTAGTATACCTCTTTTCTTTATGCAATACGCAGTTTAGGTTTTTTAACCTTCAACATCGACCCACACTAGTCTGTGGTCTGATTCCCCTTCGATAAAGCCTTTGTCTATTGATGACTGGTTATATCCTAGTACATGATCAATATCCTTTTGATAAAAATGTTTAATAAAAGGTACAAACGTACAAGTTGCTCCCATAGCAGAAATTTTCGTAAAATAGCGATTAAATCTTTTATCGATCTTGCATAAGTGCTTAAAATCCATATTAAAATCCCCCATCATAATCATTTTAATTTTAGGGTCTTTTTCTATCATGTCTTCAATCTTATTCATTACTGTTTTGAGCTGTTTTTTAAATGAGGAGTGAGTGCGGCGGTAAATTCGCGCGAGTGGCATGTGTACCTGCATAATGTACAGATTTTTAAGTGGCAAAAATATTCCTATAATTCCGCCTCCAAAGCCACTACGATTTGGGGTGAAAAAAATTGGTGAATAAAAACACTCACTTTGTTCTTTTGAAGCAACAATGCTTTCAACATGACCGCCGTATTTGTTTCCGAGGCCATGCCCAATGCCAGTGTGAAAGTACTTATAACCTATATCTGTTAGCTGTTTTATGATGGATTCTCTTTGTTTAATCCCGACAATTTCTGATATTCCGATTATATCTGAATTGCTTTCTTTTACTGTTTTTATAGTTTTACTAACATCGGCGATGTTTTCGATTAAATGATATTTTTGGAGTCCGTGCAGTAAGTGAACATGCAAAAATTCTGTAAGTGATCTGCCGCTTGTTCCAAACATTTGATTATAAAAAGCTACACGCATTTATACGCATGTTATTACAAATAGCCATGTTACTACAAATTATTATTCTTTTATTATTTTGAATAGCTTTTCCCAAGAGGATTTTCCGTAGCTACCATCTGAAATTTGATTTGCTCCATTCAATTCTTGGTTTACTCGGTTTTTATACTCTGGCATTTCTCTCACTTTTTTTATAATTCCTTCAGTTCTTGGATAAAAATGAGGCAAGACATTTTCAGCAGCAAGTATCTGTATGTCGACATCAACTAATCCATCTAATACGGGAGATTCTTTAATATTTACGATAGGCGCATCGCCGTTATTGTCTACATCGACACCTAGAATTTTCTTATACTCTTCTCTAAGTTGCGCCATGCAGTATTTTAATTTACCTTTAACACCATTCTCGCGATCTCTTAATGTATTTAACATCGCCCTTGCACGAGGAACATTATAGTCATTAGTAATAAATACCGCGTTTTTTGTCCCTCTTTCATTACAAATGCGCATCATTTGAATAAGTCCTTCTAAAATATTTGTTGAGTCTGTCTCGGGAACAATTCGGGTTTTTTCAATTCCATGTCTCGCAATATAATCAGCATTCACGTTATAGTGCTCAGATGGCGGATCTGCATCTCTATCATAGTCATTTATTAATGGTACAACAAATCTGCTCATTGGCACAATAATCGAATCTTTAAAAACCTCTCCAAGCTTTACTGCAGCTAAATCACGAGCTTTCCCTCCACTTACACCGACAATTGGTTGTTCCCTTTTATTTGTTTTTAATGTGTACGGAGTGGATGTTCCAGTTTCGGCATATTCATCACTCCAAGCTGGTGGCACCCATTTATATCGAGTAGTTTTATTATGGGTTATTGCTCTTCTTACTACGCCTGAATCAGGTACAAAAATAGCTTCTGGGGTGTTAGATAGGCCAAATATTTCTCTTAATCCATCAGGAGTTGGTAGTTTTCTTTTAGCCTTATCGTCTCCTTCTATTTGTGAGTTGGGTGTATTTATCAGATATACTATAGCATAGATGGTTGGTTTTAGTAATGGTACTGTTTATTGTTAATAATTGTGCCGGCTCGATATAGTTGTTCGACTAAAATTATTCGAGCCATTTGATGAGTAAATGTCATTTTAGAAAATGATAGTAGGTTTCTAAAGGATTTTTTAATTGAGTCATGAAGTCCAAGTGCTCCTCCTATAACAAAAGTTATATGAGTATTCCCGGTTGTTCCGTTTGATGATTTATAAATAAGTTGCGCAAACTCTTCTGAGCTATATTGTTTACCTTCATGAGTGAGTAAAAATATTACTGAATTTTTCTTTATTTTCTTCAAAATGACTTCGGCCTCTTTAGCTTTTACATTCTCTCTTTCATTTATTGAACTAAAAGTTGTTTCGGGAAGTTCAATTACATCTAGTTTCGCGTAAGGTTTAATCCTTTTAATATATTCATTAAATGCTTCTCTCAAGTAATTTTCTTTTAAGGTCCCGATTGCTAATATAGTTATATTAAACATATTTATTTGTACATTGCTTTTACATGCAGGTTACGCTGAAACGTTATAGCGAAGCGGTGTGATTCATCGCGAATGTGCTGTAGTAAGCGGAGTGCCTCATTGTTTTCAGCCAGTAAAATCGGCTCTTTTGACTTTGGAACAAATATTTCTTCAAGTTTTTTTGCAAGTGATATTACTGGTATCTTAATATTGAGTTTTTCGAGTACTGCAACCGCAATTCCAAGCTGTCCTTTTCCTCCATCAATTAATATTAAATCTGGTTTAGATCCAAACGAAGGGTCTATTTTTTGTTTTTTAACAACTTGATATAGCAAGAACTGTGCTCCATTTATGACTAATTCTTTTGCTTTGCTGATAAGTTCTTCTGGGATTTTTACAAGAGGCACAGCGCCAAATGTAGCAAAAAAGTCTACCTTTGAAGATTCGCATACTACATAGATTTTTTTACACTTTAATTTCGAAATCATTTTATCTAGAAGTGCAAATCCTATTAGTTCTTCGCTTATTTCTGAGTCTGCCCAATACTCAGTAATACAAGTAATTGAGTCGGCTAACTTCTCATAGCCTACATATGCGACAGTTTTTTTGTTCAATTTAGCAATCCAGTAATTAGCGTGTTTTATAGCTATAGTTTTTATATCCTTTTTTGATGCTTTAGCTATTCTTAATCCCTTTTTTTGTTCCTGCATTGTAAGATATTTGAACCGTCTAGTAAGAACCTCGGCCATACTCTTAAAATCATTTGGTTTGTCTATAACTGTCCTTAACTTAAAATGTCTATAATTACTTGAATCGGCTTTCCCATCGGTAAATACAACCATAGAGCCTACTGTTTCATTCCCGTTTAAATGAGAAATGTCGTAACCCTCAATTCGGTTTAAAGGATTATCTTTTAAATCTAGTGCTTCTGACAACTTCTCTCGTGCTTTTTCATTTTGCTTTTCTGCAAGCCATTTTATGCGATGTTGTTTTGCAAAGTTTTCGGCATTTTTTAGAGCAAGTTCAACTAACTGATTTTTCTCACCCTTTTGTGGAATTGTAATTTTAACATTATCTCCTCTCATACCAGTAAGCCAATGTTCTACCGTTTGAACGTCTTCAATTTGCAATGGAATTACTATCTCTTTTGGAATATCGCTTGTACGTTCATAGTATTGTTTCAAAAAGGATTCAAAGTATTCCATCTCATCTACAGCTTCTAATATCCCCTCTGTTTTTCCTGCTTCAAAAGCATCGAACACAAATTGTTGTTGATCTATGATTTTCCCCTTTCTAATTAGAAGGATTGAGTAATATAAATGCCCCATTTGAGCGGTTCCATGAATAATATCTGTATCAACTCGGTTTGGGTCAGACATCTTTTGTTTTTCCAATAGCGATTGCATCTGAAATAATTTGTCTCTTAGCTTTACTGCTAAATCAAAGCGTTTGTCGGTAGCTGCCTTTTTCATTTGAGACTCAATTTCATTTAAGATCACATCACTTTTACCACTGAAAAAATCTACAACAGTTTGTATCGTTTTTGCATAGTCTTCTGGTTTTACTGCGCCAATGCATGGTCCTGGGCAACGTTTTATATGATAATCAAGACATGGAAAATCAATGACTCTATTTGTCACTTCTACGGCATCTTGATCAGGATTTATAAGTAAGGATTTCGAATCTTGCTCGGTTCCCTTCCATTTTATGGCTAAATTACAATGTTTGTACGGGAATAGCTTTTTAAGAGTTGTAAGCGTATCAGAGACTTTTCCAGAAGCAAGCTTAGGCCCGAAGTATTTAACTGCTCCTCTCTCTTTGCCTGCGTGTTCCATAGTGTGCTCTCTAACAAGCTGTATTTTTGGAAAATCTTCTCTTAAATCAATTTTTACATATGCATAGCTTTTGTCGTCTTTTAGCAAAATATTGTACTTCGGTTTTAGTTGCTTGATTATTGTATTCTCTAATATCAGAGCCTCTAACTCTGTGTCTGTCTGAATGAAATCGACATCTGCAATGTGAGAAACCATGCTTTTCGTTCTGTAAGAATGCGCATAGTCAGGCTTGAAATACATTGCAATTCTCTTTTTTAAATCTTTTGCTTTTCCGACGTATATTACACGTCCATCTGAGTCTTTCATTTTATATACTCCAGCTGTTGTTGGGATTTTTTTTAGTTCAATCACATACGAAGTTTAGCATATGTAGTATAATTTTTTATGATGACAAATTATTCTAATAATTTACTTTTAAAAGCGAAAAAATACAGTTGGATATTTAGGCTTTGCCCAATGATAAAAGAAGTTTATGTAGTCAATTCAGTTGCTAATGGTACTGCAACTGAATTTAGTGATATCGATTTGCTTGTTATTACTGAAAATAAAATGGTTTTACGCACGCGTTTACTTCTTACTATTATTACGCAGCTTTTGAAGATTAGAGTGCATGGCAAAAAAATAGCAGGGCGTTTCTGTTTGTCGTTTATTGTCGACACCCGAAATTCAACTCTATTATCCGTTATGTATGAAAACGATACGCTATTGCGAGATATGCTGTCTACTTCTGTCTTGATATATTCAAACAGTGAAAAATCGAATCGTTCTCTGTATATAGTAAATGTAATTAATTTTATTATCCCGGAATTTATAGTTAGATGGCATTCAAATAAGGCAATTAACAGAGCATTGTCAGGAAACTTTAAAAATCCAAGTATTGTCATTAGCGATTCAATATTTAAATTTCACGAAAATGATAAAAGGCGCAATAAATAAGCCTTTAGAATATTAATTCGTGCTGCGTTTAATGCCCTATATATTAAGTATTTTATTAGTAGTTTTTCTTTCTCTTTTCATCTTTAGACCGAGCAAATTCGATTTTGATTACCGTTCCAAAAAAACCATATCTGCGGCGAATTTCGTTTTCGAGGTATCGCTTGTATGAGAAATGAATTAGTTCTGGCTCATAACATATAAATCTAAATGTAGGAGGATTAACATCTACTTGCTCACCCTTACCAACACGTGTTTTTCTCGCTTCTCCTGTTGGTGGATGGCTATCTATTGCGGCCTTTGTAAACATAGTGAACTCAGTTGCTGGAACTTTCTTGAATCGTTCTGCGTGTACGTTTATTGCAGTATCTAAAATTTTAAAGATATTTTTTCTATCTACCGATGACGCGAAAATAACTGGTGCCCATGGCATATAATCCATTCTTCTTGCAAGTAAACGTAAGAATTTTTTCTGATCCTCTTCTTGATCTGTCATCAAATCTGCTTTATTTACAACAATAATGAGTCCCTTTCCCGCCTCAAGAATATATTCACTTACATGAAGATCTTGCTTGGCAAGTCCAGCTGACCAATCAAGCATTAAGATTGTAATGTCACTTCGTTCTATTGCCCTTAAAGATCTTAAGCTACCGAATTTTTCAAGACCGAGTCGTCTTCCTCTACGTCGGAGTCCTGCTGTATCAATCAAATTAAATTTTTGGCCATTGAATGTAAATGGCGTATCTGTGGCATCTATTGTAGTTCCCGGAATGTTCGAAACAATCAGTCGTTGTTCTTGTAATAATGAATTAACGTATGAGGATTTTCCTACGTTAGGCTTGCCAACAATAGACAAACGTATCATCTTTTTAGATGGGAGAGGTTCTTTTGGCAGTTTTAGCTTCTTGAAAATTTTCTGAGTTTCTTCTGTGAGTGTATTCAACCCTATTGCATGAATTGATGAGACTCTTAGTCCTTCGCCAAATCCTAGGCGAATAAAATCTCCTTCATTCTGAGAAACTTTGTTGCTATCTACTTTATGTATAATAAATACAACTGGTTTAGCTGTTTTTCTAAGTAAGTTAGCGGCTTCGTAGTCGAATGCGGTAACGGGTTCTGTTCCATCTACTACGAAGTAAATTACATCGGCTTCTTCAATAGCAACTCTAGCCTGAGTTTGTACATCAGCCTCGATATTCTGAAGTCCTTTATCAAAAACAAGTCCCCCAGTATCGACCAACATAGCATTGTAAGTGCCGAATGTTGTATCGTGATAAATTCGATCACGAGTAGTCCCCGCTACTGTAGAAGTAACGGAATATCTGACTCCAATGAGCCGGTTAAACAGAGTCGACTTTCCAACGTTGGGGCGGCCGACGATCGCTATGATAGGCAAAGACACCTAGAGATGATATACTATAATCAAATGAAAATAAAGATAAAGGTATTGTTCGTCTCGTTGGTTTTCGGCATATTTATTGGTGCTCAGACTGTTAATGCTCAATCGAATCAACTTGGTCTTATTCCAAAAGTCCCAGATAAGCTTTCAGTTGGCTCTGACTGTCAGTCGTTTTTTAAGGACAACAGTGTCAAGATGGCTATGCTTAGCCTTGAAAGCTTTAAAAGATACATCGGTGAAGATGCCAATAAATCCGATAAACGCGATGAATTGCTAGCATGCGCAATTAAAACAGGCCGTGTTCACTTCTTTATGCTTCCGTTTTTTGCAGTATATGGTATCGAGTTCTTACTTGGAATTGCAGGCTTGTTATCGGTTTTAATGATTACCTATGGCGGTTTTAAATATGTAACAGGAGGTCTTACTCAAGATAAGGATACAGGAAAAAAACTAATAATTCAGTCGTTAGAGGGATTAGCCGTTGCTCTTTCTGCTTGGATTATTGTAAACCTTGTACAGACGGTATTAACAAGTTAATTAACATTAATTTATATGTTCAAAAAAATTATTAAGACTACGAACGATACTCTTCGAATAATGCGAATGCATGTTGGGCGATTAAAGCAATCTAAGATTGAGCTAAACCCTGCTCCTAAATCTACAAAGTCGACACGCGTAGACAAAGATAAAGATGCAAACTCTATTGAGATAACAATTAAGTCAGCTACAGTTGCCAAGGTAGTTATTATTGCGATGTTAATTGGCGTGCTTGGCCTTTTTGTTTATCAAATAAAAGATATTTTAGTCTTGTTCTTTATTTCGCTACTTCTTGCTGCTGCTTTAGACCCAATGGTTGATGCTCTTGAAGCAAGAAAAATACCTCGTTCTATTGGAATATTAATAATTTACGCAGTGTTATTTGTAGTATTGGGTGTTTTTGTTTCAAACTTAGTTCCTATTGTAGGGAAAGAAGTCTCTCAATTGGCAGTAAAGACGCAAGACTGGGTAATAGAATTTACGAAAGGTAATATTATTCTTCCTTCATCACTTGAATGGGCGCGACCAAAGTTGAAAATGCTTTTGCAAGGGTTAGATGCTACTCAGGTTACAAGTTATAATGATATTTTGATGACAATCGGAAAGAGTTTTAGTGGTGTTGCCGGAAATGTTTTCAATAGTCTTATAGATCTATTCAATGGAATCTTTAATTTAATTATTGTTCTCGTTCTTACATTTATGATGAGTGTTGATGAGAAAGGAATAGACAATTTTATAAAGTCAATGTTCCCCTCTCGTTACGCAAATTATATTCAAGATAAAAGTAATATAATTAAAGAAAAAATGGGTTACTGGTTGCGTGGACAAGTTATGCTTTGCTTTCTAGTTGGATTATTAACATACATTGGTTTGTTCATTGTTGGATTGTTCTCTCACCCTGTTCAATATGATGTTACAATTTCACTATTGTCTGGTTTTACAGAGCTAATTCCATATGTCGGGCCAGTTCTTGCATGGGCTTTTGCTTTGCCAATTGTTGCAAATCAGTCGCTTTTCTTAGTCGTTTGGATAACTGTTGTTTTATATTCCGTACAGACGCTTGAAAACAACTTATTGGTTCCACTAGTTATGAAGCATGCTGTCGGAATTTCTCCGATATTTGTTATGTTTGCTATGTTTGTTGGATTTGCTCTTCTTGGTATAGTTGGAATGATTTTGGCTATTCCTGTCGCTACAGCTATTTCTATTTTTGTTAAAGATTACACAGAAAAAACTAAGTGATTCTCTGTATTTATCGAACAAAAAAAAGCCCCGAAGATGATCGGGGCTTTTTGACAATTAGTTTGAGTTTCAATTAGTACTGTTGCCACTGCCATGTTGAACCATATGTCGAATCATAACCATTTTGGTCATAATTGTTGGTTTGTTGGTCTCCATATGACGGATCTCCGTAATTTGGATTACTACCATTGTATGAGTTTTGGTTGCTACAGTTATTGTCTATAGAATTGTAGCAATCAATAATCGGTGAATCGTATGGGTATGTTGTTGTCGAATCATTAAAGTAGTACGAATCTTGGTATGTTTGAGCTGGATACGTTGGAGTAACTAATGACGCTCCGTATTGAATAATACCTTTTTGGTAAGTCTGATAAATGAAATCAATTACTTGCCCACGAGTTATTCCTCTAGCTGGATACATGTAGTTTCCAGGAATTAGATCGTTCATTTTTGCAAATGCTGCGTAGCCCATGTACCAATAAGTATCTTGATTAACAGGAGTGTCTGCATATGGCTGGTGATCGACTTCACGATTTACTCGATATCGAGTAATTGCGTATGGAGATCGTTCGGCAGCTTGGAAGAATGAAACCAAGAACTCTGCAGTTCCAATAATTCTTTCAGGGTGCATTGTGTGATCAGGATATCCGACCATCACGTTCAAACGAGAGAATGTTTTTACATAAGGCATAAACCACTGACCAACCATGTTAGAAAGATCTCGGTATCCAAGTGCGCCGTCTGACATGGATGAATATGGATCAAGATTGAATCGGAATCCTTTTTGAATAACGGCAAGGAATTCTGCACGTTGAATTGGTCTATTTAAGCCAAGTGTTCCATCTGGATAGCCCGCAAATATTCCACGAGAAGTAACAAAATTAATTGCTGCACACATTGGGTGTCCGACCTGAACATCACGGAACGAACCGCAGCCTGTAGGTGTAGGAGTTCCATTTGCTGAAAGAGTTGTATATTCAGTGTCGGTAGTATTGTTAGCAACGCTTTTTGCATCAACTTTTATAGAGTAACTGTAGCCAGTTATATTTTCAATTATTGATGTTGATAGATACAGCTGATGCGTACCAGATGTATAGAATTTATTAGTTATTGCGCTGACCCTTACACCTGTTGCGCGATTTTCAGAGGCTAAAGGATTGTTTATCATACCTATGCTAACGTTCACATAAGCATCTTGGTTAAGTGTGAAGTTAAGTACTGGAGAAACTGGATTCCATACTACCGAAACAGCAGTTATATCCATGTTTGCGCTAGGCGGCGTTGGAGGTGTTGGCGGAATAATCGGACATTTCTTAAAGTCGTAGATAAAATTTGTAAAGCAGGTGCCATTTGACGGAGGAGCAATGCTCTTTTTTGAAACCTTTACACTTCCACTCTTTGTTAAAGCCCGACCATTTGAATTTGATGCCTCGATTGTATATGTGTATGTTCCCGGAGTATTTGATGACCATGTTACATATTTTGTTGAGCCAAAATTAACTTGAGATTGGTTTAACAACGTAGTTACCTTTTTATTGTTCATGTAGACAGTAAATGTAACTTTCGACGATTGGCTAACCTTAAACCCAAATGTAGTTGATCCACCTTGTACAAATGATGAAGGATTAGGTCCGTAATCTGTTATTACAGGCGCGAAAATTTGAGATGGATTTGGGGTTGGGTTCGGAGTTGGATTATTTACTGGAGCAACCATAATATATCCAGATGCAAGCTCAATGTTTCCTGATTTGAATACATAGCGATAATTAGCATATGGCACGATTGAACCATTAGAATATCGGCCATTCCATGAGACACTTGTTGATACAGGGCTAAGTGATGCAGTTGAAGATTTTAAGGTTCTAATTAATGAATTTCCAGAAGAGTAAATGTTAATAGACAATCCATGGCTAAGTGTTGAAAGCACTCGATAATCAAGAATTGCAGTATTTAGGCTAGGATTATTTGAAGACGGATATATTGTTGATGGATGTACATTTACAGAAATATCTCTTGAAGAAGCTGTTGATGTGTCGCCTCCGTTGTCTACTTGTCCACTGTCGCCAGTAGGCCCAGTTCCTGAATGTACACGAATTATTCCTCTCGTTATTTCACGTCCATTTGTACTGAATACCACTGAATATGATCCTGCAGCATATGCTCGGCCAGTTAAATTTGAACGTCCATTCCATGATTTGCTAGTAGAAACAGGGCTGAGTGATCGAGTCGTAGAATACAGTGTCTGTAGAATGTAGTTATTACCATCTCTAATAGAAACCGTAAGACCATGTGAAAACGTTTCAGTTGTTCTGTAAGCAATTATAGCGGTGTTCAAACTACCATTTGAAGATGCTGGGTAAATGTCTTGTGGGTGAATTGAGAAAATCAAATCTGGGCTAGTTGGTTCTTCAGTTGCAACGGTTGATTGAATTGGTTGCTGTGGGTAGTTTGTAATTGGCCCAACATTGCCAAAAGAGTTAGAAGCGCCATTGTTGTTGCTTGCACTAGATGGAGGGATTGGTGGGTTGTTGTTTCCTGCTCCTGATCCATTTCCAGATCCGTTATTCGGATGATTTACGGGTATCGTAGATTTAACCATGAGTGTCCCTTCAACCTCACTACGTACTCCAGCTGCACTATTTGTCCAATCTGCACGGTAGCAATATGCACCGTCGCCAGCCACTTTGCTTGTGCTCATCATTCCAGACCATGAGACAACATGTGAACCTGTGCCTAGTTGGCTGTACGGACTTACTAAATCAGCAACCTTATAAAATGGGTTGTCATCACACATTATGCTTGGATCAATTTGTCGATGTGTCTTAAAAACACGTACGCGTACATCTAGTGCTGTTGCACCAGTAACGGTAAGTGTGACCTGAGCAGGTCCATTTAAAGGATTAAATTCTTGATAATATGGTGTTGCCCTAATTAGTGAACGATTCGTATTTGGAACATTATGTGGATTCGCAGACTGTGCCGGAATCGAGGTTCCAACTATAATTGCCGCTGTAAGAAAGCCGATTGTACGTTTTAAGCTGATCATACGTTGTTGTTGTACAAAAATAAGGCGCAATTCTAAGAGCATTGCCGCGCTTTGTCAAGCAATTGTTTGTTTCTGTATCTGTTTTATAGATCAGGTCAGTGCTGTTAGTTGGCTGTACTTTGATTGTTCCAAGCAGATTCTACGTACTCAAAGAACTCTTTTTTAAATCGCTTCTCATTAAAACTATGTGCATGTTGAGAAATTAGATTGTGATCCCATTTTATTTTTTGGCTTTCTAAAATAGCCTCTTTAAGGCTCTGCTCGGTTTTTT
>JAHFJU010000029.1:13920-16058 GCA_023245725.1 Candidatus Peregrinibacteria bacterium
ATACCGGTTTTTTTGTCTACTACTGTCTCTAATGCGCCACCTTCACCTAAAGCGATTACAGGTTTTCCTGCAGCCATTGCCTCAAGTGGAGTGATTCCAAAATCCTCTACTTGAGGAAATATAAGTGCAATGGCATTTTGGTACATTTTTTTAAGTTCTTCATCGGAAATTTTACCTGTGAAAGTAATAAATCTTCCTGCCATTTTTCTTAGCCTTGCCTCATCTTTTCCGGTCCCCACAATCATCAGAGGAAGAGATAGATTGTTGAATGTCTCAACTATCAAATCGAACCGCTTATAAGAAGTAAGTCGACCGACAGCCAAATAATAGCTACCATGCGGTTTTGGTTCCAATTGCTCAAATGAAGGATGAATCGCTGGGTAAATAACATCTGAATCACGTTTGTAATATTTTGAAATTCTTTTTTGAACGTATTTACTGTTTGTTAAATATAAATCAACACGATCAGCAGCTATGCGATCCCAAATTCTAAGTCTATGTAGTAATCGTTTTGCCAATGAACGAAGTCCGAATGGAATTCTGTACTGCTTGAAATAGCTATGCCATGCGTCCCATAGGTAGCGAGTTGGTGAATGGCAATAACAAATATGTAATGTAGATGGCTGCGTAATAATCCCCTTTGCGCAAGAATGACTGCTCGAAATTACAATGTCGTAACCAGAAAGATCGAAACTTTCAAATGCATACGGCATTAATGGAAGCATGTATGGGTATTTTTTGAGGGCTCCAGGTATTATTTGAATGAATGAAGTATGCACAACTCTGTTCTCGAACTGAGGAAGTACTTTCTTGTTATATAGCGAAGTGTAAATTGTGGCATCGGGAAATAGTTCACTTATTGCATAAATAACGCGCTCTGCTCCTCCCCAAGTAGTCAGCCAATCACATACTATAGCAACCTTTGGTTTAGTATTTTTCACGGCTTTATTATATATGAAACTTACGCCGCGAACAATTTTCCTAGTGAGTCAAAAAGATTCTGCATCTTTTGTTGATCAAGAGCTTTTTCTAAAAGAACTTTTGCCCCTGTACTCTGGGGATTTCGCTCAAGTAAGCGATTTGCAACCTCGAGTACTTGTTTGTATTTCCCATTTTTGTACATCATATCCATAACTTCAATCACTATTTTTTCGTCACCCAGTTGAAGTGAAGTTGCAACGCTTTTAACCTCTGACCCGTTTTTTGAAGTCGCAATCGAAGTAGGAATAGCACCAATAATCACTGTATTTCCACTGCTATCTTTAGTGAAAACCTGCTTAAGTGACGTGTAAACGTTTTTAAGTTTTTGATCATCTTGTGCCTTTGCTTTAAATAGTTTTACTACATTGTTGTCTGGATCTCTTTGCAATAATCGATCGCATATATCGATTACCTCTGTAAGTTTTCCTTGGTTTTTCCACATTCCTAAAAACTCTAATACTACAGACTCGTCACGAGGGGCCATAGATGTTGCGCGGCGTTTTACCAAGCTAAATAGAAGGTGTCCGCTTGATGTACTCATCAAATACCAAATGTATGCTCCTCCCATAAATACTATGCTTATTGCTAATATTTTATGATTCATGTCTAATGATGCATTGAAGCTGGCATGCAATCCCATCGCTATCAGCAGCCCTTTAATGTTGTATAAACCACGTCTAATTTGAAATGGTAGTTTGCCGGTAAGTTTTGCGAAAAACTTTTCAATTGCCATTAAATGACCTTGCCATTGAGCCATCTCTGTCATATCTGAAGCGAATTTTCCAATGCCAAAATAATAACCAAAAACGCCTGAGAAAATCATGTGGCCACAGAGCGTTACCATTGATCTGAAAACAAATGTCGCAATTAAATCCTTTACAGAATAATAAGGATTCACCCAAACTGAATAGAAGTAAAAAATGTTTTCAGCAAAAGCAAAACCAAGACCTGCGCAAACACTTAATTTAAGCGCATGATTTAAAGTTTGAATATATTCAGGGTGACGCTTGTCGGTAATTCTCACAATCGTGTTTTTCCCTAACTCTTCAATAATTCCAACTACAATGTTTGTCAGAATTGCTATGTAAAGCAAGTCATCAACGCTTGTATTAATAAGCGAGTAAATGTTTAGCTTAGGAAAATACTTGAAAACAAAT
>JAHFJU010000030.1:0-15554 GCA_023245725.1 Candidatus Peregrinibacteria bacterium
TTTTTATATTCTATTCAACAAATTAAAGGTCAAGATAAACAGAACATTTTATATACGATTGTTGAAAGACTTGAAAATAAAATTGATTTGGACCTATTCATATTTAGCTTGAAACTCTATTTAATTAAAGATCTCCTTTTGAAAGAAGCAAAAATATCTGGATTTATAAAGGCCGCAGATTTAGAAGAATTGGATCCTTTATCTTTGGAATATGACAAAGTATCAGTATATCGACCGTATTCGACAAGGGTTAATGGGGCGCTTCTAGCCTTGCTTTTCTTCTCTCAAATAGAAGAAGGGATAACAAATTTCATGTCAGACGATACTCATAATTTTATCAATAGATTGTCGGAATTTGCTATTAAACTCAAGAAAAATGGAGTTGAACCAAATCAAATTTTCATGTTGATGTTTTCTGAAAGCGTCAACCAGTCAATTATTTCTGATTCGGGATCGGATTATGAAGATAGGATTTTGTCAGTACTAACCAAAATCGGAATACCAGAAGAGAAAATAACGAAAATTCATGATAAAAATGATTCAAGTACAGAGTTTGATTTTTTCTTTGAACTAGGCAAAAAAACTTTCGGTATTGGTGCAAAAAGGACACTTAGAGAAAGATATAAACAATTTATCAAAACTGCTCAGATGAGTAAGATTGATATAATGATAGAGATAACATTAGGGGTAGACTTGAACGAAGAAAAGGCAAAAAGCATAAGAAACCACAATGTTTATATATTTGTTTCAGATGAAGTTTATAACTCAAGAGAATTTTTAAGGAAAATGAATGGCGTTTATTCAGTTAAAGAGTTGAATATAAATACATTAAAAACTCTTAAATAGAATATTGAGTCATTTATTGTTAGTCTCGTTCTTATTTTGAGCTGTTCGGAAAATCCGAACAGCTCAATCACAATATGATTGATGTGCTCTCTGGCATTCTCTTAGCTAAATCGAAATAGGTCTTACAACTACGCTTATGAGAGTATTAACCGTGCTGGTGCGCATTAATCCATTCTTATTGGTAATATATAATAATTTACATGACGCTGTAGAGCGTATTAGCGTCAATACACGCTCTACAGGGATAAATGCAACTAAATACTCCCTGAAAGTTAGTAGCTACCGTTGATTTAATACGATATCCAAGCGATATAATCATGTCGAGATTGTAATGTTCAATATCTCTTGATATTTCTCTATTGCCCTCTTTTCGAACTGTTCGGAATTTCCGAACAGTTGCCTCTGTAGACAACTCTTTTTCTAGGTAAATATTTTTAATGTGCTCGCTCACATTCACCTACACTACCCTACAAACAGTCTCCCGTAGCCCTTTGTTCGCAATCTTGAATCGAGCACGCATAGTTGTCGTTGCGGTGAAGTTGGCGAATTTCTGCGGTGTCCGTGGCCGAGCATAACTAGCATGTGTCTGAATTTTATTAGTGCGCGAGGTAGAGCGTAGTCGTTCCAGCCATCTTCAAATTGAGAACTGCGGATTTTGAAAACAGGGCTGAATGGAGGGTCAAAAGGCACTTTGTTTAGCACTACAACATTTGCTTTTGTGAGTAATTCTTCAACCTGTGGCAATAGCGTGTTTGTCGCAATAACTACGGAATGATCTGGGTCGTCGTTATAATGTGTTAGTACTTTTCCGACACCGCCAGATTGTCCAATTGAGAGGATTCTCACTCCAATTGTTTGTGAGAAGTCGTTAAGCGCGCTGTGAATTGCTGATGCCGACTGTTTTGAATTTACAATAAACAGACATCTGCCACGGTGTTCTTCAATGAGTCGTTTAAACAAAACAACACTCTCTCTAAAGAATCCTTCGCTGTTCGGTTCAGGAAAATAATCGGGGATTGTCAGAATTAGCTGCCTATCGATTGGGTCTATCTCCTGCGCTTTTTCAATGATAGAGTGCCATGATGAATCTAGTTCAAATAACTCTTTTGTTAGAGTGAATGAGCCGCCACCACTCAAGCTGTACCCGTGTAGCAGTACGCTGTTTGCGCCGTCAATTCCGTGCGCGAAAGTTTCGCCCAAAAAGAGGGGAATGCGGCTGAAAGAAAGTTCATCTGCAAAAAATGAAACAGTAGCAATGCACTCGCTAGGATTGAAATTAAATGCGTCTATGACGGCTTGTTTCTCACTATTCTCAGGCAAATTGCCGAGTGATTCAATTAGCCGTTTCCATTCGATTGATTGCGTCATGTTCTCATCGAGCAGTACGTCTTCGGAGTACGAATCGTTTGAATATCCTTTTTGTTTTTCGTAGAAAATTCCAAGGATTCCGGTAATAAGTGTGCCGTGGTCGCCGAAGTGCGCGCTCAAATCACTCTGTGAAATTTTTACGCGCGTGCTGTTTGTAATTGAGTCTTCAAGTGAGCCGGAGTCGAGCACTAACAGGTCTCGTTTTGTGGCTATTTTTGTGTCGTCGTTTGTGCCTGATTCATTGTTCCAAATGCTTGCATGGTGCGCAATAAGCCAGTCGGATTTTTTGCTTTCAACTAAGGATTTTTTTGAGTATACGTCGATTCCGTCGCGGTCGCAGACTGCGTTGAAAAAACTGAACTCTTCACGACGCAAACTAACTTCTTCGCGGTCGCCAGTTACAGTCTCGTGCGCCCAAATAATCATCTTTGCCAAAAATGGAATGTATCGATACGCGTCTTCAGGATTTTCTAGCGCCTCTTCGAGTCTTATAGGCGAAAGATATTGATTGGCCGACTTGTACTGCTTTAGCGGTACATTATGTTTTTTAGCGGCTCGCTCTACGAGCTCGCGCGTTGATCTCTGGTTGTAGCTGAATATAGTTTTCTTGTCTTTTAATAAAGAAAAATCAGGGTCGTATGGTGACTCGAGCAAAATATTTTTTTGCCCAGCGATCTGTTCGCAAATATTTTTTCCCCATGGTTGTTGCGGCTCGTAATCCGTGCAAGCTGCTTCGTTTTCGTGTGTGTCGGTATTTAGTTTTTCGCCGAGGCCGCCGTTTGCCGCTCCGTTGTCATTGTTGCTGTTTTTTGTGCCGCCGAGGCCGTCACCCCCGCAATCATTAGCTCCACCCCCCTCCGCCCACGTCTTCTCTCCTATCCTTTCTTCAAAAACAGTTTTTCCGCTCCATTTTGTTACTGAAAATAATTTCTGCAAACGCTCTGTAATGGCTTTTGGCAGCGAGTCAATCCTCTTCAATAAAAATTCAAAAAAATCTACGGTTGTTAGTGTGTCTTCGAGCGCTCTATGCGATCCGCGTTGTGTCTCGCCGTACTTTTTCATCAAAATTTCGAGCGAATATGAGCTCTCTTTCAAAAGCAAAATTTGCGCCAATTCGACTGAATCTATCTCTGCCCCTGTAATTGTCACTCCGTGACTACGCAAAAAACCAGTATCGAATTGAATGTTGTGACCAACGACCGGAAGTATTCCTATAAAATCATTTATTTTATCGCGCAAGTCATCAAATAGGGGAGCGGTCGCAACTTGCTCTTGTGTAATCCCAGTGAGTAAAGTGATCTCTTTCGGTATGTTCCGCTGGGGATTGACAAGGCTCCCGAACGTTTCGATGATTTTCTGATCCTGCCATTTTACGAGTCCTATTTCGATGATTTTGTCTGTATGTTTATCAAAACCAGTAGTCTCAACGTCTAAAAATATAAGTGGTTGCATGTACGCCTATTTTTCAACAACTTTCAAAATTTGACCACCCCAAATTACTGAATCGCATATAAAGGAGTGATACAGTTAAAATCAGCCGTCAGATTTTAACCATATATTCATATGAAAAAAGCACTTTTTATCACCGCACTTTTTACTGCATTAATTCTTGCACTTGCGCCAGCCGCTATAGGTTATTACATAGGTGACAACAATTCTTACGGATACACATACGACACAGGAAACAGTAATTATCAGTACGTTTACGATTATTCGAACTCGATGTATGGGCCGAATCCTTATTACACAACAACTCAGCCGGTTTACCGCATAACAGGAACAATGACTCCCGATACAACTTATGCGTATAACTATAACACTCCATACCTGTCGCAAACTTCAAATGTTGTCGCGAATCCATATTTTTCAAGTCAGAAATTTGTTGATGTTTCACCAAGCGACCAAAATTTTACTGCAATTCAATGGCTTGGACTAAACAATATTGCTGGTGGATTCGATGCAGGAAGATATTTTCAGCCAAATAGAAATATAACTCGAGCGGAGTTTGTAGTGATGGTTGTGAATGGTGCTCGTCAGTCACCGTCAGCAACGACATACCGAAATTGTTTTAATGACGTTTCAGATGATTGGTATGCAAGCAAGGTTTGTTTCGCGCGTGCAAACGGTTGGTTGCCGTCATCGTTAACGACAGATTTTCGCAGCACTTCTTCAATAACAACTTCTGAAGCAAATGATATTTTAAATCGTGCATACGGAGTTAGCGCAAATATGCCTAGTACAACTTATCTAACTCGTTCTCAGACGGCGGCAATTTTATATTCAATATTGGCTTCTGGCAGGGTTTCTGTACGTTTGAATGCAAATGGATATAACTACAATAACAACTACAATAATTACAATAACACCGCTTATGTAACCCCATATGTCGATTCATACTACGGCACAAATTATGTGGCTCCGTACTCGAATTCATATGTTGCTCCATACGTTGCACCTGTAACAACAACAAATTCTAGCTACTACAACTACAACCCATACGACAACAATTATTCAAGCCCTACATACTGCCAATATATTAATGGTCAGACATACTACAGCGCGACGTACATGAATGGTTACTATCCATGTAATAACTCGTACTACAACAATAACTACGCACGCCAGACATATTACAACGACCCGTGGCATGTAGGTGTTCCGGCAGGGTACTACGGCCCATGGAATGGATAAAGAGATTAAGATACTTGAAAATTAAGGCGATAAAATATCGCCACGCTAACGCATTTCCTTCTATTTTGGCTCAACCCCAAGCACCATACACAATAGCGCCATTCGCACCGCAACTCCATTTTGAACCTGTGTGAAATACGCCGCTCCTTCGCAATCGTCAACATCTTTTGTAAGCTCCCAAATTCGAGGCAACGGGTGCATGATTGTAATTTTTTTATTGTACTGCTCAACCAGTGCACGAGTGAGAATGTAACGATCACGAAACTTTTCGTATTCCTTTTCGTCGTCAAACCTCTCTTGCTGAATTCGTGTCATATAAAGCACGTCTGCGGTTTTTAGAGCTTCGATCATGTTTTCAGTTTCGCTTAGCTGAACTCCTCGCTCCATCAAATCCTTTTTAACTTCAATCGGCATGGCCAACTCTTTAGGTGAAACCAGAATCAACTTTACTCCAAAGTGGCTGAGCATTTTAGAAAGCGAATGAACAGTACGCCCATATTTCAAATCGCCAACCATCGCAATCGTAAGCCCATCAACCTTCCCGTGAAGCTGCTGAATTGTAAAAATATCGAGGAGCGCCTGAGTCGGATGTTCATTGCTTCCATCTCCGCCATTAATAACTGGCACTTGAGCGCCTTCTGCCAGCTTTTCAACCGAGCCGTTTTCGGAGTGACGCATGGCAATAACATCGGCAAATTGGTTAATCACGCGACCAGTATCGTAAAAAGTTTCTCCTTTTGTAAGTGACGAATTTTGTACACCAACCGCGCTAACTACTCGCCCGCCGAGCCTTATCATAGCCGTTTCAAAAGACAAACGTGTTCTTGTAGAAGGTTCGTAAAAAAGTGCCGCCAAAACTTTTCCATTCAAAATTTCGCCAAATTTTTCTTTTCTTGCGTATGGCAAAAGCGCTTGTGCATTTTTCAGCACCGACTCGATTGCGCCTCTGTCGAACTGTGCTGCCGATAGAATGTCTTGTCCTATAAAATCCATCGATTGGTAGGATAGTCCAAAGCTCGTGTAAGTTCCAGTTATTTTGAGGAATTAATGCAGCCTTTACATATGGCCACCTAGTAGCTAAAATCCTTTCAAATGTCCCAGTTAATTTTGGCAGACGGAACCCGCATAGAAGGAAAATCGTTTGGTGCAGATGTACCAAGCGAAGGTGAGGTCGTTTTTAATACTGGAATGATGGGCTACCCAGAAAGCCTGACCGACCCAAGTTACACAGGCCAAATTATCGTGCTCACTTTTCCGTTAGTGGGTAATTATGGAGTTCCGGGCGAAGTTCGTGACGAGTTTGATATTTTAAAAACATTTGAAAGCGATAAAATTCATATTAGAGGATTGATTGTAAGCGAATACTCAGACACATATAGCCACTGGAATGCAAAGGAGAGTTTGGGAGATTGGATGAAACGAAATAATATTCCTGGCATTACGGGCGTTGACACTCGCGCACTTACACAAAAGCTACGCGAACATGGAGTTATGCTTGGGCAAATTGTTCCTGACGGCAAAAAACCAGCAAAGAAGATTACTGATCCGAATGTGAATAATTTGGTCGCGTCGGTTTCTATCGATGCTCCGCGACTATATAAATGTAATAAGAAAGGAGCAAAAACCATCGTTGCAATTGACACAGGAATGAAGAACAACATTTTACGAAGCCTTCTTGAACGGGGTGTAAACGTAATTCGGGTTCCGTGGAATTATGATATTTGGAGCACGAAGGGCGCCGATGGAACGCTGAAATTCGACGGCCTATTTATTTCTAATGGCCCGGGAGATCCTTCAATTTTATACGAGACTCACGAAGTGGCTAGAAAAGCCTTTAAAAAGAAGATTCCGGTTTTTGGAATTTGCTTGGGAATTCAAGTTATGGCAATTGCGGCAGGAGCAAAAACATTTAAGCTCAAGTACGGGCACCGAGCTCAAAATCAGCCAGTCATGGATGTGTTCACAAAGAAATGTTACCTCACCTCTCAGAATCACGGCTTTGCCGTAAACGAAAAAACACTACCAAAAGACTGGGAAATTTGGATGATAAATGTAAACGACAAAACTGTTGAAGGTATCCGACATAAAAAGCTACCATTCTTTGCAGTACAGTTTCACCCAGAGGCTATGCCAGGGCCTGTTGATACAAGTTTCTTGTTCGACGATTTTGTGAAGTTGGTGAATAAAACAAAGTAAAACTCCTAAAAAATTTCAAACTCATATTCTTTAATTAACTTTCTCTATGAAGTTCAAGTCATTACTTGCTTCGGTCGCCATTGCAATGCTTTTGGTACCAACAGCTTTCGCTTCGTTCGAACCCGTATCGCCCGATGAGTACGTGAGCGACAATACAGGCATCGTGATTGATGCTGCGCTTAATTCGTCGTTAAAAGAAAAGCTCATGCCTCTACTTGAAAAGGGGTTTCTTGGCACGAGTGACTTAACTAACCTACCAGATAACGAATCAAAAAAAATACACGCTATTCTCGACCCGATTTTAGCTGGCGAACGCGCGTACCTAAGCGTTGAATTATCAAAAGACGGCCTGAACGAAATGCCGACTGTCGTATTCTCTATAAAAAACAGCGACTCTCAATGGGCAGATCTTTCGGGTGACACAACCGCTTCTCTTTACAATAACTACACCGTCTACAACGACGAACAAAACAACATTGCAATGACTCGAATCGGGCAATTTGCAGTATTGGCACAGAAAGCCGACCAATTAAAACCTATCATCGATCGCGCAAATGCAAACGGGCTTGGATCATTGAATCAGGTTGAATCTTACAATGCGATTAAAAACTCTTTCTTGCAAAATAGAATTTTCGGAATTGCAATCGACTATTCAAAATTTGGCGCACTTATAAAAGATATTCCAAACGAACAAATTCCGGGAACTTCACTTGAAAGCGGAACAGTTCTAAAAAATATTTTCGATTTCATTCGCTGGGAAGGAATCAGTGTTGCTCAGACAAGTACGGGCTACGCTCTTTCAGCCAAGGTGACAGCAAACAGCACTCTTCTATCTCAGTGGGGGTTGTCACTTTCTCCAACTCAGAATTTCACTCCTCATTTATTTGAATCGATGCCAAATGCAAAACCGATTATGTACGTTGGCGCAAATAACTTGAAAGCAGAATTTGCATGGGAGAAAAAAATGGTTTCTAAACTTTTCGGAATGAATGAAAGTGATGTAGTTAATTTTTATAACATGGCCGGTCTTAAAGAAATGACCAACGCTATCGGTGTTTCTTATGAAGATTTTGCAAACGTTATGACTCAGGAATATGGGCTTGCTGTTCAGTCAAATGACTCGTCGAGCCTTCCTTACATAACTCTTATGGCAGATGTTTCGAACAATCGCGCGGAAGCACAACAGTTAGTGCAAAAAATAATTAACAGCAATGGTTTGAATTCACTCAAATCTAATAAAAAAGCTGGCGTGACTGTTACGAAAAATGGAGACATGGCAAACATCACCATAAAACTTAAAGACCAAAAAGACATTGCACTGCTAGGGCAGTACATGACTTTTACACTTGGAGTATCGACTGATAACAAATTAATTTTATCAAACTATCCAAATGTAATGGCGCCTGAATCACGAACGGGATTTGCGCAAGACTCCGATTTCGCCGCATATCCTCAAGCAAAAACGAACATTCAATCACTCATGTATTTCAATGCTCGCGGCGTATGGAATTGGCTCGATGGCGTTTACGTTCGTATGGCAAATGCAGGCTCAAAAGATTTCCCAAGCCTCGAAAAAATGCAGGAATACTACAAAACCCTCCAAGTATTGTACGGATTTAAAGACATAATGATTTCAACTTCGTCTGCGGTTTCAGATGCGCAAGTAAATGCATGGGTCGCAGTAGACGATCAAAAACATGAATCATTCGGCGACTATATAAAAAATTTAAAAGCATCAGACAAAGATGACGATGGAATTTCAGACTATGAAGAATTATTTTTGTATCACACTTCTGTGATGAACGGAGATTGTGACAAAGATGGCATTTCAGATAATGAAGCATTGAGTGATGGATTTGATCCATGCGCGCATCAGGCTCCTGTTTTTGGTGACATTGGCGCAGGGCGTGTACAACCTGGGAACACGAGCAGCCAGCCATATTATCTCGATGAAGTTGTAGCTCTAAAACAAGCTGGCGTGGTAAGCGGGTACCCTGACGGAACATTTGGCCCGGGAAAAAATATTACGCGTGCCGAATTTCTTGCAATGGTTATGAAAGGATTCCCAAAGAGCAGTTTTTCATTTGGAGGATTTCACAACACTCCATTTGGAGATGTTAAAGGAGACGAGTGGTTTGCAACTCAAGTTGCCGATGCATACAGCTCTGGAATTGTTGCAGGCAGCTACGACAAAAACGACAACCTTGTATTTAGACCAAGCGACCCAATTACACGAGCAGAGGCGTTAATGATTTTGAGCAAAGCATCGAAAGTGCTCAAAGGCAGTTCTGAAGAAAGCTGTAGCATAAGCCCATTTAGCGATGTGCCAACCGATGCTTGGTTCTGTTCAGCGGTTAAAGTCGGAAAGAAAAACCGAATAACTTCTGGTAAAGCTGCTGGCAAGTTTGTACCAAACGACAAACTAACACGCGGAGAAGCAGCTGTTATGATTCGCCGAACAATGGAGCTCGATGTTCAGAACTTCGATAGCACTTCGTCAGATGTTTCTCCTTTCGATTCGTTGTTTAATTTTTAGTTAATTTCGCTTTTAAATTCGCGCGGCGCTGTAATAATATTACGGTGCCGCGCTTCAAATCCTTTAAAATAAGCCGTTTTTGTGGTATAATTCCAGGGTAAATTAAAACAAAAATATGACGCTTGAAGTAAAAAATCGACTTTCCGATGAACCAGAAAAAATCCATGGATATTCTGTAAAAGAGAGTCGTGATGCGCAAACTGGTTATAGGGTTTATACATATGTGCCAGAAAATGGCATGTTTAATGGCTCTTGTGACATTTTTTTTGCTGGTCTAAATAATACTTATCAGCAGGCGGTTGATAGAATGGGGCTCAAGGAACTACTAAAACAGAAGAATTTAAAAGGAAAGATGAGTGCATTTTCTATTGTGCTTGGCGAGGGGCCGAGCGCAAGTGACTCAGTTAAATATAGTAAGTTGGCAAAAAAAGGGGCTTTTGCTTCCCTCGTTAAATCAATTGAAACGGTTACTGGACGAATTAATACGCTTAACCTCTCAGCGAATAGTGCTGGAGGCAGATCACTTACTCTTATTGCAGATGAGGTGAATAACAATAACGATTCTATTGCCTGCAAAATTCATTCGATGATGATGGGTGATGGAACTTATTATAATACTGAGAGCCTTGCGGCGTTTGCACTAAAAAATAGTCAATGTGGTATATTTGTTAAATACCAAGACTTCAATGGTAGCGGAACTGCTCGTTGGGCAAAGTGGCTTGAATCACAAAAAAAGAATAATCCGACAGGTTTTAGTAACTTGACAGTCGATGCTGAGAAAAGACAGTCGTTTTCTGGTGATCGGCACCTAGGTTTAGCACGCGAAGGAATCTTTCAAGTTGCAGGAATTGATGTCAATTATGCCTCTTCGCCGGGCGATCAAGCTAGATCAACAAAAGAATTTTTTGCTAAAGCTTCAAATGTCGGTGGATCTGCACTTTCTCTACTCGCAGATATGCAGTGGGCTGCGGTTGGAGGTAGGAGTCTTGTTGCTCCAAAAATTAAATCGACATCGCAGTTCATCGCGTTCAATGGCGATAATTTCAAAATTACTTTTCCAACTCTAAATGATTATCGCGAAAATAGATTAAGCAATTTAATACCTCCAAATATTAAAGAGCTTACTAACATTAGAAATAAGAATGGCGTTGTAGTAAGTCGTTCGGCGTATAGAAGAAGTGAAGACGAAAAGTTCTACGATATCGAAACTGGTCGCTACATTCCTGTCTCAAATGGTTATACTGGTACTATAGTGCCTGAAAAAACGAATGAGGTATCGGCAAATTTGCCACGTTCATAGCATAAGTGCAATTTTGAATGAATCCTGAAAAATGCTATTAATAAGGCATGAGTACAATTCATTTTAAGAATGCGAATTTGGTTACTTCGGCGGGGACTATAAAGGGAGATTTGCTTGTTCATAATGAGCGAATTGCGGCGATTGGGGTAGTAAGTGAAAAAGATATTGAATCGTTAAGTGGCGACACTGAAGGCGTGAATGAAAAGGCGAGTGTGCGCACAATTGACTGTATGGGCATGCACCTTCTCCCAGGAGCAATCGATATGCATGTGCATTTTCGTGATCCCGGATTTACAGAAAAAGAGGATTTTAATACTGGTTCGCGCGCGGCGCTAAGCGGAGGAGTAACAACGGTTGTAGATATGCCAAACACGAATCCGGCGACTACGACAATTGAGGCGCTCAAACAAAAACGAGCTATTGCAAAAGAAAAATCACTTGTAAATACATACTTTTATTTCGGCGCGACTCAAGAGCCGTACAACATCGACGAAATTAAATTAGCACTAAAAGAACAGGATGTTCTTGGGGTAAAAGTGTGCATGGCAAAGACAACTGGCTCTCTGCTGGTTACTCAAACCGAAAAACTTGAAGAAATTTTAACGACCGCAACTGAGGCAGGAAAATTTTCGATAATTCACGCAGAAGACAACGACGAAGTTGAGTTGATGACAAGTCGTTTTGCGAATGCAGTCGAGCCACGTACTCATTCACTGATACGAAATCCTATGACTGCTTATGCCGCTACAAAGCGCATTATTCATTTAGCAAAAAAAGTTGGCGCGCGCGTTCATATAACGCATTTATCGACCGCGCTCGAAGTTGATGAGTTGAAAAAGCGCGGGCATACAACCTTGAATGAAGAACAGAGTGGCGATGGCGAAAGTGAGTTTAGAGTTTCTTCCGATTGCACTCCTCATCATCTTTATTTAAACGACGAAGCGTACAACGAGTGGGGAAATATGGTGAAAGTAAATCCGCCGTTACGCTTTGACGAAGACCAAGCTGCGCTGTGGAAAGCCCTAGGCGATGGTCTTATTAACTGTGTCGCAACCGATCATGCTCCTCATTTACGACACGAAAAAACTGGGCAATATATTGACGTTCCAGCTGGTATTCCAAGTGTCGAGGTTATGCTCCCTCTCCTTCTTGATTCGGTAAATCATGGGCAGCTAACACTTTCGCGTGTGGTAGAAGTGACTGCGAAAAATCCTGCAAAAATTTTGGGTCTTTCTAAAAAAGGTTCACTCGAAGTTGGCAATGACGCTGACCTTACTCTTGTTGACATGAATAAAATTCAAAAAGTTGGCGAACACGGCGGTTCATTTAACGGATATTTTTCAAAGGCCGGTTGGTCGCCGTATGAAGGTCGCGCGTTAAAAGGCTGGCCTGTAATGACGGTTGTGAAAGGTGAGGTGAAGTGGCAGGCGTAGTACGTAGTTGACATCACTTTGCGATAGGGGTATATTAGAGGGGTAGTAAATGTAACCCCTTTTTATATGGCTACAGTAAGCTCAGGACAGAGGAGGATAAAAGTTAATTTTATGATATCCAGTTCGACTTTGGATTTACTAAAAGAGACAGTTGCGCTTGGTGATCGCAGCGATTTTGTGAACTCTGCGCTTGAATCTCAGTTGCTAAGTAATAAGAAAGCTCAGGGAGCCAAGATGATGAATGAATTCCGCGCGAAGCATAAATTTAATTTTACCGATTCTCAAATTATTGAAGCAAGAAACTATGGCAGAAAATAAATCCATAATCATTCCCGACGCCTCAGTTATTTTAAAGTGGGCACTTTCAGACGAGGTTGCCGGTGTTGATGCTGCACTTAAATTACAAGATGATGCCGTACGTGGAAAAATCAATTTGATAGCTCCTTCTCATTGTCTTTATGAAGTTGCCAATACGCTTGGACGTTTGACTCCAAATCACGCTGCCACATTTATGTCATATTTGATTTCTTACAGGATTGTAGAAGAAGTTCCGTTGTCGGTTGAAATGTCGCGGAGAGCACTTGAACTAACAAAAAAATATAAAGGACTTTCTTTTTATGATGCCGCTTATCATGCGCTAGCAATAATGCTTAAAGGAGTATTTGTAACAGCTGATGAAAAATATGTTCGACGTGCTAATTCAGAGGGATCTATTCGTCTTTTGTAACTAAAATTGTATAGTTCGCGGTTTGGCTTTATACTGCCCCCAATGACAGACCTAAGCGTGAAGTTTTGTGGCGTACAGTTCGATAACCCGTTGGTTAATGCCTCGGGTATTTTGGGTATTACAGGCGCTTCTTTGGCGAATGTTGGGCGTAACGGTGCAGGTGGGGTTACGACAAAATCTCTCTGGCTTTCTGAGCACGTTGGCCACAAAAGTCCTGTGATTATTGCAAACGATTATTACATGTTGAATGCGGTAGGTTTGCCCGATGGTGGTCTTGAAAAAGCGCAGTCAGAAATAAATCATTTTATCGAATTAAGGCGTGAATTTTTAAAGGATTTTAAGGCGGGGAGTAACGATGCTGTTGGTAAGAACGCACAGGCGCGTAAACGCAAATACCTTCCATTAATTGCGAATATTGTTGCAGGAAAAGTAGAGGATTTTGAAAATATCGCGCGTGAAATTGCGTGTCTTGAACCGGATATTATCGAGGTTAATATTTCATGTCCGAATGTAGAAAGTGAGTTAGGAAAGCCATTTGCGTGTGTAGCAGCCGATGCGGCGACTGTAACGAGACATGTTAAAAAAGTGGTTGGGAATATTCCGGTGACTGTAAAACTTTCACCGAATGTTGAAGACATTGTTTCTATTGCGCGTGCCGTGGTAGACGCAGGTGCCGACGCGCTCACACTTATAAATACTGCTGGCCCAGGAATGGCAATAAATATCGAAACTCGAATGCCGATTTTGACCAATCGTGTTGGAGGGCTTTCCGGTGCCGCGCTCAAGCCTTTAGCGATAAAAATTATTCATGACGTTCATCGCGCTTTGCCAAATATTCCGATTATAGGAACTGGCGGTGTACTGTCAGGGCAGGACGCTCTCGAAATGATGATTGCAGGCGCGACACTTGTTGGTATTGGTACGGGAATAGCATTACGAGGTGTAGAGATTTTCGACTTGGCATTGAGAGAAATGGCTGATTGGTGCGAAGAAAACGGGGTAGAGAAAGTTAGCGATGTGATTGGGACAGTGAAATAGTTTTTCAATCAAAATTTTTTACAAGGATAAGGAATATAGTTTATATAACTTCTGATAATCATGAATCTTTTTCCCAGCTCAGTACGAATAACAAAAGTAAATAAAGAAACTCCGCTGGTTACGTCACTTGTCTTTGAATATCCAGAGCGTGCTGCCCCAGGGCAATTTGTAATGGTGTGGGTTCCGGGGGTCGATGAAAAACCAATGAGCGTCGCATTTGATGATGGAAAATCAATTACTGTTTCTGTGGCCGCGGTTGGTACTTTATCAAAGGCACTTTCAGAGAAAAAAGTTGGTGATGTAATAGGAGTTCGTGGCCCGTTTGGTCAAAAATTTACTTGGAAAAAAGGAGATCGAATCGCAATGTTGGCAGGAGGGTATGGCGTGGCTCCTCTTTATTTTGCAGCGCACGAGGCCGTTAAAGATGGCTGTACAGTCGACTTTTTTCATGGTGCACGAACTCATGAATACTTGCCGTTTGCCGACAGAGTCGAAGTGTTAATGAATACAACTTATTATCCTGCGACTGACGACGGCTCTCGCGGCTTCAAGGGGACAAGCGTTGCGTGTTGGGTTGAAAAAATGGGAGACGATTATGCCGAAGCACAAAAATATGACTTGGTTATGACTTGCGGCCCAGAGCGCATGATGAAGGCAGTTTCAGACGTCGCCTTTGAACTTGGAATAAAAGCACTTGTATCGGTAGAGCGATACATGAAATGCGGTTTTGGAATTTGCGGAAACTGTGTCGTCGACGACTCCGGCATTACAACCTGCAAAAAAGGAACAGTCATGGACAACGAAGAAGTTCGCAAAATCGCAGAGTTCGGCGTTTATCACCGCGACAGTTTGGGAAAAAAGGTTAATTGGTAGTGGGCGTCGAGTGTAGGTTGGTGAGGGAATTACCACACTAATGGAATATTTATAAAATTCAATACACCAACAGTCAGCCGAGGATTGAGAGTGGAAATTTTAGTGTAAAAATGGTAATAATGTAGACATGTCAAACATTGATGAACTGAGCAAAGAGCGAGTGTTGGGACTATTTAATAGTGCTAAAATTGAAAGTTTTGAAATCGGCACTACAAAGGGTTTGCAACAAATTCACGCTTATATTTTTGGCGGTTTGTATGATTTTGCGGGGATTATCCGCAATACTGACATAAGTAAAGGCGGATTTCGTTTTGCTTCGCATTTGTACTTGGAAATCGTCTTGAAAGAGATTGAAAAATTGCCAGAAACGAATTTTGAGGAGATTATAAAAAAATACATAGAGATGAATGTCGCTCATCCGTTTCGTGATGGAAATGGGCGCTCAATGCGCCTTTGGCTTGATTTGATTTTGAAAAAAAATCTCAAGAAATGCATTGATTGGCAGAAAATTGATAAAATGAATTATTTAAATTCAATGCAAAGAAG
>JAHFJU010000030.1:15564-16057 GCA_023245725.1 Candidatus Peregrinibacteria bacterium
CAGTCAATGACTTGGAAATCTGCGAATTATTTCGTGGTGCTTTGACTGATAAAATAAACGATCGAGAAGTATACATGAAAGGTGTTGAGCAATCGTATTATTACGAAGAAGAAGATTTGTATAAATAGGTTAGTGAAACCACTTTTTAAATTACATGAAAAGCGCAAAAATCCTCACTATGGCTTAGTCCTTTCTTAAACGTATCCAACCACTGTATTATCTAGCCACTATGGACATTTCAACAACAATTGCGCAGGCGCTTCTATCAATCGGTGCGGTGAAGGTGAGTGTGAATCCTCCTTTTACTTGGGCGTCGGGAATTAAATCTCCTATTTATTGTGACAATCGCAAATTAATTTCTCATGTGAGTTATCGCGACGTGGTTGTTCGTGCATTTGTCGAAAAAATTCGTCAATTAAAAACTGATACAGGATACGAGCCTGAGGTGATTGGTGGAACTGCTACGGCGGCAATTCCGTGGGCGGCGTTTGTT
>JAHFJU010000107.1 GCA_023245725.1 Candidatus Peregrinibacteria bacterium
CTCCTCTTTTCAATTTTTCACCTCGTAGTTTTTTGAGGATTGCAATTCTGCGTTTACCAGGAAGATTCGCGAGTGACTGTATAAATGGAGCCCTAAAAAAACGATCCTCTTCTTCTACCCACGTTGAAGCTGCTTGATTTGGAGTAACCACAAGAGTCTCAAGATCATGCGCAAAAGCCAAAGCAGTAAGTGTTTTTCCTAAACCCGGTTCATTTGCCAAAATAACTCCTCTATCACCATTTTCTCTTTTTTGCTCAATTTTATAAATACAATATTTCTGAAAAAACATTATAGATTCTTCTTCGCGAATGAATGGGAATTTCATTGCATTAATATCTTCGAATAATTTTTCTATGGATTTCAAAGCATCAATAACCACTGCATTTTTCTGAGTAGATATTATATTTCGCATGTACTGTCTACCGAATTCAAAATCGCCAGCAAAATGACGAATACACGACTCTTCAAGACACTCAACAAATAGCTGTTTTTTTGTTTCATTTGAGGCTATATCGGCCAACATTTCAGCTGTTAATGCACGTAGAAAATCGGCTAAGGTATTGGCATCAATCTCATCGCTTGTCTGCTCAACAGATTCATTATGCAATGGTGATCGCAATTTAGTTTCGTCGTTATATGCAAGTAGCTGAATCTCATTAGTCTCTCCTTTATTTAAAATTACTTTAAACTCAACTTCTCTATTCCCATTGATTTTAATGTCACGCTTCCATGGCCCACGCACGAGCAAACGATCTGCGCCTTCTGGAACACGCACTCTCATAGTTATACATGATTCATCTGTCTCTGACGGAAACACACTGAGAACTTCAACTTGGTTAAGCGATTCGCCATATTCAAGCATTATTCTATTAAGCTTTGTTTCAGTTTGTGACTCTCTCAGCCCGGAAAAACTTACATACACAATACGATTAACCTGCTCATCTGAAATATGGCCCGTTAATTGCAAATAATAGGCAAGTTTTTTGGGATCTTTTCCAAGACCAGAAATAACATCAACCAAATTGAGATCTTCTATTGTTTTTATTGTCTCCTCTTCTACTTGTCGTTTGCGCTCTGCTTTCGAAAGTTTTTTCACCTCAAAACGTTCTTGTAAATCGTCGGGCAAATGTAAACGTAGTTGGCTCCAATCTACCTCTGTATCTGATTGACCGTATGACAATGCGCTACGAAGCGCATTATATAAATTCTTGTGAGAAGTCTTCAGCCATTCCGGATTAAATTTATCTGTTTTTTCACCAAGTGTATCTCGAAGTTCCTCAATTAATATTTCCCACTTTACTTTCTTGCGATACTCAATGATTTCATTATCAAGATTTGAAGCACCAGCAGTCTCGAGTACGCGAGCATTATATGTTGCAGGTGCTGCATCGAGTGCTTTACAGATTGCATCAATACCCTCAATACTTCCATTTTCGCGTAGCAACGCCGTTATAATACTATCCACATGAAGGCGTGTTTGCTTAAGAATAAAAGATACAATTTGCCTTTTCGCATCTGGAGCGCTGGCTAACCGATCTGATACAAAGCGGTCAACCGCAGAAGAGATTCTAGTTGATAAGTCCAAGCGAGACATAGGAAGTACCCTAACATAATAACCACAATCCGTCAACCAAAAGCGCACCCGCTCGAGTTTGTGAGCTCATATGTAATTAACACTCCTGCTCTATCACCTATGTCTACATCATCATTAGGGAACAAAATGCCTGTATTCGCCCCAGCGCGGTACTCAATATTTGCATCTCTGGCATATACAACGCCTTCTTCGAGCAATTCAAAGTTTTTATACTGGCGCAGAAAATGAAAATTCTCAGACTTTTTTGTTATTTTTTTACCCATATTCCAAATATTTAGAGGCAAAGAATTACTTTGCAGAGGAGCCATTTGAATTTCATCTATAATTGATTTTGCAAAATACGAAACTCTTTCATTAGTTTCAGCGCAATTCTTGCTCCCTATTTCGATGGTAAATGATTCCGTGCAAAAATTTTGAACCGTATATCCTGCAAAAGTTGTGAGGATTTTATTTTGGCCATAACAAAACCTTACAATTGTTGAAATTCCAAATCGATTACAAAAAGGATTAAAACTATCTTGATAATTAGATTTTGCCCGAGAACACAAAGCAAACGGAGAATCTATCTTTTTTATTGTACAATGAAAATCTCTATGAATCGTTGGCTTAAAATCACACACATATTTTTTAATTTCATTTATTCGAGGATCGCAATCAAGGTGGAATGAACGATTAAAATCGCGACCTCCTTTAGTTAAACGGACATTATTTTCGATAGCAGCTAGGTTTGCAAACACAAGCATCACCGAACCGATTAAAACATTAGCCTGCCTCGATTCCAACAATTTGCGTACCAAATTTAGCAACCGAATTCCTTCAATTTCATCACCATGTATTCCAGCAGAATAGAGTCTACGAGGTCCTGTTTTTCCAGATTCAAATAGAAAAATCCCTGGAGCTAATGCTGTCATGAATTTAGTATACCTATGGTATGCTAATCACGCTATGTCAACAACCCTTGGACTCACAACAGAAGCGGCACAAAATGCACTCAAACAATACGGAAAAAACGTTATAAAACCAAAACGGGAAACTCCTCTTATTGTTCAATTTTTGAAACAATTCGCCGACGTACTAGTTGTCATTTTGATTGCAGCGGCGGCAGTCGCTTTTTATGTTGGAGACCAAATCGATTCGATAATTATTGCGTCGATCGTTGTAATAAATGCAGCAATAGGATTTTTTCAGGAGTACAAAGCAGAGCGCGCGATTGAAGCACTACGAAGCATGTTACAACCAAAGGCACGCGTAATTCGTGATAATGAAGAGAAAATTATTGATGCGTCACGACTTGTCCCTGGAGATGTAATTTTATTAAGCGAAGGAGACAAAGTTCCAGCTGATTGTATTTTACTTACAGCGAGCGAACTTACGGTTAATGAATCGGTGCTTACAGGCGAGTCGGTTCCTGTTAATAAACATATAACTGTCGAAACTGAAAATGCGCAAATTCAGCCGAAAGAATCGGAGTACGATGCGTTTCATGAATCGAAATTAACAGATAAATCAGGGCTTAGTGACCACGCAAGCGCACATAATTTAAGTGGAGAAAATCGCATTTTCATGGGCACTGAAATTTCACATGGAACCGCTATGGCTCATGTTATTTCTACCGGACTTTCAACTGAGTTTGGCAAAATCGCGCAACTAACTACATCTACAAAAAAAGATTTAAGCCCACTTCAAAAAGAGCTTAAACACATTGGAGGATTAGTTGGAAAAATAACAGCGGTCATTGCGGTCCTCTTATTTTTAATTGCATACGTCGTACAAAAAAGACCGCTTGTTGACACTATTTTATTTGCAATTTCAGTCGCAGTCGCGGCGGTTCCTGAAGGATTACCTGCAACAATAACAGTAGCTCTCGCGCTCGGCGTGCAACGCCTCGCGAAGAAAAACGCAATCATAAAACAACTTTCATCGGTAGAAACTCTTGGCTCAACAACCGTTATTTGTAGCGATAAAACTGGCACGCTTACTAAAAACGAAATGACAGTGCAGCAACTCTTTTTCGACAATCACACCGTTTCAGTAACTGGAATAGGATACGAACCATCGGGCGAACTTTCTGTTGTGAAACCAGCTATGCCTCCAAATACTCCAACATTATTTGTGTCGTTTACAAAAGACACATTGCACATGGTTGCGTATAAAAATCCTAATTTTTATGAACACCTCGAATTACTAAATCGCGCCGCGGTAGTTTGTAATAATGCACGGTTGTCATTTGTTGCGTCTCCTATTGCACTGCCAAAAGCACGACAAGTATCTTTGAAAGATAAATTCACACAGAGCGTTCACACACTCTCAAGCAATGGCGAAGGTGAATCAATTTATTCTCAAAGCGAAGATGAACATTCAACAGCCAGTTTATCGGGCGAAGGAACATGGAAAATTCTCGGAGACCCTACTGAAGGCGCACTTATTACGGCTGCCGAAAAAGCAGGATTTTTATCGGCGGATATACAAGGTCGTCATCGTAGAATATTCGAACTCCCATT
>JAHFJU010000005.1:0-42403 GCA_023245725.1 Candidatus Peregrinibacteria bacterium
TTGGAGAAATTATGGCGCTTGGCCGTTCATTTGAAGAAGTACTGCAAAAAGGATTACGAATGCTGCAAATTGGCCTTCATGGATTTGTGGCAAATGAAAAAGTATCGTTTGATTTTGCTCCGACGCATGGCAAAAATGCAATTTCAAGAGATGACGAAGAACACAAGAAAGCTCTCGAACAAGCCATAAAAGTACCAACCCCAAAACGCATTGTAGCAATTGCCGCTGCATTGCAGATGGGAATGACAACGCAAAGAATCAACGAATTATCCGGCATAGACGAGTGGTTTTTGATGAAGCTGAAAAATATTATTGAGATGGAGAAAACGCTAGAGAAAACAAGTCTCACAAAAATTTCGCATGATGTTTTGTTGCAGGCGAAAAAATATGGATTTTCAGATAAACAAATTTCGACACTCACAAAATCGAAAGAATCTGACGTTCGCGCACTACGCAAAAAAACCAAGGTATTGCCGGTAATGAAACAGATCGACACTCTTGCTGCTGAGTTCCCTGCAAACACAAATTATCTTTATGCCACATATCACGGAACAAAGAATGACACAGGCACTATTAACTCGAAAAATCCAAAAGATAAAAACAAGAAAAAACAGCCGAAGAAAGTTGTTGTTTTGGGAGGGGGAGCATACGCGATAGGCACTTCAGTCGAGTTTGACTGGTGTTCTGTTACAGCAGTACAGACTCTCAAAAAAATGGGATACGAGACGATAATGGTGAACTACAATCCAGAGACTGTTTCTACAGACTATGACATGTGCGACAAATTATATTTTGATGAACTTTCACTCGAACGGATACTCGACATAGTCGAAGCGGAAAAACCGATTGGCGTTGTAATTTCTACTGGAGGGCAAGTTGCAAACAATCTCGCAATGAAGTTGCATAATGCCGGAGTTAAAATCCTTGGAACAACACCCGAAAATATCGACATGGCAGAAGATCGCCACAAGTTCTCCGCGCTGCTAGATACGCTAGAAATAGACCAGCCTCAGTGGAAAGAATTAAAGTCGCTGGAGAGCATTGAGACGTTTGCCGAAAAAGTCGGATACCCGCTTTTAGTACGACCAAGTTACGTGCTTTCGGGTGCTGCAATGAGCGTTGCGCGCAATAAAGAAGAGCTCGAAGATTACCTTACAAAAGCGACAAATATTTCGACAGATGGAGGCGATGGAAAAACCGCAAGCTCGGTCGTTGTTAGTAAATTCGAAGTCGGCGCGAAAGAAATTGAGATAGATGCAGTCGCGCATAAAGGCGAAATCGTTATCTACGCGATTTCGGAACATATAGAGAATGCCGGCGTTCACTCAGGCGACGCGACCATAGTTCTTCCTCCTCAAAAATTATACTTTGAAACTATTAAGAGAATTAAAAATATTTCAAAAGCTATTGCAAAAAACCTCAACATTTCTGGGCCGTTCAACATGCAATTTTTGGCAAAAAACAATGACGTTAAAGTGATAGAGTGCAACCTGCGCGCGTCGCGGAGTTTCCCATTCGCATCGAAGGTTACCGGCTACAACTTTATTGAAATTGCGACATATTCAATGATGAACAATCCTCACATTGAAGAATTGAAAAAAGTTAAATATGTGACTCTCGACCTTGAACATGTTGGAGTAAAAGCGCCACAGTTTTCATTCTCACGATTGAAGGGCGCCGATCCTGTTTTGGGCGTTGAAATGGCTTCTACAGGAGAAGTCGCGTGCTTTGGCGACGACATGTACGAGGCACTTTTAAAGGCGATGATTTCAACAGGATTTGTAATTCCAAAGAAAAATATTTTGCTTTCAATCGGACGAATCGAAGATAAAGTTGCATTCTTACCTGCGGCACAACAACTCGTTGAACAAGGATTCAACTTGTTTGCGACAGAAGGTACCTCACAATTTTTAGCAGAGAACGGACTCACTTCAACGACGCTGTATAAAGCGCGCGACAAAAAAACTCCGAATATTCTCGATGCAATCAGTGGTAAAAAAGTTGACCTCGTTATAGACATTCCAAAATCGTACAGCCACGACGAAGTAACCGACGGCTACCTCATTCGTCGCCGCGCTATCGACTCAAATATTCCGCTTATAACGAACGTGCAAGTCGCAAAGGCAATTACAGAAGCACTTCGCCGTTACACTCAAGACACGCTGCAAATTAAGCCATGGAGTGGGTACTAATCTACTTTTTTATTTATTTTTTGGCTCACATACGGCAAACTAGGCACGCGTCGTGTTTTATCTAACCATATTCGATCAAATGACAATCAAAAACACTCCAAAACTTAAATCAGGTCTAGCTCAAATGCTTAAAGGCGGCGTTATTATGGATGTAGTCACTCCCGACCAAGCGGAGATTGCAGAAAAAGCAGGTGCTGTAGCCGTTATGGCGCTTGAACGTGTTCCATCGGATATTCGTAAAGATGGAGGAGTCGCGCGTATGAGTGACCCGAAAATGATTAAAGGGATTATAAAAGTGTCGTCTATTCCTGTCATGGCCAAGGTTCGTATCGGTCACTTTGTTGAGGCGCAAATTTTAGAGGCGCTCGGAGTTGATTACATTGATGAATCGGAGGTTCTAACTCCTGCCGATGAATTTTTTCATGTAGATAAAAGTGCGTTCAAGGTTCCATTTGTATGTGGAGCACGAAACCTTGGTGAGGCGCTTAGACGCGTTCAAGAAGGCGCGGCAATGATACGTACAAAGGGCGAGGCTGGAACAGGAAACGTTGTAGAGGCCGTTCGTCACATGCGCCAAATGCAGAGCGACATGGCAGAAATTGCAGTTTTGTGGGAGATGGCTACTGGAAAAAAATCTAAAATTCATGCGCTTGAGACACTAAAGCCGGAGCAATTCCGCGTAGTTCCAGAGGTAAAGGCACGACTTCCTCTAAAAAAACTAACCACAAAAAAGGCGCGCGAATTACTAAAAGAGCGCGCGAAAGAAATGCGAGTAACTCTTGAACTTGTTGAGTGGGTGGGAGAAAACGGCAAACTGCCTGTAGTAAATTTTGCCGCAGGAGGAATTGCGACTCCGGCAGACGCAGCACTTATGATGCAACTTGGCGCTGAAGGTGTGTTTGTAGGCTCAGGAATTTTCAAATCGGCCGACCCTGCTCTTCGTGCACAGGCGATTGTAAAAGCAACTCTCCACTTTAACGATCCAAAGATAATTGCAGAGGTTTCTGAAGACCTTGGAGCCTCTATGGAAAGCCAAGAGATCAATAAATTGAAGGATAAGTTTGCCGAAAGAGGGTGGTAGATAGCGAGAAACCCATTCAGCCTTGACAAACTAAGATCTCAGCGCATAATAATGCCCTAAAAATATAACTATTATGTCTCATGCGCAACGAAAGAGATTCGTGGGGAGGAGCAGAAAATTGTCGAGTTGATGCATTTTTTCCAAGACATTTGCAAGAAATTTTGGCTGGAATTGCTTTTGCGGTTGCTGGGATTGCACATTCAAGTGGGCGGGCTGAAGAGGTGAGGGAGAGTACAATCGCTTATGTGGCTTCTTCCTGCAAGGATCATAATTTTGATAAAAAAGTATGGGAGCGATATTTGCCCAATGATAAACCAAGTAATAAATTTAGAGAAATCACAAGGATTCCTCCTGAATTGATGGCATCTCTTGGAAAGAAAGGGAAGTTTTTTATAATTATGGGAAGTCACGATTGTGCTGCGTGCGCAATTGCAAAAGAATGGTGGGAAAAAGTTGACCTTGGCGGGTTTTCGCCGATTTATCTTACAACTCGTGGTGGCGAAATAGGGCTTGATGATTATGATAAAAACTATGCGGATATTGAGTCTTTATTTGGTAAGGGTTTGTTGACTGGGAATCATTTGCCTTATGGTTTTTTAGTTCAGGACGGGAAACTTTTGAAATTTTCCAATGATGGACTTTGCAATGTGACGAATGATGACAATGGTATTGCTGTTTTCTTGAATAAGCTTGAGGGTAAAGTAAAATAGTGATTTGGGTATTTTCAGTTCAACTGTGGCGGCGTTTCGTTTGGGCAATTGAGCGTCGTCCATTGCTATATGAGCTTTATATATTTTAATATTTTCCTGGGAAGACATTTTTACAATGATTATTTAGGAGTGTAAAGGGAGCAGCCGAATGGAAGCGATTAATACCTTTTACAGCTTTATAACACCATTTTTTCCGCCATTCGCCTTGACAAAGAATAGATTCAGTATACTATACTGCAACTATGGCCAACATACCAGAAAAACGCAATACTGATTTAGAAATACAGACAAGCCTTGAAGCAGACGGTACAGAGCGGGGTTCTAGTGTTTTAAACACTACAGAAATGAGACCTATAAGGTTTGAATCCTCAAACCAAACGATACTCCCGCCAGCGGCAGTTGCTCCAGTTGATTTCGAAAAACCAGCGATTGAAAATGCCTCACAAGGTTCTGTAAATCCAAAATCGATAGCCGAAGAACTTAGTGAAAGACTAGCAGCAAAAGTAACAAGAGCTACTATTAAACCTAATGCTGAAGACCAAAGCGGTAGGGTTATAAAGCTACCAAATCCTCCTTCACGTAGCGCAATTAGTTTTTTTGAAGCAGTAAAAGCTGCTGGCGATAATTGCGTAATCGAACATCCATCAGCGCAAAGACAACTTAACGAAGATGAAATACTGAATATAAAGCTAAAATCCAGGCGAGAATTCTTTGAATATTTTATCAATATCCTAAAAAAACTAAAAACTCTCTTAGTAAATCCGGCAGATATGTCGGCAATAGACAGACATGTATTAGAAATTACAACCGCCACAAATCACATAATTGATTTTGTTCTACCTGATATCTGCAGCGACCTGCTTACTGAAGGAATTATAACAATGTCAGATAATGACGGCTGGCTAATGTGGAATGACCCAATTAAAGCTTCATTAAATGGCAAACCTGTACGCATATCATCAAAACACAAAGACACCGATGGCAACGCCGATGACATATTTGCTATAGAATTAGCAGACAAAGGCGACAAGTTTAAAGAAGGAGGTAATCGAATGTTCATTCGTACATCGACAGTTGAAGACGGCATAAAAAAAGAAGGTTACTATTTTTCAATTACTGATACATCGACAAACACAACCAGCACCCTTGTATCACTTTCACGTGCAGATACATTCGATGCAAGTAAAGCTGGCCCAAACGGAATAGGCGCAATAGGATTAAAGTTTTATCACTTAGCAGTCGCTCTTAACAAAGCCTTAGCTGTTGCCATAGAAAATATAGAAGAACAAAATGCTCAAACCTCAGCCTAAAAAATAATATCGCCAACTAAAAGTGCGCTCAGAATAATCAAAATAATCACAGAGATCCACGCTACAACGTTATACCAAGGCTTGTTCACATACTTTCCCATAAGCCATTTTTTATTTACCAGTTTGATAATAAAAATCAAAACCGGGGCTAGCAAAACTCCATTTATAACCTGAGCAACCAGCATGATTTTTACCAATGGAACCGAAGGAAAAAGCAACGGAATGGCTCCAGAAAGAATCAAAAACGTAAATATTCCATAATACACTGGCGCTTCTTTAAACGTTTTATCTAAACCTGATTCAAATCCTAATCCTTCACAAACATAATACGCAGTAGCAAGCGGTACAATCATCGCGCCGAGTAAAGAAGCATTTAGTAAACCAATCGCAAATAAATATTCCGCAGCATTACCGGCCAACGGCCCAAGTGCCAAAGCGGCATCGGCCGCTGTATCGATTTTAACGCCATTTACAAACAAGGTCGCGGCCGCGGCAATAATTATAAACGCTGACACGGTATCAGACATTATTGAGCCTATAATAACGTCCCATTTTGTGTACGAATATTGCTCAACTTTAATTCGTTTCTCAACTGCCGATGCCTGCAAATAAAATTGCATCCATGGGGCTACAGTTGTTCCGATCAATCCAATTACCAAGAAAATATAATCATGGTCAAAACTCAAAGTTGGCACAAGTGAACCATGCAAAACAGATGTCCATTGCGGGTGCGCCAAAATCCCTGAAATTATGTATGAAATAAACAAAAACGCACCAACTAAAAATATTTTTTCAGCTACACGATAATTGGTTTTTGTAATAACAAGCCAAATCGCAACTGCAGAAAGCGGCACACTTACAAAACGTGGAATGTCGAAAATTTCAAAAGCTCCGGCCACACCGGCGAACTCTGCCATTACCGTTGCAATATTAGCCAAAAATAAACCAGACAAAATATAGAACGCAATTCGCGCGCCATATACTTCGCGAATCAAATCAGCTAGACCTTTGCCAGAAACAACGCCCATACGAGCGCACATCTCTTGAACAATTATCAGCACGACAGTAATAACAATCATCACCCACAAAAGAGAGTAACCATAATGTGCTCCAGCGACAGAGTAGGTTGTGATTCCACCAGCATCGTTACCGGCAGCGGCGGCAATTATCCCAGGGCCAACGATAGCAAGGAACCCGAGAATCGAACGAAATCTATTTTTAAGTGCAGCGAGCATAGAACGATTATTCATTATTTTCTTGCAAAATAGGCAGTACGTCATCGACGGTAATAACACCGACAAGCGCTTTTTTAGGACCAACAACAGGAATTTCGACCAAGTTGTACTTTGAAAGTTTTTCGATTACTTCATCGACGTGCTCTTTACGACGGACACTAACAGGCTCGTCTTCTTTTAATAACGAACTCAGCTGGGTATTCGGCTCAGCAAAAATCAAATCGTGAATTGAAATAACTCCTTCAAGCTCATCGGCTGGGCCAACTACATAAATTGAATACGCGCGCGCCACTTGGTCTTTCTTTTTTCTCAACTCTTCCAACGCGCGCGCGACTGTTGTACGGCATGATAAAGCCACAAATTCGGTATTCATAATACTTCCAGCGGTGTCTTCTTTAAATTTAAGCAGCTCTCGAATTTCTTCAGCATCTCCAAGTTTCATCGCATTCAAAACTTGTCTCATTCGTCGTGCAGGCAGCTCGGCAACTATGTCGGTAGCAGAATCAGGCGACAGCCTCTCTAGCATTTTACTCAACACTTCATCTTTAAATCGCTCAAGCAATTCTTTTCGCACATCCGGCTCAAGCTCTTCAATAGTTCGAGCCATTTGATCCATCGGCAAAGTCTGCAAAATTGAAAGCCGCTCAAACTGATCAAGGTCGCTCACAATGTCGGCAAGGTCGGCAGGATGCATGCTTTTTAGTTCATCTTGTGCCACATTCAAAGTTATCTGATGCCTTAAACGAGCTGGAAGAGGATCAATATATTTGCTTGGCAACAACGTGTTCGAAAATCCTTTTTTAAAAAGTGATGCCAAAGAAAGAGCAACACCCTCAAGCCCGATACGCCGTAACAATCCTCTAAAACCAATGTCTGCCGCCACAACCAATAACTCTCCCTGCACAGCAACAATTTTCACGTCATTCACGCGCACCACACGATGCTCGGCAGTATCTACAATTTGCTGATCAAGAAAATCTCTCTTTAAACGCAATTCAGTGTCGTCATATTCAATCGGCACAATTTCACTTGGATTTTTTTTCAGCGAAATACTTACAGGATCAGTCTCAATAGAACGAACCATGCTCCACGGAACAATTACGCGCTCACCATTTTTCGTGCGAATTCTAACTTTTGTGACTATAAAACTATCTTTATATGGCTTCACTATAAAATCCCTAAACACTCCATAAACGGCTTCATTCAGGCCATAAACAGGCTTACCAACGAGAGTCGAAAAGAAAAATTCAGAGAAAAAAGACATAGGAGCTTGGTTGCTCGGCCATTTTCCTTGTAGAATGCATGCCGTGTCAACACAGAATATGGTTAAAATAGGAGTATTGGCAATTCAAGGATCGTTCGCGGAACACATCGAAGTTTTGTCGCGTATTAATGTTCCAGCTATTGAAGTAAGAACCGTTGAAGAATTAAATTCTGTCGATGGGTTGATAATTCCCGGAGGCGAATCGACGACAATAGGAAAATTAATGAAGTACTACGGACTCGACAAAGAGATAATTAAAAGAGCAACATTGCCGTCACGCTCTTCTAAAAACGAACGTGAACTTGGCGCATCTGCTCTTACAATTTGGGGAACCTGCGCTGGGGCAATTTTGTTGGCGAAACAAGTTGCCGAGCCACGCCCGGACATTTTAGGGCTTCTCGATATTTCAATTACGCGCAATGCATACGGCCCGCAAATAGAAAGTTTTGAGACCACAATTTCAATACCTAAAATTTCGAAAAAAAAAGTTGGAGCGGTTTTTATTCGGGCACCAAAAATCACTCGCGTCGGCAAAGGCGTCGAAGTGCTTGGAGTGCTAAAGTTTGGCCAGTATGACGAACCCGTGATTGTACAGTATAATAACCTCCTCGCATCGACGTTTCACCCTGAACTTACCAACGATACGAGCGTTCACGAATATTTTGTTTCACTCACCAGAACATATGCAAAAAAATAAGAAAACTCAAACAACATCAAGCGCAGAGTCGATTGAAAAATCACGACCACAACTCGAAAAAAATGTGCGCTCTTTAATTGAGGCGATCGGCGAAAACAATTCACGAGAAGGATTACAAGACACACCGCGCCGTGTAGTCGACGCTCTTTCAAAAATTTTTAGCGGATACGGACAAGATCCCAAAAAAATAGCTACGACATTCAATGCAGAAAACTACGACGAAATGATTGTGATGAAAGACATAGAATTTTACAGTTCATGCGAACACCACATGTTACCTTTTTTCGGAAAAGCCTACATCGGCTACATTCCGAATAAAAAAATAATCGGCCTTTCGAAAATTCCGCGCGTGGTCGATATTTTCGCTCGCAGACTACAAAATCAGGAACGCCTAACTATGGAAATCGCCGAGACTCTTCGTGAGTTAATAGACCCGCGCGGCGTTGGAGTGGTTATTGAGGCCGAACATTTGTGCGTAAAATCGCGTGGCGTAGAAAAGCAAAACGCAAAAGTCGTGACATCTGCAATGCTTGGATTATTTAAGAAAAAACTCAACACGCGCAACGAATTTCTAAGGCTCATTAATCACGCATAATAGCTATCTGCAAAAGCCATGCTGCCAAAATCTATTCAAAAAGTAGTGGAAAATTTAAGCAAACTTCCGGGAATTGGCAAAAAAACCGCGCAACGGTATGCCTATTTTTTGTTACGTTCTCACAAAGGTCTCGCGCGCGAACTTGGCGACTCACTAATGAAAATGGGCGAGGAAATGCAGCTATGCACAGAATGCTACCTTCTTAGCGACAGCGCGCTTTGTATAATCTGCAAAAACATGCACCGCGAAAAATCGCTTATTTGCGTTGTAGAAAGCGTATTCGATGCAGAAGCTATTGAACGCTCAGGGGAGTTTAAAGGAGTCTATCATGTTCTTCACGGACGAATTTCTCCGCTTGAAGGAACAATGCCCGACGACTTAAAAATTCCCGAACTTATTTCGCGAATTGAAAAGAAAATTCTAGAGAATGAACCGCTCGAAATTATTCTTGCCACGAATCCGTCGAGCGAAGGCGAGGCGACCGCAATTTATTTGCATCAACTTCTAAAACCGCTTGGCGTTTCTGTCACACGAATTGCAACTGGAATTCCAATCGGCGCAGATCTTGAGTACGCCGACGAAGTGACACTTGCGCGCGCTATGAAGGGCAGGCATTTGTTTTAATTCACCGCAAATATTCTAACGCGTGCCCCGCCTGAGCCGGCTAATAACGTACGTAGAAAGTTTTCAGTATTGGCATGATTATCAGTTTGATCATTTTCGACCATGCTCTCGACTAAATCAAAATCATTATGTAACGAATCTAACATTTTAGTTGTATCGCCATATTTAAGAGCCTCAATAAAAAAATCAGTCTTGTGAATATTAAACCCACAATTAAAAAGATTCAGACTTTTATAAGCATCTTCTGTAAACGTCTCAACACCGGTTTGAATAACAGCGCAATCAAGAAACTCTGCAGCAGAATTAAGAGGAGTTAGAACTTCACCAAAGTGCGTCGACAACTGAGTGCCTCCATTTATAAAGAAAGAAACGTCCATACCAATGAGTCGCGCAATTTCAAAGAGTACACAACGTGGAGCATGACAGCGCTCGACATCGGTAATATTGCCAGTGTCTACAGTGCAACAATTCACGCCGTATGCACTTACAAGTATCTTTAATGCCGCAGCAGCATCGCTTGAACCACCACCAAGCCCTGAACACATCGGAATGTTTTTCGTAATAGAAAAGTGTCCGTAGACTCTTTTATCAAACTTCTCCTCGAAAAGTTTTATGGCTTTTACAAGAGTGTTATTTTCATTAAATTTAAGTAGAGGATTCGTAGAGAAAAAAGTTACATTCTGATTATTGCCAGCTTGATCCGACGAATTTACCTCTGTCGAATTCACATGATTTATGGCCTTTTCAAATGTAATCACATCAAAAAGCGAAGGAATCTCGTGCACTACCGATTGGATTTCATGATATCCAGACTCCGTTTTTTTCAACACATCTAGAGTCAAATTAACCTTTGCAGAAGCCAGAATAGAATAAACACCCGCATCGTTTAATTTTCCAATAGCATGTCGAATATCTGACAGTTGAGAGGTTATATTTTTATGCATGTCGAAGAAGTATTGAAGCTATACATTTTAGTGCTTTGCCTTTCCCAAATTCGGAGTGATTTTTGCCGGTCGTTGCCGTAATACCAATCCTCTCGACAGGAAGCTCAAGAATTTTTGATAGCGAATCTCTCATCGCAGCAGCATGTACATCTATTTTAGGGTAGCTGCCCTCTAAACTTAATGACAGGTGTGCAACTCTCAAAAAAACTTTCTTTGATTTTTTCATAATCACCTTTAAATATTGCGCGCTGTCTGTAATGCCATCTTCACACATTGCGGTCGCAAATGTTCCAAGCGACCCACCACCTAGTGCGCTAGAAAGCGCATTTGCAATTGAGTGCACTACAACATCGCCGTCAGAATCCGCATCAAACGCAAATTCAGATTCAATTTTTACCCCTCCAAGAACAAGAGGTTTTTGGCTTTCTATAAGCGTATGGCTATCTTCACCGAGGCCGATTGCGGTTATTAGCCCGTTAAGCATATCGAGATCAGCCTTCGAAGTGATTTTTCTATTGTACTCATTTGCCAGTACGACAACCGTTTTCTTTCCAGTAAATTGAACCACTGCAATATCGTCGGTAAAAACTTTTTGAGTCTTTCCAAGAGTATCGATCAACTCAACAATCTCGTTATACTCTAAAGCATTTACGGCCTGCGGAGTCTCCATTTCAAAAACATTGATTCGCGGAATATCGTCTTCGACTAAAAACGATCCATTTCCAATTTCGGCTACAATTTTTTTCAAACTCGACGCGACAGGACGACCAACGCCTGCACCAACAACTCCTCTTACACAAGCCTTAATACAGCGACCAATCTCATCTTCAGACGAAAGAGGATTCGCCCCATTTAGCATCACAAAAATATCACGTTTTGTAATATGATTTTTATCGTAAACATGACGTGTTAGTTTAAGCGAAGTTTCAAATCGAGTGTTTCCACCAACGATTATAGTAAACGGTTTCGTGAGCCGTTTTGTACACAATTCTTCAATTCTAGTTTTATCACCAGCCCTACACGCAACATGAACCGAGTTGATTCTCGTGGTTGCCTCACACAAAATAAGCACATGCTCAATAACTGTCATTCCCCACAACGGCGCGAAAATTTTATTTTCGCCAAATCGAGAAGAGGAGCCGGCAGCAAGAATGAGTGCGTAATTCATGTAAGAAGATTAATAAAAGGAATCGCTCCATTTAAAAAATTATTAACCGCTAATTCGTTCTTGGCGCAGAATTCAGCACAAGCAACATCGCCACGGGGAGCAAGCTCAATCGAGTGAGAAATCGCGGGAAAAACGCCATTGTCGACATATTTAAAATCAACATTCGCCATATCATCGATAATTATAGGCAACTGCGGAGCGTACTGCTCAACCGATACGCCGTCAGCCATTACGGTAAGTGCATAGGTAATTGCAGAACGCATATCAGGCGGATACACTACCCACTTTTTCTCTCCATTTAGAAATTCGACGCCAGCATGCACATAACTTTTTCGATCAACGAGAACATTTATTTTAGAAACGGAAATATTAAAAAACCGAGCACATTCTATTACCTCAAACGCCTTGTTTACCAAAGTCGCGCTATCGATAGAAATCTTTTTTCCCATTTTCCAAGTAGGGTGATTAAGTGCTTGTTCACGGCTTACAACCGCCAACTGTTCACGAGAAAAACCGAAAAAAGGCCCTCCGGACGCAGTGATAGTAACCGACTTCAATTCGTTAATTTTCCTATAACACAAAAAAGGAATTACCGACTGGCCACTGATAATTCTGCAATTACATTCTCCGCCCACTAGATTTTCACACCTCAACAGTTGCCACAAGCCACACGCCTCGGAATCTAGCGGCACAATTTTTGCCCCCCTTTCATTTGCCAATTTCATAAACTCAACTCCTCTCATAACCATAGATTCTTTGTTCGCCAAGAATACGGTTTTCCCTGACTCAATTGCCGCCTTCGTAAGTTCAACGCCAGCAGTTCCAGAAATTGCATTAACAACATATTCAACATCATCATTATTAACAAAATCGCACATTTTTTTAACAGGATTTTCATCCGACGAAACGCACAATGAATACCGCGGCCTCCACTCACGCTGCTGCTCTTCAAACAGCTTTTGCGGCTTATTACAGACCAAACCCACAACATCATAAATATCCTCTAAAAATCGCAGACACTGAAGCACCTGCGTTCCTACCGAACCGGTTGATCCAAAAATGGCAATCTTCTTTCTCATATTTATTTCGTAGAAGAAGTTAAAAAATACAAATCGAGCATGCTCAAAAAATCCGCCTCAATTTGATCGACTGTACCTATCAACGTTCGCGCGACATTACCATCTATAAAAACAATCGCGCGCGGCTCTTCACTTCTTCCGGGAAAACTTAGAGCTATGTCGGCATTCCGAGATTCTCCCGGACCGTTTACCACACACCCCATTACCGCAATTTTCTTCTCGCACGCGCGCGAATCGATTTTTTTCCATACCTCAATTCGCGACGATACAAATTCATTCACGCGTGAAACAACGCGCTGAAATGCCAAATTCTCCGCGCGCCCACATCCGGGACAACTCGTAACACGTGGAATAAAATCCACGAGCCCCAATGACTGCAAAATTGCGCGCGCAACATCAATTTCTTGAGTGCGTTTAGTAGATTGCGTAGGCGTAAGCGAAACTCGAATTGTGTCTCCAATGCCGCCTGCAAGAATCTTCGACATCGCAACCGTACTTGAAACAATCGCCGGAACAGCAACTCCGGCCTCGGTAAGCCCGATATGCAAAGGATAGCTGCACAAAGCAGCCAAACGACGATTCACCTCAACACACGTCGCGACATCAGACGCCTTAATACTAACAATAATTTTATCTCCACAAAGCCCCAAATCGCACGCCCTAGTAGCCGACGAAAGAGCACTTTCAACAAGCGAATTTATATATACATCACGAGCAGAAATAGGATTTTTCAGCCCAGCGTTAGTCGCCATATTTCGTGTCAACAACTCAGAATCGAGCGACCCGCCGTTTACGCCGATACGTATTGGCTTATCGAATTCACGTGCAATCGAAATAATCTCACTAAAATTTTTGTCATGCAAAATTCCACCACCGACGTTCCCTGGGTTAATCCTATATTTATCAAGAGCTACCGCACACGCAACGTACTTCTTTAACAGTACATGCCCGTTATAATGAAAATCCCCAACGATTGGTGCTGTGCAGCCACTGTCTCGAATCCTCTTAATTATTTCAGGAACAGCTAAAGCAGCAGCGTCGTTATTTACAGTACAGCGAACAATTTCAGAACCAGCTTGCGCAAGCTCAATTATTTGTGCAGTTGTCGCAGCAATATCGGCGGTATCGGTGTTAGTCATCGACTGAACACGAATTGGAAACTTAGAACCAATACCGACTGTGCCCACGAAAACCGAATGTGTAGTTCGGCGTATAGAGTGAGTCATATCTCGAGTTGCCATATTACGAACCGTTCAAAGAAGTGTCAAATAACTGGTTGACTTTGCCCTTTTAGATACCCTAATATTAAACATGAAACAGATTTAGTTCTTAATTTTCACTTTTATCTCTAAATATTTCCGCCTCAACGATCGTATTCGCGCCCCAACTGTTCGTGTTATTGACGAGAAAGAAGAAATGATTGGCATAATGGCTATCGAAAAGGCTCTTGAGCTTGCCCGTTCGCAGGAGCTAGACCTTGTTGAAGTTGCTCCAAACGCGCGCCCTCCAGTTTGTAAGGTGCTAGATTTTGGTAAATTTTTATATAGACAAAAGAAACAGGAGCAGAAGCAGAAAAAAGGGACTAAACAAACCGAAGTAAAGTCGATTCGTATTTCTGTTCGTACCGACACACATGATCTCGAAGTTAAAGCGAATAAAATAAAGGATTTTGTCGAAAAACGAAACATGGTCAAGATTTCACTTGTTATGCGTGGCCGTGAGCTGAGCCATCTCGACCTCGGATTTGAGAAAATAAAGAAGTTTGCAGAAATGCTAAAACCGTTTGCAAACCTTCAAGAAGGGCCGAAGAAACAGGGGAACACGATATTTTTGTTGGTTGCCCCACTGTAGAGAATTCCAATTATAAAATTCTACCTTTTCCACTTTTCTCAATCTATTAATTTTCACAACTTTAAACTTCTAATCGCGCTTGAAAGTCTGTTATTATCTTTTGTTATTGCCTTTTTTAAGGCTCTTGTATAAAATCACAGCGCCCTAACTTCAAACTATACTATGAAGCAAAAATCACACAAAGGAGCGGCGAAGCGAACGCGCAAGACAGGCTCAGGCAAATTTACCTTTCAGAAAGCCTCAAAACGCCACCTCTTGACCCACAAGAGCAAACGTCAAAAGAAGCTCGATCGAACACGACTTGAGGTTCATTCAACCGATACGTACCGACTAGCAAGACTATTGCCTAATTAACGATCTGGCGTGTTTTGCAAAGAAAGACCCGTTATCTTTCTTTCAAATACAGCCAACTAACTCATTCCTATTCACTTAATCACTATTCTATGAGAGTCAAAGGAGGCGTCATGACAAAAAAACGCCATAAGAAGATCCTCAAACGAGCAAAGGGTTTCCGCGACAAACGTTCAAACGTTTATAGCTTTGCCCGCCGCGCCGTATTGAAAGCAGGCCAAAACGCTTATGTAGGTCGAAAGATAAAAAAACGCGATTTCAGAACTCTTTGGATTGCACGTCTTACAGCAGCGCTAAAACCACTTGGATTGCAATACAGCCGATTCATTTATATGGCTACTCGAAAGCAAATGCTCGTAAACCGAAAAATGCTTTCAGAATTGGCTATCAATGAGCCAAAAGTATTCGAACAAGTTGTAACATTCGTACAACAGAAATAATCCTTTACAGGATTTACTCGCCGAAATTACAAAAGCCCCGTGAAAACGGGGTTTTTCTGTAACAAATACAATCAAGCTCTGTACTAATATACCGAATGGCGCTTATAGTGACGGCTATTATCGCCTTAATCTCACTAACTTTATATCTCTTATGAAAAAATTCATCTCTGTCATTACAGCTATTTTTGCTTCACTAAGTTTCTCTCTCACGGCGCTAGCGGCTCCAATTATTAACTCGGTTGGTGGCCAAATTTCAATTCCTCAAATTGATTATTCCGCAGCTATAGAAAGCGCAATTATGTCTAATTTAAGCTGTTCAATGAACGCGAGCATTAGGTTTGTCGATACCACTCACAACACAGTTACCTACTCGATCGATTATACGAACAGCAATGACTACATCGTTAAAAAACCATACGGCATTCAGGCAGGAACTAATTTAGAACTTCTAATTAATGCAAAGGGTGAAGCGACTCTTGCGAAAGGAACAGCCAAAATGACATTACCAAGCGGAAAAACGGTCGGAACTTTTTCTGTTAATCCAAAGCTCGTTTCTACTGTTTCTTTTAATGGAAATATAAATGGCAAAAAATGTACATCTAGAGAGTTGAATGTATTGAAAACAAAGCCGTTTTCTATCTCTACATCGCTCACTCCTGACCTTGGGAACATTCAGTTTAACGGAAATTCAGCAACAACAAACGTAGTACAAGTTCCGCAAGCAAGCGCAAATGCGAATTCAAACAGTGGAGTAGTGGCGGTTGATTCAAATGTAGTTTCTCCTGTTAATAACAATCAAACATGTAAGGTCATTGCAGAAGGAGCACTAAAAGGAACATCTGTTCTAATGGGTGCAGCTATCGATTACGACGGATTCGATGCAAAATCGTTCTCATTTACACTTAGAGGATACAGCGAGAGCAAGCCAAACGACGTTCGCGAATACAATGGCAATCAACAACTTTCTAACGGTCATAATTATTTACTAAATAGCGATCAAAGAGGATTTTTGTTCGAACTTCCTCTTTCAGATGTACCTGAAACATATGTAATTACCGCAACGCTTGGCGAAAAGACATGTGCTTTGGCATCGTTCGCAATTCCAAGCGCTACGGCACAGGTTCAAGCTCAAGACAGCGGCGCCGCAGGATCACCGGTAGTAAATAGCCAAGCTCAAGCAAACAGTACCGTAGAAGTATTCGGCAACAGCCCTCAAGATGCACAGACTGCGGCGCAACTTGCACTTGCCCAAAATGCAACAAAATCTGGAGCGAAAGATTCAAACAGCTCGGCAATGTCTAACACATTATTAGTTTTAGGCGGAATTGCTCTAGCGGCAGCAGCTTTTGGACTTTACAAAAAATTTGGAGTAAAGAAGGCCTAATATAATTAGGTATTTCCCGACAAACAGTGCGATGTGAACAATGAATTACTCAACGATAGAAAGCTCAACCTTTAAAATTTTTACCGGAGTTCTAGGCTTATCATTACTGTCACGCTCGACGTTAGCGATTGCATCAACGACGTCGAGCCCTTCGTATGCCTGCCCAAAAATCGTGTAACCACCATCTAAAAATGGGGCTCCAGTTTTGTTCTGAACAATATAGAACTGGCTTGAAGCGGTATTAGGATTTGCCTTATTTGCCATAGCAACAGCTCCGTGAACATGATGAAGCGCAGGATTTACTTCTCCTTTTAATGTCGTACCTGGCCCTTTATATGTCTCTCCACCGCGACCATTACCCAGTGGATCTCCTCCTTGAATCATAAAACCCGGAATTACTCGATGAAATGTGAGGTTGTTGTAAAATCCTTTTTTTGAAAGTTCTTCGAAATTCTTTACTGTTTCAGGTGCATATTCAGGGAAAAACTTGATTTTTATAGTGCCTTTAGAAGTTGTAAGAGTAGCTATATGTTGGCCTTTTACCGGCAAAGCGATCTGTTCGTTGTTAGACATTGAAGTAGTGGTGTTAGAGGCTGAATTAGAATTAGATGTAGAGGAGTTAGAAGCCGTGTCAGTGGTACCGCAGGCGGATAGAACCAGTGAAAGAGCGACAAAAAGTGATACAATACCAACATTAGGAGTTCGATTTTTCATGGACGCATTGTATCAGTAGTTTCTCATTATGAAAAAAATAATTCTGGCGGTACTAAAAACTTTCGCACTATACAAAATAAGACGAGTTAAACCCGTAATAATCGGCATAACCGGCTCGTACGGAAAAACAACGATGAAAGAGGTAATTGCTGGCGTTTTGGCAAAAAAATATCGGGTACTCAAAAGCGAAAAAAGTTTAAATACAGACATTGGTATGTGTCTCGCCATACTAGAACAGAAATCGGGTTTTAGCTCTCCTATAGCGTGGGGAGCCATTTTATTTAGAGGATTTTTTAATGCATTCTTTTCGTCGAAAGCTGATTTTTTCGTCTTGGAATATGGTGTCGATAAAAAAGGTGACATGAACTCGCTCATTAAAATCGCGCGACCAAATGTTGCTATTATTACCGCAATTGCTCCGGCTCACCAAGCAGTGGGGCAGTTTAAAAATATCGATGAAATTGCGCAAGAAAAAGCCACTTTGGCATATGCGGTAAATGAAAAAGGCTTGGTTATATTAAATCGTGGCAATGAAAATATTAGGAAAATTGCAGAAAAAGTGAAGGCGAAAATTGCATGGTACAACGATGAAAAAGGATTACATGCCAGCGCAAAACAGGCCGCGCATGGAATTACCGTTTCGCTTACTGCAAATAAAAAAACACATTCATTTTTCATGCCAGTAATTGGCACTTTTCACAGTGACTGCGTACAAGTTGCCGCTATCATTGGGCATAATTTTGGCATTGGCCCAACGGCTGTAAGTGACTCGCTAAAGAATTTCACACCTCCAGTTGGCCGCATGTCGCTGATTGAGGCTAAAAATGGAGCGACCATAATTGACAGCTCTTACAACGCTTCACCTGAAACTGTTATTAATGCGCTCGAAATTTTAAAGGAATTTTCAGCAATTCGGCGCATTGCCATACTTGGAAGCATGAATGAACTAGGCGAAATTAGTGAAAAAGCACACAGAGAAGTCGGCAGAAAGTGCGGCAGCTGGTTGTCGGCACTAATTACCGTTGGAGAAAGCGGAAAAATCATAGCCGATGAGTGCTTGAAGATGACCGAGAAACCAAGTACTATTGCCTCCTTTGAGAGCGCAAAAGCCGCAAGCGAGTACATAAACACAGTATACAAACTGCAAAGAGGAGACGTTATACTGGTGAAAGGATCTCAAAACAAGGTACGCCTTGAAAGGACAGTAAAGGCACTTATGGCTCACCCAGAGAAGGCAAACAAACTTCTTTGCAGACAAGAGCCCGAGTGGCTATCTAAAGAGTAATAATCATATGATCTATTCGTGGTCTACCATCGGGCATAATAAGCAATTGAACCAACTCGAACATGACATTCATGGCGAAAGACTTTCTCATGCCTATTTATTTGTTGGCCCAGCAGGAATTGGAAAAATGCACATTGCAAAAACTCTTGCTGGAATAATTCAGTGCCCGAATAATTATTGCCGAACGTGCCCGATCTGCAAACAGATAGAAAAAAACATTCATCAAGATACAATTCAACTTGTCGACAAGGGCGAATCTATAAAAATTGAAGAGGTGAAAGGACTTGTAGAACGCGTAAACTTAAGCACTCAGAGCAATCGTAAAGTCGTCATTATCGACGGGCTTGAGCGACTTACTCCAGAGGCGGCGAATGCACTTCTTAAAACACTCGAAGAGCCTCCATCACACACCATCATCATTGCTACTATTCACGATTTACATGCAACGCTAGCTACAATTGTTTCACGCATGAGGGCTGTTTATTTTAAAAAACCAACGCACGCAGAAATTCGCGCGGCCTTGGCACAACTTTACCCTCAGGCAAATACCGAAACTATTGAAAGCGCAGTAGCATTATCGTTTGGCGCAAGCGGCCGCGCGCGCGCATTGGTAGAAGATCCAGAGCGTCTTTCTGAATTAAGAAAAGAATTCGACCATATTGCCTATTTATATGAGCAAGAAGGCCTAGCCGAAAGAATAGTTCACATGGGCGAACTTACAAAAGCCGAAGCCGAAGAAAAAGATGAAAAAAAAGCTCCAGTCATAGTTTCGAAATTCCTCGATACTCTTCAGCTGTTTTTACATCAAAAACTACACCAATTTATCGGGGACGAAGCGCAGCAATTACGCATTATTTCACATATTGAGAAAGCCCACGATGCCCGACAACTTTATGAAAAAAACATCAATACGCGCCTTATACTCGAGCATCTCAACGTTAATCTGCTAAAATAGCCCCACTTTATGTTTGAACTCCTCATTGCAGCATCGGCTCTGTCTCTCATTATCATGATATTTCGCAGACAAGCACGCATAATAGAACAAAAACGCCCGGTAGATTGGGGAATGGCAGGCCACGTTCCCGAAACTGTAGCAAAACAAGAAGAAGCAAACGAAGAGTCCGCTCAACGCACAACCGATGAAAATAAAACCGAACAAAACGAACCTCTCGATTTTCAGTCTATAAATAAATATTTACGTGAAGCGGAAACGTATTTTGCCAGAAGCGAGTTTGAAGATGCCGAAAAATCATTCATCAAAGTACTGTCGTATCAAGACGATCACCCAGAAGCCCTAAATAAACTTTCGATTATTTACATTCAAGGCGACGATTTGAGAAAGGCCGAGTTGATGATGACAAAGCTAATGAATACGAATACTAAAGATCCTACTCATTTTTGTAATTATGGCCGATGTCTCTACAGCCTTGGGCGTAAAGAAGATGCAATTACTGCATACTTGAAAGCTATTGAACTTGACCCGAGCAAGCCAAGCAGACATGTTAATGTGGCGAATATTTATTATGAGTTACAGGATTTAAATAAGTCGCTCGAAAACTACCTGCGCGCCCTTGAACTTGACCCGTACAACGGGGAATATCTTTCGATTATTGCTGATCTTGCTGAGCAAACTGGCGACACCGAAGTGCAATATAAAACGCTAAAAAAGATGCTCGATATTGACCCGTATAACTACGAAGCAAAACGAAAATTCGACAAAGTGGCGCAACAACTTGGCAGATAAATAATTACGTTCAAACGAATTATCACTCAAACGGATTCACATCTGCCGGACCTGCAACAGGGGGAGCGACCGGACCACCCACAAGAAACTTATTTGGCACAGCTTTATAGTGGCTCTTTATTGCTTCTTTAGTCTCAACACCATCTTTAACAATTGTGCGATACCAGAGGGCATCAAAACCTCCATGAGCCTTTTCAACCTGCTTTCGTTGCCCTGGTTTTAGCTTTGCATCGGGAACCTCGAGAGGCGCCGACGGGGCCGACTGTTTATTAGAAATATATGGACCATCTAAGTTCACTGTACGCGTGTCTTTAGTGCCGTATAGCTTGAAATGCGCCGACGTGCCCTCAGTATATGCCTGAATAATTAGCGGCCCAGGAGTATCGTTTTTAAACTTCATATCGACGTTTGGCGGATACACGGTTGCATCGAGCCCATGGCCTCCAACTTGAGCATAATACTGAACTGCGTATGAGTGTGGACTGCGCTTAAGAATAGGCAATCCTGCATAAAGAGCGGCACGATACAAAGTAGTTGAGACCTGACATAAACCTCCTCCAAATTCAGGAATCGTTCCTTCAGGTTTAATTACCAACTCCTTTAAAAAACCATGTTCGCCATCGACTGGCCCAATGTTTTCATCGAATGAAAACTCTTCACCCTGTGCAATCATAATACCGTTATATTTTGCAACTCCAGTGGCAATATTATGCTGGCGATTTTCAGGAGAACCATTGTAAGTTGTATAACCATCGACAACTAATTCAGTAATACCAAGCGCCTGCAGTTCAGGAGCAATATCGAGTTTTGAAGCCACAGTTCTCATAGGAATTTCGACAGGATTTTCACTCGCCATATTCATTAGTTTCGCAATAGAAATGTGCAAGCTGTCGCGATCAACTACAGAACCATCAACACCTTTCCCTTCAACTTTTATTTGATCATTTTCTTTATAAATTTTTACATCTTCCGGCTGATGATCAAGTGAAGTTGCCAATTTTTCATCGACGAATTTATTAAAACTTACAGGATCCCAATACATCAGATACGGCAACCCCTGCAGCGGAACCGCGGCAGTTGAAATGCTAAATGGCGCGGTATCTTGACGGTCGAAACGAATCCACTCGGGATGATCTCTAAAATTAATTTCCCATTTCTGTTTCTCAAAAGTTAGCGTAATTATTTTTGGAAACGACTCCTTCAAAAGCGGTAAATATGGCTCTAAATCGGCTGTTTGAATACTAGGCATGTTCTCTGAAAATTTCACCGTGAGAGCTGGAGTCTCAAAAAATCTGATATTATTTTCAAGTTGAAGCGCAAGTGTTTCTACATCGGGAGTGAGCCCTATTTCGGCAGGAGTAACAGCCAATCCTCCAGTAACTTTTTTCAAATATGCATTCTTCGCCTGTGGAACCGCAGAAAATTTCTTGTAAATAAGTTGCTCAAGTTGCGTTCGCGAAATCGCCGGATCAACAAAATATCTATGACCTGCAAATCCTTTTATAATCAATGACAACTGCGAAATTTTTGCAGAAGTTGGCAGTGAATTTATTAGAGCATTGTCATCGAATAATGTACCAAAATCAGCGAGGCTAAATGTTTGAACTTCTCCCATTGTCTTTTTCGTTACCGCATTTTGAGCAGAAAGAGTAATAGGAGCCGAGAGCAATTGAGCCAAGCGTTCTTTTAATTTTGTTCGCGCATTAATTTTAGACATTCCACCCAAATTAATATCACCGACAAAAGAGCGGGGGAGTATTAAATCGTTTCGGCGGTAAACATCGAGAGTTAAAATTCCCGTGAATACGGCTAGAACGAGCGCTGTTGAAATGATAATGCGTAGAACGCTATCCATGGGTCGTATAATAAATGAGCCAGCTAAAAAATACCAACCTGCTTTTCACAAATGACACCAAATTCATAGCATGTTTATGAAAGCTCACGCCTAAAAATAGAATTAACGAAAAAATATTACTTCAAAAACTGCCAAGAACATTTAGAGTAATTGCCTTTGAGCATTAGATTTTTTTCACGATTTTCTTCATCCATCTGAATAGTCCTTTTCTGCTCCTTTCCATTGAATTCTTTGCAGACGCGATAGTTTCATGATGTTCATCGAGAAATTCCTCACTAGCCTCTTTGCCTTTATTAATAAGTTCTTCACCTTTGTCAGTAATCATTTTTCTTGTTTCGCTACCTTTGCGAGGTGCAAGAGTAAGACCCAATACAGAGCCAATAGCCCCACCGATAATGACTCCAGTTACAAGATTTTCGAACTTCTTTGTGATTTTTTTATTCTCAGCCATAAGAAAAATTTGTTAAGACAGGGCTCAGTTTAGTACGAATACAAATTGTGTGCAATAGGAGGGAATTATGCGTAATCTACGTAAGCAGTAACACCTTTTACATATTTGATAACGCTCATAGCGGCGTTGCACCCCTCACCCGAACTTTTACATGCCTGCGCGTTACCGCCTGTACAATCACCAGCGGCAAATAATCCCTTCAAATTAGTGGAACCAGTTCGCGAATCAGCGACAATAAATGCATTTTGAGGCCCAGTTCGCTCAACACCCAATTTAAGGGCAAAATCGCCAGCACCAGCCACGCCAAGAGCAAGAAACACTCCATCGAAAGCACGCTCTGAACCATCTGCAAATTTAATTTTTTCTAACTTATTCTCGCCTATAAACTCAGAAATTTTAAGAGATTTTTCAAGGATTACGCCGCGTTCCTGCAATCCAGCCATCATTCGATTATTCATTGTAAACTCTTTTCCATGGCTCAAAATAGTTACTTGTTTAGAGAAAGAGAGGAGTTGCAACGCTTCTTCACCTGCAAAATCTGTGGAACCTACTATCGCAAGATTTTTTTGCTTAAAAAAGAACCCATCGCAGGTAACGCAAAACGAAACTCCTTTACCAGTTAAATCTTTTTCACGTCGAATTCCAGATGGCTTAAATCCTAATCCTGTACAAATTATTACAGTTTTCGAAGGATATTCACCTAACTCGCTGTCTGTAATAACAAACCCTTCACCAGTGTCATTTGCCCGAATATCGACGACTAACTTTTCAAGATGATCTGCACCGAAACTCTTGGCTTGTTCAAGCCCCTGAATCATAAGTTGAGGGCCAGAAATTCCTTCGGTAAATCCAAAATAATTTTCGATTAAATGAGCTTTATATGCGTTTGATGCTTTTATGTCACCAATTACCAAGGTTTTTAGCTGTGCACGGGCGCAATAAAGTGCTGCCGTTAGGCCTGCGGGGCCAGTGCCGATAATAATTGTGTCGTACATGCCAAGGAACAATAATAAAATAGGAGTCAATAATCAAACCAGAATAGTCATACCGACAGACAGCTAGCCATACTTAACTTACCCCTAGCGACCACCGGCAATCTCTGCGCCGGCAGACTTACGCGCTGTACTGGTAGACTTTGTGTTACGAATAGTTACTATGCGAATTTTTCCCGGATAGCCGCCTTTTGCTTCAACTTTTTTTGCGATTTCATCTGCAAGAGGTTGAAGGTTCTGGTCATACAATTTTTCATGATCAACAATTACGCGAAGCTCACGACCAGCATTTATTGCAAATGCTTTTCTAACTCCAGCAGACTCAAAAGCTGTGTTTTGGAGCTCAATAATTCGCTCAACGTAGCGGTCTGTAGACTCTGCTCGAGCGCCTGGACGACCAGCAGAAATTGCGTCGGCTGCTTTAACAATGAGAGCCTCAACAGTTTCTTGCGGAATCGCATCGTGATGAGTCCATGCTGCGTGAACTATCTCCCAAGAGAAACCATATTTTTCAAGTAATTCTTTTGAAAGATAATCGTGAGAACCACCAACTTCTTGATCGATTGCTTTTCCAAGATCATGAAAGAATCCACCAAGAAATGCTGTTCTTTCATCTGCGCCAATACGTGCGGCGATTAAACGTGCAAAGTAACCAACCTCGGCACAGTGGCGCATAACGTTTTGGCCAAAACTTGTTCTATATTTCAAACGACCAACCAGCACAGCAAAATCAGGAGGCATATTTAGAACCCCAATCTCTTTTAAAATGCGCATTCCTTCAACTTGCAACAGACGCTCAACCTCTGCAACCGCGCGCTCTTTTACCTTAACAATAACATCTTCATTTATAATTTTTTCACGCATCAGAAACTCCATTCCGATACGAGCAGTTTCTTCAGCTACTATATTAAAACAGCTGATAATAATTGTATTTGGCTCATCGTTAAATATTACATCGACACCAAACAGCTCTTCAAAAAATGCAATTAAACGACCACCGCGGCCTACAATTCGCCCTTTCACTTCGTCGTGAAGAACTTTTATTTTCGCCATGTTAGGAGAACGAGCAGCACCAGAACTGTAACGGCAAATGCACTCAGACAGTACCGCGCGCGCGTCTTTATTCACCGTTTCTTGAGCCAACTCTTGCGCGCGCGCCAAACGCAACTCCGCATCGTGAGTAAACTCCGCGGAATATTTATTCATTAACTCTTCGCGTGCGCTATCGCGTGTAACTCCTGTAAGACGAATTAAATCATCTGCCAAACGTTTTTCAATTTCTTCACACTGCTGTCGAATTTGTTTAACAGCAGACTCTTCGTTGTCATATTCTTTTTGCATTTCTGCAATTCGAGCATCGCGTTTTGCAAGCGACTGAGCCTTTACATCAATCATTTTGTTTAGAGTGTCCGCCTCAAGAGAAAGCTCTTTTTCGTCGAACACAATCTGTTTGCGAATTTCATCGGCCTTCAAATTTGCACGAGTAATCAACTCTTTTTTTTGAGTCTGAACTTCAGAATCAAGATCTTCGATTTTTCGCTCGTAATCATCTTGGCTGTATGGCTTTGGTTTTAAAACATAGGCTCCGAACAGAAACCCTCCGCCCAAGCCTGCTAACAATAAGACTAAATCTAATAATGGCATAGTGATGGCAGTATACCATAAATCGTTGAAAAAAAAGGCACCGATACTACTGGGTAGTTATCTCAATTGAGGCATCGCTTTTCTGCCTATAAACCAGCCCAAACCGCCTAGAATAAGCGCGAAAATCAATGTCGAATATTCAGGAACCGGCGCTGGTGGATCTGGGGGAGCCGTCGGTGGATCGCCACCGCCTCCAGGAGGAGGAGAAGAGCCTTCAATAACTCCGTAGCTGTCAAAATGCGGAACAGTAAAAGTTAATACATTGCCAGAACAATAGTCAGCAGTACACGCAGGAGTCGAATTTGCATCACACACTTGCCCGTTAGCAATTATATCGCTGGCGTTTGTTCTAAATGTGCTGTCGTAATAAATCGTGTACGAAGTACAATCATTCACATTCATAGAAACAGTCGCCTCGGAATCAAACGCACCCAGCAAACCAGAAGCATTCACACTAACATAATCAGAACCGACCGAAACATTGCTATTAAAATCTTGCTGACGTACATCAAGGTCATTTGTCCAAGTTAAATTGCCATACTGGTTACCCAAACGAAGTCCTGACACAGCAGCTAAATTACTTTCTACTGAAAGATCGGTAGTGCCGTATGGTGCAGAAAAATTACTGCTCAAAACTCCTATTGAAGGAGTTCCTATTGAAACTGATTTTATGTCTGGAGAATAAGAAGTATTGCTCGTTTCAAGTGTTGCCTGATATTGGAAATAACGACCAGCTGAAACTACGCCCGAAAGGCTAAATGAAGGGAGTGCAGTTGTGTTTGAATCCTGTTCTTCAAAATATGAGCCACTTGTACCGTCAGGGCCTACGTAAGATTCAGACGTACACGACGAACCGCAAGAACGAACCTGAAAGCGTACACGTTCGGTTCCGCGTTTATATAAATTGAGAATTTCAGACGCACCCAAAGAGCGGCTATAAACTGAGACTTCATCAATATTTCCAACGAAATAACCACTATTTAAATTAGAATAATCACGACCTATAACCGCCGCTGCACCTGTATCAGTGATTGGACTGGTTGCTTGCTCCGTCTGAACAACACCATCAATATACAAAAGAAACTTACCGCCTGTTTTTACGGCAGCAATATGATGCCAATTTGAATCAGTATAAGCAGAGTTGGACTTTGAAACCGTATTTAATGCGCTGTTATTGCCAGCGATAACCTGAAATTTATTGTCAGATCTTAATGTTATTGCGTATCCCTTATAATTTCCCCCAATCAAAGTAAATTTGCTAAAAATACCGCGAGAAGTGCCATTACCTCCTGTAATTTTTACCCAAGCGGAAATTGTCGGAGTCGACGTTAGTTGTAAGTTCGCGCTATTAGTGAGAGTTACATAATCTCCGGTGCCATCAAAAAGAAGTGAACTGTTAAATTCACCCGTACTCGAATATGTAGGATTTCCGCTCACCGTTCCTGAAATACTACTACCAGAGGTATCGTCTAATGAACCACTCGATTCGTTCATATGCATGAGCAAAACATTGTTAGTCATGTTGGCGTTTCCCGTACTGTAAGCCGTTTCTGACACAGCAGAATTTGGAAGCTCTTTTAAATAAGGCTGTGAAGGAGTCCACCCAAAAGTGCTCCAGCTGGTTGAAGTTAACGCGTCAATTATGCGAGATGTGTAGGTTCCGGTACCAGCGGTTTTTCCGGTGGAGTTTAATTCTTGCCATGAACTACCGGAATTCCACTGAGTATTTGAGAGAGTGCCAGCGCCAAAGCCATATGTAGCATCGCTAGAATTGTCAGCAAAATCAGCAAAAACAACTGACGGAAATACCAGTAGCAGTAACAAGGCGAGAGCAATTAATCGTTTCATATTTGTTTGAGTTAAAAACGCACCAATATTAGCAGAGGCATGAAAAACTAAAAAGGAGATGTTTCGTGCAAATCCCTAACAATTTTTTCAAGTTCCTTTATTACAATTTCAATTTCTTTTTCTGTTGTTGAGTGACCGAGAGTGAAGCGAGTTGCAGAGCGGCTCCACACATCATCGGCAACCTCGCCGCCTAAAGCGGCTATCACATGTGATTTTTCCATAGACCCTGACGAACAGGCAGAACCGCTTGAGGCTGCGATTTTAGCCATGTCGAGTCTAACCAAAATCGTCTCACCATGAAGACCCATAAATGAAACATTCACATTATTTGGCAATCTTTTTTCACGTGAACCGTTGAGTCGCGTATTTGGAATTTTCAAAATTCCGTCAATCAATTTGTCACGCAAAATAAGTAGGCGAGAGCTTTCTTCTTCACGATTTTCTTGTGCAAATTCCAGTGCCGCCGCAAATCCGACAATACCTGCGACATTTTCAGTTCCCGATCTCATGCGATATTCTTGGCCGCCACCGAGTAACTGAGGAATGAGTTTTACCGCTCCGTGAGCGCCACCGCGAACATACAAACAACCAACTCCTTTTGGCCCATAGATTTTTCCACTATTGAGAGTCATAGAATCGACACCGAGTTCATCTACATTTAAAGAAAGATACGGAGCACCCTGACATGCATCGGTATGCAACAGCGCAGAAAAACAAAAAGGAGTTCGTGCCGACGAAAATTCGGCATTTTTTTTCTTCAAAATAGACGCACACTCGCGTACTGGTTGAACAGTACCAATCTCATTGTTCGCATACATAATCGAGACAAAAACAGTCTCATTGGTAATCGCTTTTTCAAAATCTTCTAAACTAATTACGCCGTCTTCACCAACATCGAGATACGTTACTCTGAAGCCTTTTTTCGCTAGCTCTTCAATTGGCATAAGCACCGATTCATGCTCGATTTTTGTTGTAATAATATGAGGCACAAAGGTTGATTCTACATCAACAACGCGCTCTGAAAATTCAGCACCTTCATCATATTTCCCCCTCCGAATCTCCTCTAAATTTTGAAGTATAAATTCTCCAACTCCTTTAATAAAAAGTGAATTCGACTCAGTACCGCCACTTGTAAAAATAACCTCGGATTGTTTAGCGCCGACAATTGAAGCAACTTTTTCACGACTTTCATCGACGGCATGACGAGCACGTTGACCAGCCTTATGCAACGACGACGGATTTGCAAACTCCGTACTCAAATAAGGCATCATCGCCTCGAGAACACGTGGGTCGAGCGGCGTTGCGGCGGAATGATCTAGATAAATTTCAGACATAAGGAGTATATTCTTTTCACGAATGGGTGATCGGGGTAAAAAAATTGCGGTTCATATTCTCTCCATCGGGCTTGTGGCTGCGGTTTTTTTCGTTCTAGGCAGAGAGATTTCGTCGCAGTGGCACCTGATTAAAAATTATGAGTTTCATCTGAAGTGGCATCTCGTTCTATTAGCTACAGGAGTGTACAGTATATCATTCTTTTTCCTCGCAACAGGCTGGTGGCTGCTGTTAAGAAACGTAAATACTCCAATAAAATACTGGGACGCAATTATTTTCTTTTTCATAAGTCTGCCATGCAAATATATTCCGGGAAAAATATGGACAGCCGTCGCACGAACAAAACTCTGCAAAAAATATTCTGTCAGCACCAGCGTATGTTTTTTAACAACTGGCATTGAGGGAATAATGGAAATTTTGGCAGGAATTTATATTTCACTTTTCGCGGTAATTACATCAGTAGACTTTGGACAAGCTGCAAAAATCGGCGCAGGAGCATTTGTTGTTCTTGGCCTACTTCTGCTTATTCCTCGCATTTTCTACGTATTCATAAATATTTTTTTACGGCTTACTCATCAACCAATAATTTCACACGAAGGTCGCGTTGGGTTTAAAAAACTTCTCGTTGTTCAAGTCACGTTCGGCCTTGCAATGCTATTAATGGGTGTTTCTCAAGTAATATTTCTCAAGGCATTTACACGTGTTCCAATGGAATACACATTGTACCTTGTAAGCCTCGGCACGTTTTCGTATGTCGCTAGCGTTCTCGCTTTTTTCACGCCAAGCGGACTAGGTGTCCGCGAAGGAGTCTGGTTCATTGCATTAAAAGGAATTGTGGTTGAATACATCGGCTTAATATTCGCCCTCGTCAGCAGATTATGGACAATAATAGTAGAAGCATTAATGTGCTCTATCGCCTTAGGATTCTTTTTGTTTTTGCGTGAGAATGGCGAAAAATCCAGCGAGGAGGGGAATGTGACCAAATAGCTCACCTAAGCCAAAAACAAATATCGTTGCCGTGAATAGTCCTATTAATTTAAGCGAAACAATTCGGGGCAAAATGTTGAATATATATAGAATTCCAAACAACACGTAAGACAGACCAGCAGCATAGACAAACATTTCATTCGTGAATCCAAACTGTGCCAAAAAATTAATGACGGGGTGTACTGCTAAAATAGCTAACGACATTTGTGGCGTTGTCAGCTTGAACAAAATCCCCATAGAAATAAAAGAAAGTCCGAAAAGAATACGCATTATTTTCATGGCTAGAACTTCATGGGCAGCTAACCAAGAATTAATTTTTCTAAGTTTTTCACAGAATAAAAATCCAACATTTGAAGGATTTCCAATTGCAAAAAGGTATACAAAAATTCCAGCGAGAGAAAGATAACTTAGTAAGTTTTTAAGTGGAAAAAATGCAAAAGCAGCACCATATAACAGGATTGAAATTGCGGCAGCAGGTCGCATAAAAATCCCTAGTACAAAGGCAAAACCGACAACATATTGAAGCACCCAAAGGGAGATTGAAAATGCAAGCGGAACAGCTTTCAAATGCAAATCCGGCGCAAATAATAGCCCCTGAGAACTTGCCATTATCATCAAAATTCCGATTGCTCCACGAACTAGTTGAGGAGCGAAAGCACTAACAGACGTAACTTTTTCTTCAATTTTTTTTGAGATTTTAAATTTATTTATGAATGGTCCGATAAAAAGTGAAACGATCAATAAAACTACAAAACCGATCGTGATAGCAATCCGTGCCGCACTCCAATCAACAAAAAAATACGGTAGAGGCGACTGCATTTCTGGCGTACCGGCAAACCACTGTTCATGAGCAAACACAGCAGTTGGAATAAGAAGAGAAATAACAAATATAAGTTTTGAGAGGAGTTTTTTCATGCAACGATTATACTGTATAATGCTGCTCTATGTCATGCAAAGGCTGTATTTACTCACGCGGCGCTAATGCAAACGCCGACACAATGGTTCACCTTGTACAAGGAGGAATAAAAAAACCTGCATGGCTTAAAATGAAAGTCGGCTTGCCTAACGAAAAATTCGACAGAATTAATGCAATGGCAAAAGAGCTAAATTTGGCTACAGTATGCCAATCTGCACACTGCCCAAACGTGGCCGAATGTTGGAGTGGAGGAACAGCAACATTCATGTTAATGGGCGATACCTGCACTCGCGCGTGTAAATTTTGCAATGTAAAACACGGCAAACCGCAGCCGCTCGACCCAAATGAACCCAAAAATCTGGCCGAGGCAATCGGCAAAATGGGAGTTGATTACGCAGTGATTACTTGCGTTGACCGCGACGACGTCGAAGACGGCGGAGCGGGTCATTTCGCGGCATGTATTAGCCATCTTCGGGTTGCATATCCTAACGTAAAAGTTGAGGTTTTGGTCTCTGATTTTCAGGGCAAAAAAAAAGACATTCAAAAAGTTATCGACTCATCACCACATGTTTTTGCTCACAATATAGAAACTGTCGCGCGCCTACAAAAATCGGTTCGTGACCATCGCGCAAATTACGATCAATCTATAAGCGTTTTGAAATATGTGAAAGATTCACAACCCAAGATGCTCACAAAATCCTCGATAATTGTTGGCTTAGGCGAAACCCCCGAAGAGGTGCTTGAAACAATGCGCGACTTGCGCGCGGTTGGTGTTGATTTTCTCACCCTCGGCCAGTATTTGCGACCGTCAAAATGGAACCTGCCCGTGAAAGAATATGTACCGCTTGAGCAGTATGCCATATACGAAAAAGAAGGCAAAAAAATGGGATTCAAATACGTAGCTGCCGGCCCATTTGTGAGGTCATCGTATAAGGCAGGGGAGCTGTATATGAAACAGAATTTGAGTACTCCTAATTGCACGAACTCTTAGCCCCTCGCTTTCCAAAAAATCCGCCGTAAGAATAATATCGCGAGCACACTTTTGAAGTGCAACACAGACCTTTTCAGGCTCAACCGTACGCCTTTTTAAATCTAAACTTCCATCGATATTAACTCTATCAATCAGCAAACTGCGCCAGTCGTATAAACCAAGTTTATGAGTAGAAACTCCAGTCAAACTACGATCAAGAAGCTCAATAACATTCGGCACTTCTGAATCTGGCGTAATTGAACATCGAGCAAATGGAAGATTTTCGGCATTCGGGAAATTAGGATCGCGGCGACAAGAAAAATTAACTTCGCCTCTTATTTCTTCTGTAACAAAACTCATAAAATCACCCGCCTCGTCTGGGTGATATAAGCAATTAAGGCTGCTTCCATCTGGATGTATCAGCTGCATTTGTGGAACACAAAATGAATCGTACACTCCATGTCGATCTACCGATTGATGTTCAACCAAACCACGTTCATGAAAATCCAAATCAGTACTTTTTAAAAACGAAACACGTTCATAAATTGATTGAGCACCAACCAAAGTACATGGAACTCTACTTCTAAAAAGCAACTCCGCATCGAGGCCATACGTAAGCGACCATTTTACATTTTCGTGTTCATTAGCAAGGCCAAGGCGCCCAACAAAATTACCGGCATTCAAAACACGTTGGCGCATCACCTCTGCTAAAGATAAAATCTTATTATCTCTATTAATTGCCGCAAGCATCGACAAAAAAACACCGCGTAATTCATTAAGCGCCGAGTACAACTCTCCTACTGCAAGTTCAAATGAGTTATCAGCCGAAGCGTCCTGAATTCGCGATCCAATTTCTAACTCCATCTAGTTTACTATACCCCCGAATCGAATTCCGTCAATTGTTTCTGCCCGATATAAAGACGCTACTGCCCAATCCTTTCGAACCTGATAGCAAAGGCTTTGCCATACTCTCAGTTGCCTCTATAATGCTCCCACATGTCACTCATAGAATCCTTCAACCCGCTCACCGACCCGATGATTCAGGTTATGAATGAGTCTGGCGAAATTGTGCGCCCCGACCTGATGCCGAATTGGAGTACAGAGAAAATTAAAGAGGCATACGCGACGATGATTTTGGTGCGCGTGGCAGACGCGAAGTTTACGAACATGCAACGACAAGGAAGATGCGGCACTTACCCATCTGTCGAAGGCCATGAGGCAATTCAAATTGGTAGCGGATTTGAGCTGCAAAAAACAGACTGGGTTTTCCCGGCGTTTCGCGAGTTGCCAATTTGCTATGTGCATGGAATGCCACTCGAAAAAATCCTTTTATACTGGCTTGGAAACGAATGGGGGAGCCATACAGACGCATGCGTCGCGCCTGTGTCGATTCCTGTTGGCAGTCACATGCTACATGCGGTTGGCTATGCATGGGCGATGCGACTTCAAAAAAAACCCGTCATTACCGTTTCATATTTTGGTGATGGCGCAACCTCAGAAGGTGATTTTTATGAAGCTATGAATTTTGCAGGAGTTAATAAAGCCGGTTCTATTTTCATGTGTCAAAATAACAATTACGCAATTTCTACTCCGCGCTCAAAACAAACAGTTGCAAAAACGTTGGCACAAAAGGCAATTTCAGCTGGAATTCCGGGGGTCGTGGTTGATGGTCTCGATATTTTTGCCATGGCGACCGTAACTAAATTAGCTGCCGATCGCGCGCGCAACAATAACGAACCAACGCTTATTGAAGCCATTAACTATCGCTACGGAAACCACACAACTTCAGACGACTCAGGGCGATATCGAACCAAAGAAGAGGTAGAGGAGTGGAGAAAAAAAGATCCTGTTATGCGACTCAAATTGTATCTACAGAAAAACAATTTATGGAGCGAAGCGTGGGAACAAAAAATTCGAGAAGATGCCGATGTAAAAGTACGAGCAGCGGTTGAGATTGGCGAAAACTTTCCCGTGCAGACCGTCGATGAAATTTTTGATTATATGTACGAAAAACCAACGCCTGCATTAATTGAACAGAAAGAATATTTAAAGGGATTTTTAGGGAACCAGTAAAAACTGATATGTATACTGCATATACTTACTATACATATAGTTATACATATTGAAATTGCCCTTATTTTAAGCCGATTTACGACTATCCGCCTTGACTTCTGTATTTTTTGTGCTATAAGTATTCTTCAGCTTTGTAATAATTACTATGAAAAAACTACTCATCTCTTTTGTCGCGTTCACCCTATTATCTTTAGTCGGCCCTCAAACAACACTTGCAGCCGGACTACCCGATTTGGTCGTAAATCAGTTCAACATAAATAGAATGGAGTGGCGCCAAATGCCGGACTGCGACCACAACGCCTGCCAAAATAATGTATGGAAACTCCTAATCGAATTTCAATTATCAGTTCAAAATATAGGTAACGCACCTGCGTGGATTGCAAATGCCAACTTTGAATCGAGCGGAATTTTAGACAAACTCATTTATAAAAAAACAGGCGCGATCGTTAGTAGCCGAGTTAACTGGGAGTCTGTACCGAATCCTCTAAATATCGGAGCGGCTGACTTACTTGCAGGTAAAATATACGTCGACGAAAGCGTTAACGTTGTAAAATTGCTCGATACATACTCAATGTGCTTCGAAATAACAGATCGCCCAACAGACCCTCAGCAAAATTGGGTTTTGGAAGAATCAAACACGATAAACAACAAATCATGTTTTGATTTCGTTATGAATGTAGGCAAACACAACCTTCCGAATCCTGCCGTTACAAGAATGAACACCCTTCAATTAGTGCAGCGAAATGCCGACGGAAGTGCCGATTTACGGGTTTCAGCTACAATTACAAACAAGACCCCATGGGTTTATGTAGATCATTTTATATACATTTTTCAGATAGAAAATAACGGTGCTCAACAGTCATTTTGTAGAGGAGCTATTATGCCGGGACTTCACGCGCTAGAGGCTACAGTTGTTAGCTGTAATATTCATTTGGAGGCGAATACAGCTGCTCCCGGTGTATATAATGTCGGCGCTCTCATCGACATAAATAACGATATTATCGAAACTAGCGAGATTGATAATCAGCTGTTTGTTCCGGTGCAGATTTTATAAGGAGCAATCTGCTATAATCTGCCTACATGATTCTCACCATCGCCGACGCGATATCACTGGCACTCAAACAAGAAATGGCTCATGACTCAACCGTTATGTTAATGGGCGAAGACGTTGGCGTGGGCGGAGGCGTGTTTAGAATTAGCGATGGCCTACAAAAATTATATGGAGCAGAGCGGGTTATTGATACGCCACTCGCCGAGTCAGGCATTGTGGGAACGGCAATTGGGCTAGCTATGGCTGGTATGAAACCGATCTGCGAAATGCAGTTTGATGGATTTGTGTATCCCGCTTTCGACCAGATAGTCAGCCACGTTGCACGTATGCGCAACCGAACGCGCGGCAAACTTACTTGCCCGTTGGTAATTCGTTTTCCGTATTCCGGTGGAGTGCGTGCGCTTGAGCATCACTCCGAAAGTCCCGAGGTTTACTACATTCATACTCCGGGGTTAAAAGTTGTTTGTCCTTCAACTCCTTATGATGCAAAAGGGCTTCTTGTAGCGGCAATTCGCGACCCTGATCCGGTTATTTTTATGGAACCTAAAAAATTATATCGTGCAATTAAAGAGGAGGTTCCCGAAGAGGAGTACACAGTTGAAATTGGCAAAGCACGAGTAATGATCGAGGGGAGTGACGTGACGGTTATTGGCTGGGGGGCAATGATTCCGACTGTTTTAAAAGCTCAAAATATTTTGGCAAAAGAGGGAATTTCGCTCGAGGTTATTGATCTGCGCACACTTTCGCCGCTCGACACTGAAACTATTTTAGAGTCAGTAACAAAAACCGGCCGTTGCGTAATAATTCAAGAAGCACCTAGAACATGCGGTTTCGCCGCCGAAATTTCGGCGTTAATTATGGAAAAAGCTTTGTTTAGTTTACAGGCGCCCGTTGAGCGAGTAACAGGCTTCGACACCGTGATGCCACTTTTAAAAGGTGAAGATTTATATTTGCCAAACGAAGTACGATTGATTGATGGAATTAGAAAGGTGATGGGGAGGTAGTGGTTAAATAATGATCTATTACATCATATCTCTTCATCAAACGTGATGAATCGCTTTCTACTAAGAAATATGCTATAATTGTACTGGAACTTAGTTTAAACCTAAGGTTCAGTACATATTATGAATGATACTCCAACTAAGGGAGAATACCTGGCACGAATCCTTCGAGCTCCTCAAACTGTCTTTACCGTCAAAGATGTCGCTTTGTTATGGAAAACTGAAATAAAAAATCGAGAGCAAGTACGATTGAGCGAATACGTAAAAAACAAGAAATTGATACGGATACATAGGGGAATTTACGCCAAAGACGAAAATTATAATCGCCTTGAGTTAGCTACACGAATCTATACTCCTTCGTACATAAGTTTTGAAACCGTTCTTACTCAAGAAGGAATAAACTTTCAATTTTACAACAATATGTTTGTGGCTTCGTATGTAACGCGGAATATTGAGGTGAAAGGCCAAAAAATTTCATTTCTAAGAATGAAAGACTACGTTCTCAGCGATATAACAGGCATCGAAAATAATAATGGCGTCGCTATGGCAACAAAAGAACGCGCGTTTCTTGATAGAATATATATCAGTAGAGAATATCACTTCGATAATCTAAATGGGCTTGATTGGGGAAAAGTTTTTGAAATTTTGCCCATCTATCACAACAAGAAAATGAATAAAAAAGTGCAAGAATATTTTGAACACTATAAACATAACCAGTAATACCATGACCATAGATTTCGCTAAACATAAAGCAATTTTGCTCCAGATACTTCAAGATATTTACTCCAATACCTCACTCTCTCCATATTTAGGATTCAAAGGTGGGACAGCTGCACTTTTGTTTTATGGTCTCAACCGGAACTCTGTCGACCTGGACTTCGACCTATTGGACGAGACCAAGGAAGACGAAGTCTTTGAAAAAATACAAAAAATAACTGCCAGCTACGGAAAAATTACAGACTCACATATAAAAAAATTTAATTTACTTAATGTTATTTCATACTCACCTGGCACCCCCAAAATAAAGGTCGAAGTTAATCGCAGGAATTTTGGTTCAAAGTACGAGATCAAAAGCCTGCTTGGTATCTCCATGCTCGTTATGGTTAAAGAAGATATGTTTGCCAATAAACTTATGGCTATGTATGAACGCGTGGGAAAAACAAGCCGTGATATTTTTGACGTACATTATTTCTTTAAACAAGGCTGGGATATTAATGCGAATCTAGTTGAGGCGAGATCGAAATTACCGTTCAAGGACACTTTAACTAAGTGCTTAGAATTACTAGAGAAAATGCCCGACAAACACATATTGGACGGACTGGGAGAACTGCTTTCTGACGAGCAAAAAGACAGCATGAGAGCCACTCTGAAGCAAAAAACGATACTACTTCTAAAACTAAAGATAGAAAGCCTCAGCTAAATTCAATAATTGCTTTGCTATAATCACCACATGCAAACTGCCAACTGCACCTTAACTGGCCAGCCATTCTATATTCCTGACCTCGAGATACAACACTGCGAGCGACTGGGAATTCCGCTACCAACGACCTCGCCACTTGAGCGCATGCGCACGCTAATGGCATTTCGCAATGAGTGGAAGCTCTACAAACGAAAGTGCGACGCTACCGGAGTAGACATTATTAGCGCCTACCCGCCCGACAGTCCGTTTACGATTTACAACAATGCGTACTGGTGGAGCGATACATGGGACGCTACTGACTACGGCATGGACTTCGATTTTTCCCGAGGATTTTTTGAGCAATATAAAGAGCTACAGTTGAAAGTTCCGCGCGAGGGTACGACGATTTTCAATAGCGAAAACTGTGACTACAACAGCCATATTCGTCAGTCAAAAAACTGCTACTTAAACTCGCTAGTTGCAAAATGCGAAGACACTCACTACTCATACTGGGTAGTCGGAGACAAAGACGTGTACGACTCAATGTACACGAACAACTCAACTCTCTGTTATTTTTGCAGCGACGTAGAAAAAGCCTACGAGTGCGTTATGTTGAGTGAGTCGAGCAATTGCAATAATTGTTACTATTCATACCAGCTAAAGGGCTGCCAGAACTGCTTATTCTGCGATAACCTTTCAAATAAATCCTATTATATTTTTAATAAACCGGTGTCGAAAGAGGAGTTTGAGGCGACAAAAAAACGCGTACTGAATGGCTCTTACGAAACGTGGAAGCAAAATATTGAGGAGTTCAAAAAACTGCGACAAAAAACAGTACACCAAAATATTCACAGCTTTAATACCGAAAACTCAACCGGCGATCACCTATATAACTCACGCAACTGCGACTACTGTTTCGATGCGCATGAATCCGAAGACTGCTACAACTGCATTTCACTCGACCACTCAAAAGACATTGTAAATTCATACTCAGCCGGATGGCCTGCGTGCGAGTTGGTGTACATGTGTAATGTGTCTCGTGGATCAACAAATATCGCTTTCTGTACATACACATGGTTCAGCCAAAATTTGATGTACTGCGACAGCATGAATAGCTGCAGTGACTGCTTCGGCTGTATTGGACTCCGCAGAAAAAAATACTGTATTTTAAATAAACAATATACGAAAGAGGAGTACGAGAAAATTCTGCCAAAGATTATCGAACATATGAGAACAGCAGCAAGTGACGTTGAAGGCCGAGCAGCAGGGAGTGCCGGCGAAAGCAAAAATACAGCCTCACCTCCATGTGCCGAGTGGGGACAGTTTTTCCCAAAAGAGATTTCGCCTTTTGATTACAACGAAACGCCTGCACAAAACTTTTTTGCACTCACCGAAGCGATGGCACTAGACCGTGGATGGCGCTGGAGAAAAGAAGACCCACGAGAGTATAGAGTCTCAAGCATAGAAGCCATTCCTGACTCAATCGCACACGTAACCGACTCCATAACAAAAGAAATTTTGGCCTGTGAAATTTGTGGTAAAAACTACAAAATTACTGCTCAAGAATTAAAGTTTTATCGCTCAACGAACCTGCCAATTCCGCGCCATTGCCCAACATGTCGACACGAACAAAAAATGGTAATGCGAACCTTGCCTTTCTTATGGCAACGAAACTGCTCAATGTGCAGCAAAGAAATCTACTCGAGCTTTGACCCAAACCGCGAAGAAAAAACATACTGCCAAGAGTGCTACAGGCAGGAGTTTTTGGCATAGTTATGCGAGCGCTCAAACTCCTCGAAAGGTAGAGTCGCGAACAAATAACTTCTTTGAATGCTATTTAATATTACTATCAAATATCTCTAATCTCACCACTGTCAAAAAATGAATTGCGATCGTTTCCTTCCTTTTTATAATCAGTTGCGCTCCCACTATAGCTACCGTCTGGGTTAATACTAATAGAAACTTTTTTCGCGTACTCGCTTGGATTCTCATTATTTGGGTATTGTATATTTACTAATAATCCATCGCCTTCATTGGCAATTGATGTTTGACTATTAGTCAAATCAAACTCTAAACCAAGTTTCTTCAAAAGGTCACCAGTAACCTTAGTCATCTTATTATTTACAACTTCAGCATTTGATATTTCTTTCCCTGTAGGTGGATTCTGCCCCTTATCCAATAATACAACATTCCTAATAGCATTCATTTCTCTAAGTCTTGCAATAAGTTGTTGAGTATCGTTTTTCTCATTAACATTCAAAGCTTTATTAACTCCTTCATTCGCGGCTTTTTTATAAGAGTCTGCATTAATTGGAGCATGTGCATTTGAATCTGATTCATTCGGCGACGCAGCCACTTTCGATGTTTCCACATTCTTAAAAACGAAACGGCAGTTATTAGAAGAAAATCCAATAGTGTTGAAACAATTTAATATTTTCATATTTATTTTTATTTAATAATTATTACTAATATCATAACACAATACCCCCCCCTCGTAAAGGTCGCTCCATCTATGTATTTCACGCATTACTCATGCAAATATTCGTGCTACACATCGTCACACTCCAAAATTAGGCAGACTATAAAATAGTACAACACAACTGCCGTTACAGAATAAGCGTCTTGCGTTATACTCCTTGCAATGGCATTTGAATTTAAATTACCGGACGTAGGCGAAGGAATTCACGAAGGCGAAATTGTGCGTTGGCGTGTAAAACTTGGCGAAACCATTAAAGAAGATCAACCAATTATTGAGGTTGAAACAGCAAAAGCGATTGTTGAGTTGCCGTCACCAAAGGCCGGAGTTATTTTGAAGATGAATGGCGCAGAAGGGGAGACAATTCACGTTGGAGATGTGCTTGTGGTTATTGGCGCTGAGGGTGAAAAAATAGAGGAGGCGAAGACAGTTGAGGATCAAGCGCGAGCGCAAGGCTGCCGCTCAGGTGGCACGCCGATTCTAAAGCAAGGAGGCGCGAGCGCGAATCAAAATAGTAGCGGAGATATGCCGATTGCGGACACAGATACTCCTAATAAAAGCTCGAAAGATCAAGGAGTTGTAGGTCAAATTCCAGCAGAGATTGGCGGTTTTATACTTCCAAGCCGTACTGCCGAAGCGATACACTCAATAGGACGCGCACCAAAAATTATGCCAAGGATTCGTATGTTGGCAGGAAATTTGGGCGTTGATATCGGCTCAATTCAAGGCACGGGAAACGGCGGAGAGATTACCGAAAACGATGTACGTGCTCTAGCAACTAAAGTTGGAAGTGCGCAAAAATTACAGAGCACGAAAAACAATGTATTTTCTGCAACCACAAACCCTACAAAACAGCTTCCAAAACAAAACTTTGAAAAGTTTGGCACAGTAGAACGCACACAATTAAAAGGTATGCGCAAAGCGATTGCCGAGCACATGGTACTTTCGATGAGCATGATTCCAAGCGTTACTCACTGCGACGAATTCGATGCATCGAATCTTGTCAAAAAACGCACATCACAAAAACCTGACGCCGAAAAAGCCGGTGTTAAATTAACTTATCTTGCATACATAGTTCAGGCGGTCGTTGCGGCACTTAAAGAATTCCCGGAGTTCAATGCCTCAATCGACGACTCTACTAACGAAGTAGTGTACAAAAACTACATGAACATCGGCATCGCCGTAGACACCCATGAAGGATTAATGGTTCCCGTTATTAAGTCTGCAAGCCAAAAAGACCTATTTGCAATAGCTGGCGAAATTGTTGAGCTCGCCGAAAAAGCACGCACACGAAAAGTAACTCCAACCGACATAGAAGGCGGAACATTCACAATCACAAACATCGGTTCAATCGGCGGCACCGAAGCGACTCCTATTATTGCCTATGGCCAATCTGCAATTTTGGGAGTAATGAAACTCGCCGACAAGCCCGTTGCAATAGCCGGCAAAGTCGAAGTTCGACCTGTCATGTCTCTCTGCCTTTCATACGACCACCGACTCCTCGATGGCGCACAAGCCGCCCGATTTATGAATGCAGTAATTGCAGAGTTGCAGATCTAAATACCTAAAATTCAAGACCGGAAATTTGAGAAAGTTTTTGTATCTCTGTCTTAAGTAGGGGCAAATCATCTTTAAGAGTAACCCATACCACATCTAAATCTACCGTAAAATAATCATGGACGAGTATATTTCTCATGCCTATAAGTTGAGACCATGCAATTTGAGGACTTTTATCTTTTACTCCCTGATCTATCCTCCTTGCGGCTTCGCCAACAATCTGAAGTTCTCGTATTACTGCATCTTGAACTAAATCCGAACTATAGAAAGATTTTTCATCTAGTTGAGAAATGTACTTCTCTATCTTTTCTATTGCCTCAATAATATGAATGAGATACACAGAGTTATTCTTCATAGAGCGTGATTAAATCCTTCTCAATATAGGGCTTAATTTTATAATTAATAGATTTTTGAGTCTGTAGATCTACAGTAGCTTGAAAAATTTTTGACAGTTCTTCTTGCATGCCAACAAACGCGAACATACCAACTGGTTTATTAAATTTTATCATCACATCTACGTCACTATCTTCACGTGCATCACCTCGTGCCTCAGAACCAAAGAGCCCAACATATTTAAGATTATTTGCACGGGCAAAATTCGCAATCAAAGGAATAAATTTTTCTATATTTACTCTTCTCATAATAAAAACATTATACCACAAATTGGCTCATTCAACCTCAAACTGCTTCATTCTCGACGTAACGCCGCTCACCAATCTCACGTTCGACTTTGCCGTATCAAAATATCCTGCAAGCTCTTCTATAACGGCTTCGTTCGCCTTCCCATCTTCAGGCGGAACCGTAACCGAAACCTCGTAATGATTCGCGTCTATGCTCACAGTTTTCACAGCATGAGCCTTTGGTTTTACCTTAACAAAAATCCTCATATAAAAATAATTAACGAATATCGCGGTGATTCAAAGTACGGGGCTGATGAGTAAAAACAACGCTCACATAATTCAAAATATAAATAAGCGCACTCATAATTGCTCCATCTTTTGAAAGCCTTCGCGCAGAAGAATACATATAAAAATTCATACTGAATTTAACGTTCCCAACTTCATAAAGCCTCCGTGCAAAATCTGCATCATCTCCATAAAAAGAGATTCCAGGATCAAACCCACCACTTAACTCAAGAGCATCTTTACGCGCTATACAATTGCCACCAATAGCCAAATATCCA